>NZ_BTGM01000002.1:0-427500 GCF_042851825.1 Qipengyuania sp. MTN3-11 | reverse complement strand
GTCAGCGTGGCAAGCGCGAACAGGGCAGCGCGGCGCTGTGCCTCGATCGCGGGGATCGTTGCCGCGCGTTGTTCGAGCAGGCTTTCGATCCGCGCCACCGCGAGTCCATCGGTGTAGCCAGCATCGTGCCTCACCCGAGTCAGCCGCAGGCTGTCTTCGAGCAGGTCGACGATGGAATGCGCCACCCGCAGCCGCGCCGCGGCGCTGGCAGCGTCGGCATAGGCACGGGTCGTGTCGGCGACGACCATTACCCTTACGGCTTCGGCATCGGCGCGCGCGGCAGCGACATCGCCGCGGGCCGCCGCCACGCCGCTGCGCACCCGTCCGAACAAATCGACCTCGTACGCCAGCTCGGCTCCGATCGAGAACTGACCGCCGTCGCGGTCGGCGCCGAACACGGGCTGGGCTTCGGGCGTCCGGCCATAGCCTGCCGATGCGCTCAAGCCCACTTGCGGGAGGCGGTCCGATCGTGCCCCGCGCAGTGCGGCACGGGCGCGGTCGATGCGGGCGACCGACTGCCGGATATCGGTGTTGGCGGCGAGTGCGTCGGCGACCAGCCCGTCGAGCACAGGGTCGCGATAAAGGCGCCACCAAGTGTCGGGGAGCGGGGCGGGGCTGACGACATCGGCTTCTGCTGAAAGGAAGGGGCCGGTTTCCACAGCGGGGCGAGGGGTGGAGGCGATGTGGTCCGGCCCCGCCGCGCAACCCGCAAGGGTCAGCGCGGAAACGGCGGAAAGGAAGATGTTGCGAATGGTCATGAACGTCGATCCTATTCGGCGGGCTGGACGGCGCGGCCTGCGTCGTCGCCGCGCCCGACGCCGCGCAGCGATGCGAGCCGGTCGCCGAGCGCGCGGCAGACGACATAGAAAGTGGGGGTAAAAACGAGCCCGAAGCCGGTCACGCCCAGCATGCCGAAGCATACCGCGGTGCCCAGTGCCTGGCGCAGCTCCGCGCCCGCGCCGGTGGCGATGACGAGGGGGACCGAACCGAGGATGAAGGCGAAGCTGGTCATCAGGATCGGGCGCAGGCGGGTGCGCGCCGCCTCGATCGCGGCATCGACGGGCGAAAGGCCGTGTAGCGTCTCGCCCTGGCGAGCGAACTCGACGATCAGGATCGCGTTCTTGGCCGACAGGGCGATGAGCACGACCAGGCCGATCTGGGTGAGGACGTTGTTGTCCATACCCATCACATTGACCCCGATCATCGCTGCGAGAAGGCACATCGGCACGATCAGGATGATCGCCAGGGGCATGATCAGGCTTTCGTATTGCGCCGCCAGGACCAGGAAGACGAGCAGCACCGCCAGTCCGAAGACAAAGACTGCGGTGTTGCCGGTACTCGCCTGCTGGTACGCGATCCCGGTCCATTCGGTCGAATAGCCCTGCGGCACGGTCTGCGCCGCGACCTTTTCCATCGTGACCAGCGACTGTCCCGTCGAGTTCGTCGGCGCGGTGTCGCCATCGATGGCAACCGCTGGCGTCAGGTTGTAGCGGCTTACTCGATAAGGGCCGGTGGTGTCGGTGATGGTCGCAAGCGACCCTAGCGGCACCATCGCGCCGCTGTCCGAACGGGCATAGAGATTCCCGATATCGCTGACATCGTCGCGATAGGCGGCGTCCGCCTGTGCGGTCACCCGATAGGTCCGGCCGAGCAGGTTGAAGTCGTTGATGAAGGCGCTGCCCAAGTAGACCGACAGGGTCTCGAAGATGTCGCTCGGTGCGACGCCCAGCATCTGGGCCTTTTCGCGATCGATATCGGTCTTCACCCGGGGCGTGCCGGTATCGAAGAAGGTGTAGACACCGGCCAGACCGTCCTGCTGGTTGGCCTGCGCGATCACGGCATTCGCCACCTCCTGCATCTGCCGGTAACCCTGGCCCGAATTGTCCTTGAGCATCAGGCGGAAGCCGCCGGCAGAGCCGATCCCCTGGATGACGGGCGGCTTGACGATCATCAGGCGCGCCTCGTTGATGTCGGCGGTCGCCTCCTGCGCCTTGGCGATCAATTCGTCGATCGAACGGCCATTGCCTTGTCGGTTCTCGAACTCGTCGAGCACCCAGTAAGCGGCGGCGGAGCTGGCGGACTGCGTCTGGGTGGTCCCGTCGAAGCCCGAAAGCATGACCGCGCCGGTGATACCTTCGATGGGAAGGACCCGCTCGGCGACCTGCTTCATCACCGCATCGGTGCGGGTCGTCGCCGATCCAGGCGGAAGCTGGATGACCGAGACGAAATACCCTTGGTCCTGCTGCGGGACGAACCCGGTTGGTGTGGACGCCAGCGTGAACCCGGTCAGCCCGATCAGCACGGCATAGGCCAGCATCATGCGCCGGGGCATCGCCACCAGCCGCCCGGTCAGCCGCGCGTACCAATCGCTGAAACGGGCGAAGCCGGCGTTGAACGTCTCGCCCGCGCGATCGAGCGCCTTGCGCCAGCGCGGCGCGTCCTCGGACAGATGTTGGTGGGGCTTCAGCAGCAGCGCGGAGAGCGCAGGCGACAGCGTCAGCGATACAAACAGCGAGATCACCGTGGCGGCAGAGATCGTGACCGCGAACTGCTTGTAGAATTCGCCCGACAGCCCGCCCATGAACAGCGTCGGCACGAACACGGCGCACAGGACCAGCACGATCGCGACCAGCGCCGAGCCGACCTCGTCCATGGACCGGCGCGCCGCCTCCAGCGGGCTGTACCCGGCCTCCAGATTGCGTTCGACGTTCTCGACCACGACGATCGCATCGTCGACCACGATTCCGATGGCGAGGACGAGCCCGAACAGCGACAGGTTGTTGAGCGAATAGCCCAGCATCGCCAGCACCGCGAAGGTGCCGACCAGCGAAATGGGGATGGCCAGTACCGGGATGATCGAGGCGCGCGCTTTCTGCAGGAACACGATGATGACCAGCACAACCAGGACCACCGCTTCGAGCAGGGTGTGGAGCACGGCATCGATGCTCTGCGCGATGAATTCGGTGGGATTGTAGACGATCCGATATTCGAGCCCCTGAGGAAAATCGCGCGACAGTTCCTCCATTGTCGCCTTGACGCCTTCCGCCGCGTCGAGCGCGTTGGAGCCCGGCTTCTGGAAGACCGGCAAAATCACCGAATCCATGTCGTTCAGATAGGCCGAGGTGGCATAATCGGCGGCGCCGATCTCGACCCGCGCAACGTCGCTGACGCGGATCTGGCGGCCCATTTCGTCCGTGCGGATCACCACGTCGCCGAACTGTGCCGGGCTGGTGAAGCGCCCTTGCGTCTCGACATTGAGCTGGAAGGCGGAATCGGGGCTGGGCTGCTGGCCGAGCGTGCCGGCCGCGACCTGGACGTTCTGCGCGCGCAGGGCCCGCACGACGTCGCTGCCGGTCAAGCCCAGCGCGGCGGCGCGTCCCGGATCGATCCAGACGCGCATCGCGAGTTCGCGCTGGCCGAACATCTGGACGTCACCGACCCCATCGAGACGTGCGAGCCGGTCCTTGATGCGGGTCTGGGCATAGTTCGAGATATATTCGCGGTCGAGCGAGGCGTCGGGCGAGATCAGATTGACGACCATGAGGAAGTCGGGCGTGGTCTTGCGGGTGACGATGCCGAGCCGCTGAACTTCTTCGGGCAGTCGCGCTTCCGCGATTGCTACGCGGTTCTGGACCAGCACCTGCGCCTCGTCGAGATCGGTGCCGGGAGCGAAGGTCACGGTGATCGTCATCCGCCCGTCGCCGGTCGACTCGCTCGACTGATAGAGCATGCCGTCGACGCCGTTTATTTCCTGCTCGATCGGATTGGCGACCGTGTCGGCGACCGTCTCGGCGGACGCGCCGGGATAGACGGCGGTCACGGTCACGGTCGGCGGAACGATGTCGGGATATTGGCTGACCGGCAGGAAGAAGTACGAAATCGCACCGACCAGCGTCACCAGGACCGCGAGAACGCTGGCGAAGATCGGCCGATCGATGAAGAAGCGGGAAATGTTCATGGACGCACTCCGGGCGTGATTTGGGAACGTGACGCGCGCCGCGACGGGGTCTTAGCTGGCGTGGCTGGCGGAGGCGGCGGGGATCGCGACCGGCGCTTTGCGCGTCGTCTCGCGGGCCGGTGCGGAGACTGCGATATGGCCGTCCTGCGCCCTGACCTTCTGCCCCGGCATGGCCATTTGAGTACCCTTGATGATTACCCGGTCGGAGGGTTGGAGCCCTTGCTCGATGACGCGCAGCTCACCGACCAGCGGACCCATTTCGACCGCGCGGGTAGCCACCGTCCCGTCATTGCCGACAACAAGCAGCAGCTTGCGCGTCTGGTCGGTGGTGATGGCGGTATCTGGAACGAGCAGAGCCTGGCGCGTTCCGCCGGTAGCGAGACGCATGCGACCGAACAGCCCCGGGGCGAGGAAGCCCTCGCCGTTGCGAACCACAGCGCGGGCGCGAATGGTGCCCGACTGGCTGTCGAGGCCGTTATCGGTGAAGTCGAGCGTCCCGTGCCAGCGATATTCGGTTTCGTCCTGAAGGCGGATTTCGACCGGCGTGCCCTTGTCCAGCCCTTCGCGGCGGGACTTGAGGAACAGGGCTTCCGAACCGGTGAATTCGAAATAGACCGGGTCGACCGCGTTGATCGTGGTCAGCAGCGTGGCGGCAGCCCCTCCGCCGCCCGATACGAGATTGCCCGCATCGATCCGGCGATCGGAAATCTGGCCCGAAATCGGCGCGCGCACGGTGGTGAAGCCGACGTCGAGCGCCCGGGCGGAAACCCTCGCCCGGGCGGCGGCCAAGGTCGCAGCGTTATTGCGGATTTCGGCCTGCAGGCGGTCGATTTCGGTTCCGGCGATCGCATCGTCGTCAATCAGGCGCTGGGCCCGGACCAGATTGTCGCGCGAGAGCGCCAGCGCGCTTTCGGCGCGGGCAACTTCGGCCTGCGCTTCCGCGAGCGCGGCGCGATAGGCGCGCGAGTCGATCGTGAAAAGCGGGGTGCCCTGGCGGACGAATTGCCCGTCGGTAAAGTGAATGCTCGTGATCTCACCCGAGACCTGCGGTCGTACTTCGACACTGCGGCTCGCTTCGAACCGGCCGACGAATTCGTCCCACTCGGTGATTTCCTCCTGCAGCGGCAGAGCTGTCGTGACGACCGGCGGCGCTGCGGCAGCGGGAACCGCGGGCTTGCTGCCCAGCAACCACCAGGCGCCCACCACCGCGACGAGCAGCGCCAGTCCGAGCCACAGCCGCTTACGCTGTGCTGGACGCGGCGGAACGCGGGAAGGATCGGCTCCCGCTGAATTCGGTTCTTCCGACCTTTCGGCAGCTTCCTGCGCGCGACCTTCTTCGACGGTCTCGTCGGCATAGCGATCAAACGGTGTGTCAAACATGAGGTATCCCTGACCCTATTCGGACAAGCGGTCTCGTCTCCAAAAGCGAGGCTCTGGAAGCAAAACGCACATCATTCGGATGGACTGAACGCCAAAAGCATCCAGCCGCCACGGGGCCTGTACCGCCACGCGACTATCTGTACCGATAAGTATGTAATCTGAGGTTCAGGTCAAGCGGAAATTCTATACCGCTAGGTATTTTTTTCGCAGACGCGGAAGGAAATCAGCGTGACGGCCAGGAAAGCAATGCGGACTCAGTAACTTGCATCAGTTCCTCACGGCTCGCCCCGGACTGAGCCTGGACCGATATGCCCTGCATCAACGCCAGAATGTAACGGGTCATCGCCGTAGCGTCGGTCGGTACCGTGAATTCTCGGTTGTCTATCGCTTGCTGCATCCGGTCGACGATGAGTTGTTTCGCGGACTCTGCGCGTGCGTTGACGTCGTCCCGTATGGAAGGTTCGACGCTCTGACACGCAACCGAAGCGATCACACCCATGCACCCACGGCATTCGCCACCGGTGGCAACGTCGACAGAGCCAAGCAGCAACGTTTCGGCAACGGCGCGGGCGGTAGGCGCCGCAACTGCTTCGCCGATATAGGCCAGCTTATCCTTTTCGTAGAGATCGAGCGCCTGGCGGAAAAGGTTCTCCTTGTTGCCGAAAGCGGCATAAAGGCTCGGGCGGGTAATACCCATGGCATCGGTGAGATCGGACAATGTGGTGCCCTCGTAACCCTTCTGCCAGAACACGAGCAGAGCGGCGCCGAGCGCCTCGTCGGTATCGAATTCCCGTGGGCGACCCCTGGTGGCAAGCTTTTCCATACTGACATGTATAGAACTAATTCGTTGGATTTCAATCCAAGCCAGGCACTTCAGCGGTTTGTGCCAACGCGGGCGGCGAGCCAGACGTCAGCGACTTTGCACGGAACTGCCAATCCACAGCGCGGAGGGATCAAACCCGAGTGGCGTGGTGCCGATGGTCGGTTTTGGGGTCGTAAGTAGCCGGGCTGCTAGCAACCACCGCTCTCGTGTCGGTTCAGGGAAGGGCGGGGGCACAGGGGAACGCGGCCCAACCATCTGTTTCCTTGAATAAACTGAGCGCAGCAGGAACCAAATTTGCATGTGCGAGTTACTGGCGAATCGATAGCGGAAAATTTCGGATTGCGGCGTGACGGGGTCCTTGCCGACGCCGAAGATCAGGGTCCGCCCGATTGGAAATTTCTCGTTTTTTCAGTGCTATGTCATCCCAGTCCCGAATTGGATCAGGTGGGTGTAATAGCTATTGAGCGAATCCGATGAACCCGTTAAAACCGCGTTAACTGTTCGGGGTCGCACTCGAAGGTAGCCAGAGCGTAGAAACGCATGGTGCCGATCACTCGATAATCAGCCGCTTGTGCTTTGGGGGTGGGTGTGACTTTAGGACGAATGGGCTTGTGTGCCGTCTGCATCGGCATGATGTCTGCCGCTGCGAGCGCGCAGGATCTCGTATACGAGCCGATCAGCCCGACCAACGGGGGCAATCCGTTCAACTCCGCGCATATCCTCGGCACCGCCACGGCGCAGAACAAATATCGCGATCCCAACTCGACGACGACGAACTCGCAAGCCGACATCTTCGCGCGGCAATTGCAGTCGCGTCTCCTGTCCGCGCTTTCTTCGCAGGTCGTGGACGCCATTTTCGGCGAGAACCCTCAGGAGAGCGGAACCATCAGCTTCGGTGGCCAGACGATCACCTTCTTCCGCACGCTGGATTCCGTCACGCTCACCATCACCAACGACGATACGGGCGAGGAAACCCGGATCGTCATTCCCCTGTTCGTCGAGGTCGATTGATCGATGCGTCTTCTTCGCAGCCTGGTTGCGGCAGTGTCCGCCTTGAGCCTCGTCGGTTGTGCGACGGTCGGCAATGACGGGCGTGACATGATCGCGCCGGACACCAGCCTCGCCTATTTCCCGAAGAAAACCCAGACGCAGAACATCCTGAACGGCTTGCCTGCGCCGGAGCGGCAGGTGGCGATCGCCGTCTATGGCTTCACCGACCAGACCGGCCAGTTCAAGCCGACCGAGGCGGGCCAGACCCTGTCGCGCGCGGTGACCCAGGGCGCGAGTTCGATGCTCGTCAAGGCTTTGCAGGAAGCCGGCCAGCGCTCTTGGTTCACGGTGGTCGAGCGCGAGCGCTTGGACAATCTGCTCAAGGAGCGGCAGATCATTTCCGAGATGCGCAAGCGCTACCTCGGCGAGGAGGAAACCGACCCCAACGCCCTGCCGGCGCTGCTGTTCGCCGGAGTCCTGCTGGAAGGCGGGATCGTGGGATACGACACCAACACCGTGACCGGCGGCGCCGGAGCAGCCTTTCTCGGCATCGGTGCCCGCACGGAATACCGCCAGGACACCGTGACCGTCTATCTGCGCGCCGTTTCGGTGCGGACGGGAGAGGTGCTGACCAATGTCACCGCCTCCAAGACCATCGCCAGCCAGGCGATCGGCGCCAGCGCGTTCCGCTTCGTAGCGTTCAAGGAACTGCTCGAGGCCGAGGCGGGTATCACCGCGAACGAGCCCGATCAAGTGGCGTTGCAGCAGGCGATCGAGAAGGCGGTCTACGGCCTGATCATGGAGGGCGTCGAGCTCGACCTGTGGCGGTTCGCCGACATGGCGGGCGCCGGGCCGATCCGGCAGCACTATCTGGCCGAGAAGAACGGAATTTACGAGGCGGAGGACGTTCAGCGTGCCATCAGGCGCGCAGGCTCGGTCTCCGCGCTCAAGGTCGTCCGCGAGGAGAACGACGAGGACGACGAAACGTGATTTGACATCGCTGGCGGGCGGACAATCGGTCCTCCCGCGGCGGTGACAAAAAAATGCACGCACAGGAGCGGCAACTCCGAATGCGTGCAGTGATTGGGCTGCGATACCCGGAGTGCTCGGCGTTCTTTGCGCCGGAGCGGGCTGGTTATCGCCTTTTTCGGAAGGTGATGCAACATGAAGGCTGTTTTCGAAATCTCGGGACAACTTCCGACGTCCGCCGGCGCCGCCGGCCGGACTGGCACCGGCGATCAATTCATTCCCGGCATCACGCTTAGCTAACTGAAGGGCCGGCGACCGCGAGGTTGCCGGCCCCTTTTGCTTTTGGCGGGCGCAGGCTCGCCGGAAATCAAGCGGGAAGCATAAGCCCGCATCGCAACCATAAGTCGCAAACCGACCAACGCAGAAGGAAATTGTGATGAAAAAATCTATCCTTACCGGCGCCTCCATCCTGGCGCTTTCGATCGCTTCCTCGGCCTTTGCACAGGACAACACGTCCACCGTTGGCCAGACCGGTAGCAACAATACCGCAACCGTCGGACAGGCGGGATCGAGCAACGAGAGCACCGTGACTCAGAGCAGTCAGGGTAACGACGCGAACGTTTCGCAGTCCGGTACCAACGGCACCTCGACCGTGAACCAGTCCGCCACCAATACGGGGGTGGTCGGCCGTAACAATCAGGTTACCGTTAAGCAGTCCGGCGACGGTTCGGATTCGACCGTCATTCAGCAGCCCGGCGATGGTATCGACAATCGCAACGACGTGCTGGTGGAGCAGGACGGCGCTAACACTTCTTCTGTCACGCAGAGTGGCACTGCCAATAGTGCCGAAGTTTTCCAGGCGCAGGGTGATGGGAACTCGTCCACAATCGTACAGGGGGGATCTCTCAACTCGGTCGGTGATGGCGATGAAGACACGGCATCGGCCGGCGTCACGCAGCTTGGAAACGACAACGTATCGAACGTCGACCAGAGTCCCGCGCAGCGTGCGGTTGCCACCGTTTACCAAGATGGTGACGCCAACGAGTCCTCGGTGCGCCAGGAAATCGCTGCAGGTGCGTCCAGCGCAGATTCCTCGTTCGCCAATGTTTCGCAGACCGGCGACCGTAACGGAGCGACGATCAACCAGCTCAGCGGCACGAACCCTTCCCTGCTGGATGCTTCGATCACCCAGAACGGCAACGACAATGATGCCGCAGTTTCCCAGAGCGGCGACATGAACGAGGCCGTGGTGGCGCAGAACGGCGATCGGAACGATGCAAACGTTTCGCAGACCGGATCGGGCGCCTTCGCGACGGTCACGCAGGATAGTGACGACAATCTCGCCAACGTGACCCAGTCCGCCGGTGCCACTGCCACGATTACCCAAGACGGCGACAATACCGTCGGACCGTTCGCTGGCCGTGACAACAACGTTGCTCAGGTCAACCAGAGCGCCGATGGTGCGGAAGCCACTATCGATCAAGATGGGCAGCTGAACCTGGCCGATATCGTCCAGAGTGCTGACGCCACCGCCACCACGACGCAGACCGGCACGTTCAATACCTCGACGATCACTCAAAGTGGTTCGGACGCTGGCGCGGTTGCGACCGTCACTCAGGGCGGCGATTACGGTGACAATCTGTCGACGGTGACCCAGTCGACGCGTGCCACGGCAATGGTTGCACAGACCGGTCAGCCTTCGGTCGGTCCGGCCTACACCAACACGTCGAACATCAATCAGTCGGGTATCGATAGCGTTGCTACGGTCACGCAGAATGGATCGAACAACCTCTCAGGATTGACCCAGTCGGCCGCCAATGGCGACGCGACCGTCGATCAGGACGGCACGTTCCTGACGTCGAGCATTGTCCAGCAGGATGATGCCGGTGCGACGGCAAACGTCATACAGACGGGAACCGACAACAGCTCGACGCTCGAGCAGACTTCGCTCAACGCTGTTGCGACGATCGAACAGTCCGGTTCGGGCAACACTTCGATCCTGACGCAGGGCCGCAGCAACGGGAACGCCTTCCAGACCAATGGTCAGGAAGCGCTGATCACCCAGTCGGGCGATGACAACGCTTCTTATGCGATCCAAAGCGGATCGTCGGGCGATCTCAACGTCAACCAGTCGGGCGACCGCAACGTGTCGGATGTCGTGCAGTCCGGTTTCGACAACTCGGCGGGCGATGCCCTCGGTCTGGTCGGCATCGACCAGAGCGGCGATGACAACGACGCCATCGTTCGTCAGAGCGGCCAGCTGTCGGTGGCCTATGTCGAGCAGGCCGGCAACAGCAACACCGGAACCATCAACCAGTCGGTGAACAATGCGCCGAACCCGGCGGGCGGTTCGGACCCTGCCGTTGCGGACGCATCCATCGACCAGATCGGCGATGCGAACACCAGCACGATCACCCAGTTCGGTGGAACGGCCACTCGCAGCGCACGCCTCATGGAGGCAAGCTCCGAACAGGACGGTGACCGCAACGCGAGCACCATCACCCAGACCAACGATCTGGTGGATGGCGCCTCCTCGGGCAACTTGGCGACGGTCGCTCAGGGCGGTAACGACAACACCTCGTTCGTCGATCAGAATGGCTTCGAACTGACCGCCAACGTGACGCAGGACGGCAGCGACAATCTGTCGACCGTCCTGCAGACCGGCTCGGGCCACACGGCGACGGTGTTCCAGTATTCCGACTTGAATACTTCGAGCATCTCGCAGTCGGGAACCGACAACAGCGCCACCGTGACGCAGGGCACTGCGCCTGGTGGGACCCAGTAAAGACGAATGGGAGGAGGGCGCCGCCAGCGGCGCCCTCCGACCATGCGGTTCCAAATCCTCGCATTTCACAAAAGGCATCAAGCCATGAAGAAAACCCTGTTTGTCGGCGCATCGGCGCTGGCCTTCGCGCTCTCCGCGCCTGCAATGGCGCAGAGCAATCCCAACACTTCCGACGTCGAGCAGACCGGCGTCGGCGAAACCGCCGTGGTCGACCAGAGCGGCTCCGGCTTCAACAGCAGCGACATCGACCAGGATGGCGAAGGCAATTTCGCCGACGTGACCCAGGTCAGCACCGGTGCGGACCTCAACAGCTCCACGGTCCTCCAGACCGGCTCCGCCGACGACAACGACGCGATCGTCGATCAGACCGGCGAGGGCAACGACAACACCATCGAACAGCGCGGCGACGAATCGCTCACCGATGTCGAACAGAACGGCGCGGGCAACACCTCGACCGTGCTGCAGACCGCCTTCACCAACGGCGACGAGACCCGCGTCGACCAGTCTGGCAGCCAGAACACATCGGACGTCACCCAGTCGGGCATCGCGGCGTTCACCACCGTGACCCAGTCAAACGATCTCGATGGGACGCAGGGCAACGACAGCAGTGTCGATCAGGTGGGCCTGGGTGCCTTGACCACGGTCGACCAGACCGGTCAGGCAAACATCTCGAGCGTCAGCCAGACCGGCGCGCTCGCAGTGATCGACATCGACCAGAACGGCGAAGGAAACGACTCCACTGTCGATCAGCTCGGCGCTGCCGCTGCGGTGACCGTCGATCAGAATGGTCTGACCAACCTGTCAGTGGTCACCCAGACCGCGGCCGGTTCGATCATCGATGTCGCTCAGGACGGCACCAGCAACGATTCGTTGGTAACGGAGATTGCCGATCGTTCGGACGTAGGGATTGCGCAGACCGGTTCCTCGAACGAAGCGACCGTGTCGCAGAACGCCGCACGCACCCCGTTCTTTTTCGGAACGTCCCTGCCCGTGCTGAACGAGAACCAGAGCGTCTCGATCACCCAGGGCACGGCCGGCGACGTGGGCAGCGCTTCGGGCAACCAGGCATCTGTCGCACAGTACGGCCGCAACCAGAACGCCACGATCACCCAGATCGGCAGCAACAACACCTCCGGCACTCGTGCCGGCGGGGCGGGGATCGTCCAGGTCGGGGAATCGCAAACCGCGACCCTCGCGCAGAACGGCTCGGACAATAGCTCGTCGATCATGCAGGGCACCAATGGCAATTACCTGCTGCTGACTTCTGCGGCGAGCTCCGGCAACACCGCTTCGGTCACCCAGAACGGCGACCGCGGTCAGTCCACCGTGAGCCAGAATGGCGACGGAAACATGGCGACCCTGCTGCAGCTGGCTGGTTCCGAGGACAATATCTCCTCTATCATCCAGGCGGGCGACAACAACACCGCCAATGTGACGCAGGGCGGTAGCGACAACTACTCCGGCGTCCAGCAGAACGGCAACAATCTCAGCGCCACCGTAACCCAGAACGGCGTGGGCGGCTGACCTGAACCAGGAACCGGGCGGGCTTCGCGGCCCGTCCGGTTTCTGCTACATCGAACCAAGAGGTACTCGCCATGACGCCGCTTCGCACCGCCATCGCTCTTCTCGCGGCCGCCGCGCTCGGCACCTCGGCGCCTCTTCTCGCCAAGAACAACAAGACCCCCCCCGGCAATCCTTGCGGGGACGGGCCCGGTCGCGGAACCGGCAATCCCTGCAACGGGAACAACGGCAATGACGGCGCCAACGGCAATGCCGGCGGCGGCGGCAACCCGTTCCAGTTCGAAGATATCGCCGTTCCGCCCCAAGACAGCCGCGGCGTATTCATCGCGCAGGTCGGCGCCACCAACCGTGCCGAAGCGCGCCAGACCGGCAACAATGCCTACGCCCGCATCGTTCAGACGGGCGACGGCAATGGAGCCACCGTCGATCAGGACAACGGCAATCACTACGCCTCGATCGCCCAGGATGGCGACGGCAACACCGCCAATGTCGGCCAGGAGGGCCGCGGCCAGGCCGTGCTGATGCTCGCGCAACAGGGCGACAACAACCGCGCCGACGTCTCCCAGACCGAAGCGCAGGCGATCTATTCCGCCGCCGCCATCAGCCAGAGCGGCTCGAACAACCTCATCGGCCTCGTCCAGGATGGCAGCGACAACCAGGCGCGCCTTGTCCAGAACGGCGACGGCAACCTCATGACGGCGACACAGCTGGGCAATTCCAACCGGCTCGCCTGGACTCAGGACGGCAGCGGCCTGTCCGACATGCAGGTCACCCAGAGCGGCGGCCAGAGCATGGAGATCATCCAGACGAACACCGGCGATCCCATCGTCAACGGCGACGGGGGCTGACGCAGTGAGTCGGCCCTCTCTCATCATGGCGGTCCTCGCCGTGGCGGGGTCGCAAGCCTCCGCTCAGGACGGGGTGGAACAGTCGGGCGATCCGGTATTCATCGAACAAGCCGGAGGAACGACGGTCGATCCGCGGGAGTCCGTTTACGGGCACCGGACGGATCGCGGCGGAGGGGTGGCAAATTCGGGCAAGGGCGAAGACAGCGAGACCGTCGCGCAGATTTCCTCCCCGTCGATCGACCCCGCGATGTTGACCCAGCTTTCGGAAACCGAACTGTCGACCCTGCTCGCGCAGTTGAGCGCAGCGGAGCGGGAGGTGCTGCTCGAAAAGGTACAGGGCACCGACATCTGCAACGAAGCAGCCGAGACCGCCGCCATAAGGCGGCTTTGTGCCAACCGGATCGAGACCCGGTCTCAGGAATTCCGGCAGGCGCGACGCAATGCGCTTTCGCCGGAAGAACGTCTGCTCGGCGAGGCGCTGGAAGAGACCCGTTCGATGACCTTCGACAATGCGATCAGGCGGCTGGCGCAAAATGTCGGTACAGCGGACGACGCCGACAACCAGGCTATCGCCTCGGTCGCGCTGGCGGCCAATCCTCCTCCCCAGCCCGGCGCGGTTCCGGAAACGCCCACCGGTGCCGGAGAGCTTTCTGCGGAGACGCAGGCCCTGATCAATGCCATCGTCGAGCAACTCGGCGGTCGGCCCGGAGGCTCCTGATGGTTTTCGCAATTGCAATTTTCATGGCCGCAACCGCAGTGGCCGAAGGGGAGACCGCCATGCCTCGCGACCGGGCATTCACGATGGAAGTGTCCGAAACGGATCACAATGCCGAACTCGAAGTGATCGCTCGGTCCCCGATCGATCAGACGGTCGAATACGAGATCGAGATCCAGGGCTCCTCGCACGCGAGACATCGGGGCAAGACCTCGTTGCAAGCTGGGGCGGAAAGCACCTTGTCGAAGTTCAAGGTCTCTTTCGCCGACAGCTGGTGCGCGCGGCTGACGGTTCGCGAACAGGACCTTGCACCCTACGAGGTCGAAGCAGGGACATGTTCCGGCGGCGCCCCCGCCGACGCATAGTCCACGGCGGTGGGTGTCCCGGACCAACCCTTCGGCTGGAAATCAGGTGGCTTCGGCCGCGCTCCGCAGCGTATTGGTACCGCTCTTCTTTCCAGCGCGGCATGTTGTACACTTCTGATCGGCTTGGAAACGTCGCTGGCAATGGCGACGGCGGTCACCCGTGTCGAGGAACAGCCCAAGCTGTTGGCGACCGGCAACAGATCAAACACGGCGGGACCGCAAAAGCCGGCGGTCTCGCGTGGCCTGGATGAATTTTATCCAGCCAAGCAAAAGCGGACGCGGACCGTTTCGGCCCGTCCTGCTCGCGATCTGGCGCATGCTCCCCTTCCCACGGGCCTGATTTCAAAGCCCGAAGCGGTCCTGCAGGATGAGGCAAAGCCTCGGACGTCGTTGACCGAAGCGAACGTAAGGCCGGGTCGGAAAACCATTCTGGGCGGCCTCGCATTGTCTTCGGCCAGGACCGAGATCATCCGGCCTATCGATTTGCCGGAACCGGACTTCCGATCCGGTTCGACGCGGCGATTGGACGGTCCCGAAACACTGGGCGCCGAACCGGACGCGAGCCTCGGAGAACTGCGCACCCGACTGGCAGGCGCGTTCGAGACCTATCGCCGGTCGCTTCCGCGCGAGGTCGACACCGCGCCCGCGCCTTCTGCGGTCCCGACGCCATCCGTCTCTTTGGCGCGAATCTGGGAACGGCCTGCAGCCGCTTCGACGCCCGTTCGCTCCTCGGCCTTCGTCGACCAGATATCGAAGGGCGAGCCGGTGGTTCACGTCGCGCAAGTCGATGCCGGTCGCCTCGGCGAGAGCATGGCGATGCGCTTTGGCCAGCAGAAGATCGCGACCATCGCTTTCCAGGTGGATGGCGACCGCGGGATCATCCTCGATGTGGCACAGATCATGGAGGTACTGAAAACGCGACTGTCGCCGGAGCGTTTCGCTTCGCTGCGCGCGACCGTCCCGCAAGAGCAGTTCGTATCGGTCGAATTGCTGGCGCTCAGCGGCGTTCCGATCCGGTACGATCCGGTATACGACGAGCTGGTGATGGCCGACGCCGCAGGTTAGGCCAAGCCGCGAGGCCAAGCGTTCCGCAAGCCGATCGGCGGCCTCCGGCTGGCATCCACGGGATACGTTTGATAAGCGCGCCGCTCTGCTCAGGAGATTGCCGAGTGAAAGTGCGTACACTGCCGAGAATGCGATCCTGGTTGTTCGCCCCCGGGGATTCGGAGCGGAAGATGGACAAGGCGCTGGGTGGGCCCGCAGATATCGTCATTCTCGACCTCGAAGACGCGGTGGCAATCCCCCGGAAGCCCGAGGCGCGGCGGATGGTCGTCGATTTCCTGGCGGCGAATGCCGGGCATGGCGGGCGCATCTGGGTACGGGTCAATCCGCTCGACGGAGAATGGACCGCTACCGACCTCGACGCGATCATGCCTGCGCGGCCGGGCGGAGTTCTGCTGCCCAAGGCCGAGGGCGGGGCCGATGTCGAGGCCCTCGACGCCTTGCTGACGCCGCTGGAGAGCGCTCACGGGATCGAACCGGGTTCGACGCCGGTCGCGGCGCTGGTGACAGAAACCGCGGCGGCGATGTTCGGCACCGGTACCTATCGCGGTGCTCCGCGGCTGGTTGCCATGACCTGGGGGGCGGAAGATTTGGCGGATTCGGTCGGTGCGCTGGACAACACGGACGGCGAGGACCGATATCGCCCGACCTACGAGTTGGCCCGGAGCCTGTGCCTGCTCGGCGCGGCCAAGGCCGGCGTGCCGGCGATCGAGACGATCATGGGCGATTTCCGCGACCTCGACGGGCTCCGCGTACGCGCCGAACAGGTGCGCCGCGACGGCTACCGGGGAATGCTCGCGATCCACCCGGCGCAGGTCGAAGTAATCAACGAGGCCTTCACTCCCAGCGCGGAGGAAGTCAGCGAGGCACGCGAGATAGTCGATCTGTTCGAGGCCAATCCGGATGCCGGAACGATCGGCTGGCGCAAGGGCATGCTCGACCGGCCGCACCTTTCCCGAGCCCGCCAATTGCTCGCCCAGCTCGACGAGTAGTGTTCTCGCTCCGACCGGCGACGCTTTGACTCTCCGGCCATTCGGCCTAGACCGGCCGCGATCCTCGGGGGGAGAACACCTAATGAAATCTACCGTCGCTTCGGTTCTGGCCAGCCTTTTCGTCGCCCAGACCGCACTGGCTCAGGACCCGACGCCGCCTTCGCCCAACCCGGTGGAGGAGCAGGAAGTCGACGCCTCGCAGGAGGAAGGGCCGGAGGAGGGCAGCGGTGCCGAAGCGACGACTAGCCCGGTCGATCCGCAGGCAACCCCCGAAGAAGATACCGAATGGGACATCACCGCCCCGCGCGGCGCGACGATCCGTCAGGTGCCGATCCGCACGGACGAGGGCACCTGGATGGACGTTGACGTTTCCCCCGACGGACGCACGCTCGCTTTCAGCCTGCTCGGCGACATCTACACCATGCCGATCGCCGGCGGCACCCCGACCCGCATCGCCGAGGGGCTTGCATGGGAGATACAGCCGCGTTTCTCTCCCGACGGACGGCGGATCGCCTTTACCTCGGACCGCAACGGTGCCGACAACATCTGGCTGATGAATATCGACGGTGCCGACAAGAAGCAGGTCACGAAGGAGAATTTCCGCCTCCTCAACAATCCGACCTGGAGCCCCGACGGGCGCTATATCGCGGCGAAGAAGCATTTCACCACCGCACGATCTGCCGGCACAGGCGAGATCTGGCTCTATCACGTTTCGGGTGGCGGCGGCGTAGCCATGGTCGAACGCGCCAACGAGGACTTGCAGAAGGAATTGGGGGAGCCGGTCTATTCCCCCGACGGGGAAGCGATCTACTACACCCGCAACGTCTCGCCCGGTAACACCTTCATCTACGCGCAGGATTCCCTCCAGAGCCTGTTCGAGATCGAGCGCTTCGATCTTGCGACAGGCGAGGTCACCACCGCGATCTCGGGATACGGTGGATCGGTTCGTCCGCAGCCATCTCCGGACGGGACCCGACTTTCCTTCGTGCGCCGCGACAAGGACCAGTCACAGCTGTGGGTGAAGGACCTCGCTACCGGCGTCGAGACGATGATTTACGACGCGCTGGACCTCGATTTGCAGGAGACCTGGGCGGTCTACGGGGTCTATCCGGCGATGGACTGGACCCCCGACAGCCGCGAGATCGTATTCTGGGCAGGCGGCAAGCTGCGTCGCATCGCCGCGGAGGGTGGTGAAGCGGAGACAATACCCTTCCGTATCGACGATACCCGTGGCGTCGCGGACGCGCCGCATCCGGTGATCCCGGTTGCGCCCGACAGCTTCACCACCGCTATGCCCAAATTCGCCTCGCTCTCACCCGACGGCAGCCGGATCGTCTTCGAAAGTCTCGGCAAGCTCTACGTCAAGCCGGCGAGCGGTGGTGAGCCACGCCGGCTGACCAGCCAGGACGAGGCACTGGAACTGTGGCCAGCGTGGTCGCGCGACGGCAATCGCCTGGCCTGGGTCCGCTGGACCGATGCCGGGCTCGGGCAGATCGTCGTCGCCGATGCCGACGGACGCAACGTGCGCACGGTAACCAGCCAGCGCGGCCACTATGCCGTTCCGCGATTTTCCCCCGACGGGCGGACGCTCGTATTCGAGAAGCGCGAGGGCGGATTTCTCCTTTCGCCCGAGTATTCGGAAAATCGGGGGGTGTACCGTGTGGCGGTCTCCGGCGGCACGCCCGAGCTTATCTCGCGAGGCAATTCCGATCCGCAGTTCGGCGCCGCGAACGATCGGGTGTTCATGCTCGGCAGCGAAGGGGGCAAGCTTCAGCTCCTCTCGAGCGATCTCAACGGCGAGGCCCGGCGGGTTCATGCCCAGGGCGAGCTTGCCAACGACTTCCGCGTCGCCCCGAACGGCGAATATTTCGCTTTCCGCCAGAATTACGAAGTCTTCGCCATGCCGCTGATGCCAGGTGGGCAGGCAGTCGCGGTCGACGAGACCGCCAGCTCGCTCCCCACGGTGAGGGCGAGCGAGGGCGGAGCCGACTACATCGGCTGGGCCGACGGCGGCGACACGCTCTACTGGTCAATGGGGCCGACGCTCTATCGGGCTTCCACCGCGGCGATGTTCGACCGTGCGCCGGCGGCGGAGGGTGCCGCGAAGTTCGCCCAGCCGACCACCGGTGTTTCGCTCGCGCGCACCGTGCGTGCAGCGAAGCCGAATGGTACTGTCGCGATTACCGGCGCACGCATTCTGACCATGGCGGGCGAGGGTGCCGGCGCGATCGAGGATGGCACGATCGTGATCGAAGGCGACCGGATCGCCGCGATCGGGCCGTCCGGCAGCGTTACGATACCGGCAAACGCCCGGCGCGTGGATGCCGCTGGCCGCACGATCATGCCCGGTCTGATCGATGCGCATGCACATGGACCCTACGGTCAGGGCGATCTGGTCCCGCAACAGAACTGGTCGGCAGTGCAGAACCTGGCTCTGGGATCGACGACGATCCACGACCCGTCGAGCCAGGCGAGCACCGTGTTCGCCGCTGGCGAAAGGCAGCGTGCGGGCATGTATCTGGGCCCGCGCACCTTCTCGACCGGCGAGATCGTCTACGGAGCGAAGGCAGCCGGGGTCTATGCCCGGATCGACGATTACGACGATGCGCTGGCGCATGTCCGGCGCATCAAGTCGCAAGGCGGCATCTCGATCAAGAACTACAACCAGCCGCGGCGCGAACAGCGCCAGCAGGTGGTCGCCGCTTCGCGCGCGGAGAACATGCTGGTGGTGGCAGAAGGCGGATCGCTGTTCGGCATGGATCTGAACCTGATCGCCGATGGCAATTCGACGCTGGAGCACAATATCCCGGTCGACGTGATGTACGAAGACGTGCTGCAGTTCTTCGGCCAGAGCCAGACCAACTATACCCCAACCCTGGCGGTGACCTATGGCGGGCTTGCCGGCGATCCGTACTGGCGGCAGGCGACCGATGTCTTCGACAATCCGCTCCTGGTCCACACTCCACCGAAGCAATTGCTGGCTGAAACCGCGAGGCGCACCACGGCGCCGGAATGGGCATTCGTCGACGACAATTCGGCCCGCGAGGCCAAGAAGCTCGCGGATCGCGGGGTCAAGGTCAGCATCGGCGCGCATGGCCAGCAGACGGGCATCGCGGCGCATTGGGAGCTGTGGAGCTTCGTGCGCGGCGGCATGTCGCCGGTCGAAGCGTTGCGCGCGGGGACCATCGAGCCGGCGCGTTCGCTGGGCATGGAACGCGACATCGGCAGCCTCGAGGTCGGCAAGCTCGCCGATCTGATCATCCTGACCGCGGACCCGTCAGAGGACATCAGCAATTCCGACGATATCGAACGCGTCATGCTCGGCGGCCGGCTCTACGATGCGCGGACGATGAACGAGGTCGTCACCGGCGATGCGCGGCGCCTGCCCTATTGGTGGGAATAGGACGCCTCAGCCAGCCGCGCGGACGTGGCCGAGGAATTCGTCCACCCGGAGCCGAAGCCGGGAGGCCTGCTCCTCGAGTTCGGTAGCGGAACCGAGAACCTGGCCCGCGGCGGCACCGGCCGCAAGGGAGGTCTCGCGCACCTGCGCCACGCTCTCCGTAACCTCGTCGGAACCGCGTGCGGCAAGATCGATGCTGTGGGCAAGGTCCTGGCCGGCGACCGATTGCTGATCGACGGCGCTGGCGATGGATATCGCCGTGGTTTCCAGCTGCTTGATCTGATCGCCGATGGCCCTGAGCGCACCGACGCTGGCCCCGGTCGAATCCTGCATCTCCCGAATCTGCTGCGCGACTTCCTCGGTCGCCTTGCTGGTCTGCATCGCGAGTTCCTTGACCTCGCTGGCGACCACCGCGAATCCCTTGCCCGCTTCTCCGGCGCGCGCGGCTTCGATGCTGGCGTTGAGTGCGAGGAGATTGGTGCGCTGGGCGATTGCATGAATCAGTTCGACGATCTGGCCGACCTGATCGGCGGAGCTTGCGAGCGTGGAGATCGTCTCGTCCGCACCCGCGGCCGCTTCGGTCGCCTTGCGGGCCAGATCGGCGGAATTGGTCGCCTGGCGGCTGATCTCGCCGATCGACATGGCGAATTCGTCCGATGCCGCAGCCGCGGCAGTCACGCCCTTGGAAGCCTGCTCCATCGAATTGGCCACCTGAGTGGTCTGGGATGCCGCCTGATCGGCAGCCGCGGCCATCGCGCTGGCGGTGGACTTGAGCTGGCTCGAAGCCGAAGCGACGCCGCCTACCACCTCGCCGATATTGCTCTCGAACTGGCTCGCCAGGCGGGCGAGTTCCTCCTTGCGCAGATCGGCGGTCGCCCTGCGGGTCGCAAACAGCTCGTTGAGTTTGTGTCCGGACTGTACGAAGACCTTGAACGATCGGGCCAGGTCCCCGATCTCGTCGCGCCGCGATAGGCCTGTTACCTCGATATCAAGCCCGCCCTTCGCAAGCCGTTCCATCTGTCCCGAGATTGCCAGGAAGGGTTCGATGATCTGGCGCTCGATGAAGACGAGGCTCGCCAGGCCGAGCGTCAGGGCGACGGCCGTCAGGCCCACGATGCCAAACCGAGCCGTGTCCGCCCATGCCGGCTCGCTCAGCCCCAAAAGTCCCAGCGCGGCGACACAGGCCATCCCTCCCAGGGAGAACAACGAAGCGATCCTAGCCTTCTCGCGCAGACTGCGCGCCATGAACCACCGGCCAAGGGCCGAACTTCTTCCTTCAGCTTCGACCTTTGCGATCGGCACGACGTCAATCTCGCGGCGAATTTCGTCCAATACCCCGGTCTGAGCGTTCATGTCGTGATCCCGTATGTCCCGGACCGCCTTGTGCCGCATCAAGGTTGATTTGGGGTTAAGTGCCTAGATCAGGCCGCGCTTGCCTCGCCACGGGGTGCGTCGGTCACCTTGGGCAAGGGGCGAGTGGCATCGACCTGGGGCAACGGCCCGGCCACATCGACACGCCGCCCCAGGTACTGCGCGATCTCGCTGGCCGGCATGGCCTTGAAATAGAGCCAACCCTGGATGGTATCGCATCCTGCCGCGCGGACCATCTCGGCCTGCTCGCACGTTTCGACGCCTTCGGCCGTCACGCCCATGTTCATGGCGCGCGCAACGGTGATCGACGAAAGCATCATCGCGCGGCTGCCGTCGTCTCGGCTCGCCTGCTCAACGAGGCTGCGGTCGAGTTTGAGCTTTTCGAAGCGGAATTGGCGCAGGAACCCGAACGAGGCGTAGCCGGTGCCGAAATCATCGAGCACCACCTTCACTCCGAAGCCCCGCACAACGGCCAGGCTGCGTTCGGCAACGGCGGGATCGACCACCAGGCAGGTTTCGGTGATTTCCAGTTCCAGCCGCTGCGCATCGAAGCCGGTTTCCTCGAGAATCTGGCCAAGCTGCACCGGAAACTCGGGATTGCGCAATTGGGCCGCCGAAATGTTCACCGACAGCTTGATGCCGCCCCATGCCAGCGCATCGCGGCATGCACGCCGCAGCACCCATAGACCGATGGGATTGATCAGACCCGAAGTCTCCGCGGCGGGGATGAAGACTCCCGGTCCTATCGCCTTGCCATCGGGGCGGTTCCATCGAATGAGCGATTCAACCGCCACCACCCGGCTGCTCTCACAATCGACCAGCGGTTGGTAGTGGAGGTCGAATTCCTGATTGGCGAGCGCGCTGCGAAGCTGGTCGTCCAGTTTGCGCATCTTCTCGCGGTTGCGGTCGAATTCGGGGCTGAACCAGGTGCAGCGGCCCCGGCCGCCACGCTTGGACGCGTACATCGCCACATCGGCGCGGCGCAGCATTTCCGAGGAATCGATCTCCGTTTCGCAGGCGCTGCGGGTGAGGCCGATACTGGCACCGAGCGTCAACCGACGTTCGTCGACCCGGACAGGTGCCGCCAGGCGCTCGACCACTTTGCGGCAAAGACCCTCCAGGATCGTGCCAGACAGCGGGCCGGCCCTCAGCAGTGCGAATTCGTCGCCGCCGAGCCGATAGATGTGCGCTTCCGAACCGCAAATGTCGATCAGGATCGCTCCGCATTCGCGGATCGTCGCATCACCGATCTGGTGACCGTAATGATCGTTGACCAACATGAAGCCGTCGAGGTCGATCAGTGCGATGGCCATCTCGCGCCCGTCGACCGCCAGCCGGCGATAGTCGGCGTGCAGGGCCCGCCGGTTGGGAAGGCCGGTGAGCGTATCGGCAAGTCCCAGCTTCGCGATCGCGCTGGCCTGGCGCAAGCCCCTGATGATCAACGCGCCGGCCGCGATGGCGAACAGCAAGGTGCCCACCCCGATGATCGAAGCCACCGGCGCAAATCGGACGCTGTCGTCGAGTAGAAGCGCCCCGATCGTCAGTGCGAAGATTATCGACAGAATGGCGACCGGCGCGAACACCATCGTTCGCGGCGCAACACCATCGGCGGGGGTCGGTCCTGCCACGCGAAACTCCTTGGCCAAAGCCACAGCCTCTCCGGCACTAGCCTTGGCTTCCATAAGGATCGGTAAACGGCGCATTTACCCGTGTTGCCTTCTGCTGACCGGGTACGGCTTCATCCGGCCGCGGAGCGCGGATGACGGAAGGCGGAAGCATAGCGCAGCGGGCAAGGCACGAAGAAGGACGCGCCGCAGTCTCCCGGATCGAAGCGTTCGGTCTGCCCGACCACGGTTTCTCCGGCGCCGAGCATCAGCCATCCGTCGCCGGCGGTCGCGGCCGCAAGGCGGTCGAAAGCCCGCACCCGGGTAGCGCGGTCGAAATACAGCAGGACGTTGCGGCACAGCACGAGGTCGAAACGCCCCGGTGACGGCGGTGCGTCGAGAATATTGCGTTGCTGGAAGCGCAGCATCGACATGATGCGATCGCTTGCCTGCCAGCCTGCGCCCGTTTCGATGAAAAACTCGAGCATCTGCGATACGCCGATCCCGCGCTGAATTTCGAACTGGGAATAAAGTCCCTGCCGGGCTGCCTCGATCGCGCTTTTCGACACGTCGGTCCCGACGATATCGATCAGCCATCCCTTCCAGCGATTCGGCTGGGTGGCGAATATCATCGCCAGCGACAGGACCTCCTGTCCGGTCGAACACCCGGCCGACCAGATCGACAGGCGTTTGCTGGCCGAACGCTTGAGCGCCAGATCCGGCAGGACGGTATCCGCCAATGTGTTGAAATTGGGCTGATCGCGAAAGAAGTAGGTCTCGTTGTTGAGCAGCGCTTCGGCGACCTCGTTCTCCAGCGCACTCTCGTCGGGGTCGGCAAGGAGGCAGGCAAGCTGATCGACATTGCGGATGCCGCGCGCACGAAACACACCGGAGAGGGCCGACGGCACCCGCCACAGGCGATTTTCGGTCAGCTCCTGTCCGGTCTTTCTGGCAAGCAGTTCGGCAATGATGCGGATCGATGCGTCGTTCAACTCCACGCTGCGTCACCAGCGGAGGCCGCGACCTGCTCGGCGAGGTCCCCCGGCGGAAGAATGGCACTCGCAAGGCCACTCTCGATCACGCCGCGCGGCATGCCCCAGACGGCGCTGCTGGCTTCGTCCTGCGCATAGATCGCCCCGCCGGCTTCAGCGACGATTTTTGCGCCTTGGCTGCCGTCGCGACCCATCCCCGAAAGAACCACTGCGGCGACGTGCCCGTTGTAGGCTTCGCAGAGCGTTTCCAGCATCGGATCGACCGACGGCATGCAGCCACTCTCGACCCGGTGATGCGCAAGACCGGTGACTACACGTCCGGCGAGCTTGCGGGCGATCAAATGTCCGTGACCGGGTGCGATAATAATCTTTCCGCGCTCGATCGGAGTTCCCTCATCGGCGAGGAGCGCGGGGCGCCCCGCAGCAGTTTCCATTTGTCGGGCGAAGACCGGGATGAAGCTTTCGGGAAGATGCTGGGTGATCAAAATCGGCAGATCGAAGGCGGCCGGAAGTTTGCGCAGAAAGAGATTGAGCGCATGGATGCCGCCGGTCGAGGCGCCGATCGCCACGACGTGGGGACGCTTCCGGCTCGATATTGCCTGGGGTGCGGCGGCATGCAACGCCGGCTCGCCTTCCACACTCGTGTTCTTCGCCGTTCCGAGGGCGCGGATCTTGCCGAGAAGGGTTTCGCGGTATTCCTCGTTGAAGCCGCCAGGTCGCGGCTTGAGCATCGTGTCCGCAGCCCCGATCGACAGCGCCGAAAGGGTCGCCTTGGCACCGGTCTCGGTCAGCGAGGAGACCACCAGAACCCGAGCGCCGGCGGAACCTTTCAGAATCGCGGGCAGGGCTTCGAGACCACCCATACCCGGCATTTCCAGGTCGAGCAGGATGACGTCCACCGCCGTAGTTCGCAGGTGAACGAGCGCCTTTTCCGCGGTTTCCGCCTGAGCGACGACGGTAAGATCGGGTTCGCTGGAAATCATGCGGGAAAAGACGGTGCGCACGGTCAGCGAATCGTCGACCAGCATCACCTTCACGGCATCTGCCGCGACCGCGGGCTTGCGATCGGGTTCGACCGCGGGAGCGGCCGCCCGGACAATGGAGGAAGGGCGAAGGACGGCAGCCATTTTCGCTTCCCTCAGGCCATGCCGACGAGCTGAAGCTTTATCTGCAACGTCTCGTGGTCGAAGGGTTTCATCACATATTCGTCGGCCCCGGCATTGATCGCCTGGCGGATATGCGCAACGTCGTTTTCGGTGGTGCAGAAGACGACCTTTGGCTTGTCGCCCCCCTCGCACTGGCGCAGTTTGGTGATGAACTCGATTCCCGTCATCACCGGCATGTTCCAGTCGAGCAGAATGACATCGGGCATCGCCGCGATGCATTTGTCGAGACCGAGCTTGCCGTTTTCGGCTTCGTCGACCGAGAAACCCAGCGTTTCGAGGATATGACGCGATACCTTCCGGATCACGCGCGAATCGTCGATGACGAGACAGGTTTTCATTTCTGCGCCCTTGTTAGGTTCCACCGCGTCCGCATCTAGTCCGCACCTGTAACCAATCCTTTAAGCCGCCGCCTTCATCGGTCCCGCGATCAGTTTTTCGATGGCCACGACCAACGCCGGACCGGTGGCGGTCTCGACCATGCCCTCGGCGACCCGGTTCCAGATTTCGCCGAAGCCGCCGGGTAGAATTTCGGGCTCGGTTTCGGCCTCTTCGACATCGGATGCGTCTTCGAGCAGCAGCGCATAGGCATGGCCTTCCTGTTCGACCACTGCGGCGCGCATGCCCGAAATTTCGCCGGCAGGCCCGAACCCCAGGGAGCTGCGGCAATCGATCACCGTCAGCACCTGGCTGCGCAGGGCGGTGAGGCCCACGACATGGTCCGGCGACCGCGGGATCGGAATGATCGTGTCGACATCGATAACGGAACGGACGCGCAGTGCGGGAACGGCGACGCGGCGCCCGGCGATCCAGCACATCAGCAGCAGCTGGCTCATTCGTCGCCTCCCCTTCCTGCTTGCCGCAGCGCGGCGTCAAGGCCGTTGCGGTCGTAACGGTAGATGGTGTCGCTGCCGTCCGGTTCGGCTTCGGCACGCAGGCGGATCACCGTCGAGGCGCCGGAAATCTCGTCGTCCGGCCTCCGACCCATGACGATTGCCACATCGGCCTCGCGATCCTCATCCGTGGCGACGCGGTATCCGGCGCTCGCAACCAGCGGTGCGAGGATCGTACGGGCCCATTCGCTTTCGTCCGGAAGGCGGCAGACGAGGTCTTGTCCGGCGCGCGGCGGTGACTGATACCGGGCGAAGAGCGCATGGCCATCGATCAGGGGCACGGGCGTTCCTTCGACCAGCGCCACGCCGTCGAAAGCAGGGTCCTCGACGCTCGGAACGATCTCTCCGGAAATCTCCACCGAGTCCCGGACGTCCGCGACGGCATAGGCGATTTCGGTTTCGCCATCGCCGAGACGCAGCAGGCGGCAACGGCCTTCCGGCAACGGGCCGTCGTCGTGGCCGGCGAGCGTAACGAGGGCTCCGTCGATGACGACCTGCGCCCGGCGACCGTCGACATCGATCGCGGCGCGCTCGACCGTATCGATCCGCCGCACGAGTTCGAGACGAACCGCGCGCGCACGACCGTCTAGCGCGGTGAAGAGCATGGCCGGCAGCGTAGGTTCGGGCGACGCCGCCATAGCCTCCCCCCTTCGCCCGGCAGCATGCGCTGTGTCGCTGGTGAGGCCGAGCGAATTGGCGATGTTGGGCATATCGAGCAGCAGCATCGGCCGGCCGTCGTCGAGCAAGGTCGTGCCCGAGTATAGGCCGCTGTCCATGATGGCCGGGGCGAGCGGCTTCACTACCACGTCCTCGTGATCGAAGACCTCGTCGACCGCGAGCGCGAATGTCTCTCCGGTGGCGAGCCGGACCAGAACCAGCCGCTTTCCCCTCGAGTCCCCGGTGTCTTCCAGACCGAGCACTTCCTTCAGCGCGATGCACGGTACGCGCCGGTCGCGAAAGGTAACAAGTGGGCGATCCCCTGCGACCGCGATCCCCTCGTCTAAGCTCTCGGCGAAGACGATTTCTTCGACGTATCCACGCGGTATGGCGTAGCGGTGTGCGCCGCAGCCGACCGTGAGAGCGGCGATCATGCTGAGCGTCAGTGGGAGCTTGATGTGAAAGCGGGTGCCTTCTCCCGGGCTGCTCGCAAGTTCGATCGACCCGCCGACCTTTTCGATATTCGCGCGGACCACGTCCATCCCGACCCCGCGACCCGAAACCGCGCTGACTTGTTCCGCGGTCGATAGCCCGGGGGCAAAAACCAGGTGGAGTTTGCTTTCCTCCGACATGCTCTCGATTTCCGCCGGAGTATGAATCCCGGCAGCAATTGCCTTGGCCGCCAGCTGCTCGGCGTCGATACCCCGCCCGTCGTCCTCGACGACCAGGCTGATCCGGTTGCCCGCCTGCCGGGCAGCGAAACGCAGCATGCCGATCTCGCGCTTTCCTGCGGCCCGTCTCTCCCACGGCGTTTCGATTCCATGGTCGAGGGCGTTGCGGACGATGTGGGTTAGCGGGTCGCGGATGATTTCGAGCATCTCGCGGTCCAGTTCGACATCGCCGCCCTCGAAATCGACCATGACCTGTTTATCGAGTTCGTTGGCGAGATCCCGCACCATGCGGGGGAAAGTCCCGAACAGATGTTCCAGCCGCTGCATCCGCATCCGGGTGATCGCCTCGCGGACCTCGGCGAGGATCCCGGACAGCCGGTCGAAGGGTGCATCGACCTCGGCCCGGTTACCGTTCTCGCGCAACCGCCGGGCGAGGTCGTTGCGCGCCAGCACCAGGTCGGAAACGCCCTTCATCACGTCATCGAGGAGGCCGACTGGCAGGCGGATCGAGCGCTGCGCTGATGCGGAACGGCCGGAGGGCTCCGGATCGCTGCCCTTCGGCGAAGGAATGACCGGGACGACGGCTTCCCCCTCGTTCTCCGCCGCCAGAGCGTCGACGAGCGCGCGATCCTCGCCCTCATCGATGGCTTCGCCGGCCTCGATCATGTCGGTGAGCGCGCCGATGCGGTCGATCACCGCCAGCACTGCGCTGACGAGCGCGCGATCGGGTCGTCGCCGACCCGCACGGCAATCGGCCAGGGCATCCTCCGCGGCATGGCTGAGCCGTTCGAGCCGCGGGAAGTCGAAGAAGCCGCAATTGCCCTTGACGGTGTGGACGAAGCGGAAGATCGCATCGAGACGTGCTTCGTCGCCCGGATCCGCTTCCCAGGCGACGATCTCGCCGGCGATCGCTTCCAGCATCTCGCGCGTCTCGGCGATGAAATCCGCCAGCAGATCGTCCATTGCCCGCATGCCCCGCTACATATCGCAGCGGCTATGGCGGATGATGGTTAACGAAGCGTGATGCGCTCGGCTATCGCGTCGCGCCCGGAGCGCGGGAGAGGATCCGCCAGACGACGAAACCCGCCAACGCGCCGCCGGCGAGGTTGGCGACCAGTTCCGCAGCATATATCGCCACCGCGCCCCAAGAATCGCGAAGCAGCCAGCCGAAGGGCAGCATGACCAGAAACACGCGCGCCGCGCTCTGAGCCAGGGCGTGGCCGGCGTGGTCGACCGCGTTGAGCGCGCCATTGGCCGTGATCAGCAGACCGAAGCCGGCATAGCCCCAGACCGAGATCGCGAGATAGGCGGCGAATTGTTCTACCACCGCCGGGTCTTCGGTGAACAAGGCTGCGAACCGCTCTCCGAACGCGAACAGGACGATGGCGGTCAGGAGGCCATAGGCAAGGCTGAAGCCGGCCGTGTAGCGCATCGCCCGCCGCGATCTTTCGGGCAGGCCCGCTCCCCAGTTCTGGCCGACGATCGCACCGATCGACCCCGAAAGGCCGAGCAACGGGACGACCGCGAAGCTCTGCAGGCGCCCCGCCGCGCCGAACCCGGCGACCGCCGCCTCGCCCTGAGAAGCCAGCAGCGCGGTGAGGACCGAGAGGCCGATCGGGTTGATGGCGTTGGAAAAGGCCGCCGGGCCCGCGACCCGGAGGATCGCGCCGCTCGATTCCTTGACGTTGCAGCGCGCTATGAGGGCGGGGCTGACCGGCAACGGCGTGCGGGAAATCAGCCACAGCGCCAGAGCTGCGGCAAGGGCGAACCCGGCGATCGTGGCATAGGCGGCTCCGGCGATGCCGAAGCCTTCGAACCCCAGTCCGCCGGTAATCAGCAGCGGATCGAGCACCCAGTTGGCCGCGGCATAGGTGATCGAGACGTAGGAGGTCATCCGCGCCTCCCCCTGTCCTCGCAACACGCCGTTCAGCCCCATCTGCAGTAGCAGCACTGGGAGGCCCAGCGCATAGGGCCGCATGTATTCACGGATCAGCGGCAACAGCGCGTCGGAGGCCTGCATAAGCCGGAACAGCGGGTCGAGCAGGACAAAAAGCAGCAGGCCCATCACCGTTCCGACGACCAATGCGAACAGCGCGCCGAAATTGGCGAGCCGCGCCGCCCGGTCCTGCGCGCCCGCGCCCAGCGCCCGGGCGATCACCGAATTGATCCCGACCATCACCCCGACACCGAGGCTGGAGATGGCAATGGTGATCGGGAAGATGAAGGCGACCGCCGCAAGCTCGCTGCTGCCCAGTCTACCGATGAAATAGGCGTCGATCAGTCCGACCGACATGATCGCCGCGACCCCGAGGATCATCGGCAGGGTCTGGGTGACGAGATGCCCGCGGATGCTCCCGCGCGTCAGTTTGGCCGCCTCGCTCACGCCGGGCCGGTAGCCCGGTGGCGAGCGCTTGCCTAGCCTGCGCCGAAATGGGATATCGCCGGCCATGCCCGGCATGACAGTCAACGGCCGCCCGGTCGAATTCCTGATGGCCCCGGAAACCCCGCTGCTGTGGGCGCTGCGCGATGCCGCCAACCTCACCGGGACCAAATACGGCTGCGGCGAGGGGGATTGCGGGGCCTGCATGGTCCATGTCGACGGCGAGGCGCTGCGATCCTGCTTGATCACCATCGCCGAAGCGGAGGGGCGTTTCGTCACAACGATCGAAGGGCTGAGCCGCGATCGTTCGCATCCCGTCCAGCAGGCGATGGTCGCCGAGCAGGCGATCCAGTGCGGATTCTGCACGCCGGGCATCGTCATGGCTGCCGCGGCGCTGCTGAGGGACAATGCCTCCCCCAGCCAGGAAGAGATCGAAGCGGCGATCCCGAACCTGTGCCGCTGCGGTGTCTATCCGCGGCTGATCCGCGCGGTCGAGCGCGCCGCTCGTGTCGCCCGGCGCCGCGAAACGATCAGCGCCGCGCCGGCCCCCGGCATCAGCGCGGAAGACGCCGCACGCGAGGTGCCGGCGATCACCGTTCCCGAGGAATGAGGCACGTTGCGCAGGAACGCCAGCGGGCTATGAAGCTGCGCGAATAGGAGGTCCGACATGAAAGCCACGATCTGGCACAATCCGAAATGCGGTACATCGCGCAAGACGCTGGCGATCCTGGAGAACCTGGCGGATGTGGACCTCGAAGTGGTAGAATATCTGAAGACCCCGCCGAGCCGGGAGAAGCTGGAGCAGCTCTATCGCGATGCCGGGATCGCGCCGCGGGACGGCCTGAGGCTGCGCGGCACCGACGCAAAAGAGCGCGGCTTGCCGGACGCCGATGCCGATACGCTGCTCGAAGCGATGGCGGCGGATCCGATCCTGATCGAACGCCCGCTGGTCGAGACCGAGAAGGGCGTCCGTCTCTGCCGGCCGCAGGACCGGGTGCTCGAGATCCTCTAACGGCGGGTGCGGGTGAGCTCGCTGTCGCGCTGGAGGTTGGGCCAGCCGTAGGCGAAAACTCCGGCGCACAGCGCGAAGATCAGCCCGAACCCCAGCCAGTCCGAATGGTTGTAGAGCCACACGCCCAGCGCCGGGGCATAGATATAGCTCGCCCCGGCGACGGAAGCGGTGATCCCCGACGCCTGGCCCTGTTCGGCCCGCGTGACGGCCAGCGAGGTGCCCGAGGTCATGCCCGGCCGAAACAGCCCGAAGCCGAGCGAGGCGATGGCGAAGGCGAGGGCGATGGTATGGATCTGATCTGCGATACCCAGCATCGCCACGCCGCAGCCGGCGACCGCGATGCCGCTCAGCGTCGCCGCGCGGGGACCCAGATGCAGCCGGGGGATCAAACCCCATTGGGCCAGCAGCGTGGCGATGGCGCCGCACATCAGCACCAGCCCGACCGGCCCGGTGCCCTGTGTCGGATCGTCGCGCAGCCCCAGCCGATCGAGCACCAGAAAGCCGGCGATCCCGAGCACCATCGCCTGGGCATGTCCGCCGAGCAGCCCGACCGTCACCCAGGGCCGCAGCCGCGGTTCCATCCACCGCAGCTTGTGCGGCTCGACCGGTTCCTCGTCGTCGTCCTCGTCCTCGAGTTCGTATTCGGTGGTCGAAGTGCTGGCATAGGGCGCATCGTAGGCGGCGCCGCGCCCTTCGAATTGCGGCACGTCGTTGGGCAGTCGCAGCCGCAGCGCGGTCAGCGCGATCGCACCGACCAGCGCGAAGCAGATGAAGGGGCCGGTAAGCCCGACCAGCGGCAACACCATCAGCGGGGCCAGGGCCGGGCCGATCACGGTGCCCAGTCCGAAGCTCGAGGCGATCAGCGACAGCGCCTCGGTCCGTTCGCTGCGCGGGGTGCGGGCGGCGACGTAGGCTTGCACCGCCGGGGGGGCGGCACTGCCGAAACCGCCGTAGAGGCTGCGCGCCGCGGCGAAGGCGATCAGCGCCCAGAACGCCGGCAGCACGCCTCCGAGGCCGAGCCACAGCGCCAGCCCGCACAGACTCATCGAAACGATGAAGCCCGACAAACCGACCGCCATCATCGCCTTGCGCCCCCGTTGGTCGGAGCGCTCGGCCCACATCGGCGCGCAGACCACCCACAGCAGCGCCGACCAGCTGTAGGCAAGGCTGATCCAGACATCATCGACATCGAGTGCCGTGCCGATCGACGGCATGACGGACTGCATCGCGGTGTTGCCTGCCGCCGTCACCAGCATCACCGTGAACAGCAGGGCCATGCGCTCGCGCGAAATCGTCCTCGGTCGCGCGCCGCTCCTGGGCGGGGGCGGGGGCGGGGCGATGATCGGGGGTGGATCGCTGTCGGCCATGGCTCCCCGACGCGCTACGCCTGGCGCGCGATGCTTGCAATGGGCGGGCGAAGCTGCGACCAGATCGCCTTTCGCGGGTGTAGGCCCGCGCTGCCAAGGGTTGCGTCTTGAACGAAGAATATGGTGCGCGAACGCTACGGCGCGCAGACTGGAAACGCCGGGCGAGCCGCTTTTTCGGCCAGTGGGGCGTCTTCTTTCGCGGCTTCGTCGAACATCCCCGGATGGTTGGCTCGATCATCCCGTCGTCGGATTACACGATCGAGGCGATGCTCGCCCCGGTCGACTGGCAGCGTTGCGAAGTTTTCGTCGAGTACGGCCCGGGTGTGGGCACATTCTGCCAGCCGGTGCTGGACCGGCTGCGGCGCGATGGGGCGCTGATCGTGATCGACACCAATCCGCTCTACATCGACTATCTGAAGCGCACGATCCGCGACAGCCGCTTCCATGCGGTGCTCGGCAGCGCGGCGGATGTGGAGGACATCGTCGCGGCGCATGGCCATGGCAGCGCGGATTATGTGCTTTCCGGCCTGCCGTTCTCGACCCTGCCGGACGGGGTTGGCCCGGTGATCGCTTCGGCTACCCACCGCGTCCTGCGAGAGGGCGGGGCCTTCATGGTCTATCAGTTCTCGGCCCGTGCGCGCGACTTCATGGCGCGGCATTTCCGCCGGATCGATGCCGGCTTCGAATGGCGCAACGTGCCGCCGTGCCGGCTTTTCTGGGGGTGGAAGGAATAGCCGACTATTCGCTTGCCGTGCGCGGCACCGAAGCGCCGCTGCGCGAAAGCTGTCGGTGAACCGAGGCGAGTATTGCGTAGGCGATCAGAGCGAATAGCGTGTTGAGCAAGCTCATCGCCACCGCGCTACCGATCAGCGCCGCGCTCTCGCCGAGGAGGGCCATCGCCAACCCGAGGATGAGCGAAAGCACCATGGAAAGCACGACCAGCGCGACCAGGAGAAGCAGGTAGAAGGCAAGCAGACGCAAGCTGTTCCCCTTGGTCAGCCGCCACGAGCGACGGAGTGCGGCGACCGGATTGGCGGTTCTCTCGATCGCGATCACGGGCGCGGCGAGCGAGAACTTGACCACCAGGTAAAGCATCGCCGGCAGGAACGCGATCACCAGCAGGCTTGCCACCGCGCGGCTCACCGCCAGGCCGATAGCAAGCGCCAGCAGCATCAACCCGATCATGATCGCGGCGATGATCAACTGGGCAGCGATCTGCGGCAGCAGGTATTTTCCCCCTCTCGCTATTGCCTGCCCGACGGTCGGCCGGCTCGCATCGCCCAACACCACGAGAACGGCCACAAGCCCGATCCCTTGGACGACCGCGAGAAGCAACAGGACCCACCAGTATTCGGCATAGAGGGCCTGCATCGCTTCCATCGCGGCGGCGAAATCGGGTTCGCCGCCGCCGCCGGTCGGCGTTTCAGGCTCGGGAAGGAACAGGCTGGTCGCGAGGTAGGGTAGAAAGAAGAACACCCCGCCGAGCACCACCAGCACCTCGCGATTCGCGGTCAGCATCCGGATCGCGCCGTCCCACGCGGCACTGAGATCGAGTTTCATTTTCCGTCGTCCTTCCTCGTCTGGCCTCTTGATAAGCGTGCCGGCCATCGCCACGCAATCGCACATGGCCGCCCCGTCACCGGAATTGGCAACAGCCGCCGTGGAAATCCGCCGCGAAGCCGAACCCGTGCCCTATCGCGCGGCGCTGGCCGGGATGGAGGCGCGCAACGCCGCGATCGCGGCGGGCGAGGCGCGCGAGCTGGTCTGGTTGCTCGAACACCCGCCGGTCTACACTGCCGGCACCAGCGCCGACGGGGCCGAACTGCTCGATCCTCGCTTCGAGGTCGTCGAGGCGGGGCGTGGCGGGCGCTACACCTATCACGGACCGGGCCAGCGGGTCGGATATGTGCTGCTCGACCTGAAGGCCCGCGGGCGCGACGTGCGCTGCTTCGTCCATTCGCTCGAAGGCTGGGTGATCGCGGCGCTGGGCGATCTCGGCCTCGACTCCTGGCGCGCCGACGGCCGTATCGGCATCTGGACACGTGGGCCGGGCGGCGGAGAGGCCAAGATCGGCGCGATCGGCGTGCGCGTGCGGCGCTGGGTGACGATGCACGGTTTTTCGGTCAACCTGTCGCCGGACCTGTCGCATTTCACAGGGATCGTCCCCTGCGGCATCGAGGAATTCGGAGTCACGAGCCTCGCCGATCTCGGTTTGGCTGTTGCACCCGAAGCCTTCGATGAGGCATTGCTCGCGCGCATGGGCGATTTCCTCGCCGCGCTCGAAGGAAAGGATTGCGCCCTGCCATGATTGGCCGACTGCATCTCGTCATACCGCTTCTGCTGCTTGCCGGTTGTCAGGACGAAGCGCCCGTGCCGACCGAGGCCGATACCGGTCGCGAGGCCGCGGGCGAAGTGCTCGGAGGGACGATCAGCGACGACATGCTGCCGCTCGACCGGCTGCGCTCGCAGTCCCCGCCGTTGCGAGTGACCGAAAGCGCAGACGGCGCCGCCAGCGGACCGGTGGAGGAACCGGAACCGGCGACAGCGACGGACGAGTCCGCCGAGCCGGCTCCGGTGCAGGACGATGCCGCACCGGAGCCCGACGCGCAGGACGAATGATCCGGCTCCCGTTGGTAATCGGGGTTAGCTCAGTTTCGGGTAATCGATGTAGCCTTCCGGGCCCGGCAGGTACCAGCTAGCGGGCACGTTGACGTTGGGAGCGATCGTCGCGCCGGTGCGGATGCGCTCGGGAAGATCGGGGTTGGAAATGAAGTCCCGACCCCAGCTCACCGCGTCGCAGCGTCCGGCCTCGATGTCCTTGACCGCACTCTCGGCAGTATAGTCGGAATTGAGGATCAGCGCTCCCGAATAGATCTCGCGGATCAGCGGGCTCTGCTTGGGAACCTCGGTTTGGCCGAAGGTGCCTTCCGGACCCGGTTCGCGCAATTCGAGAAATGCGAGGCCCAGTTCCTCGATCACCCGCGCCGCAGCGCCGAAAGTCGCGGCCGGGTTGCTGTCGTCGCATCCCTGCGTTTCGCCGTTCGGCGAAAGCCGCACGCCGACCCGGTCCGCGCCCCAGACCGAAACCAGCGCCTCGCACACCTCGCGCAGGAACCGCGTGCGGTTTTCCGGCGAGCCGCCGTATTCGTCCTCGCGCAGATTGGTGCCGTCGCGCAGGAACTGGTCGACCAGATAGCCATTCGCGCCGTGCAGCTGAACGCCGTCGAAGCCCGCTGCCTTCGCATTGGCAGCGGCCTTGCGATAATCATCGACGACACGGGGGATCTCATCTTTCTCGAGCGCGCGAGCGGGGACATTGTCCTGACGCCCCGTGGGTGTATGCGCGTGGCCGGGGGCCTGGGTGGCGCTGGCAGAGACCGGCGCATCGCCGCCGAGGAAGTCGGAATGGACCAGCCGCCCCATGTGCCAAAGCTGAAGGACGATCTGTCCTCCTTCCTCATGCACGGCTCGGGTCACCTGCTTCCAGCCTTCGGTCTGCTCCTCGCTCCAGATACCCGGTGCGGCAGGCCAGCCGAGCCCTTCGACGCTGATGCCGGTTCCCTCGGTCACGATCAGTCCCGCCGAAGCGCGCTGGCTGTAATAGGTTGCCATCATCTCATTGGGCACGGATCCCGGCTGGGTCGACCGACCGCGGGTGAGGGGTGCCATGACGATGCGGTTCTTCGCCTCGATGGCGCCCATGGCAAGCGGCTGAAACAAGGTGTCGTGCATCTCGCGGGAAAATCCTTTTTGCTGGCGCGGCCCGTGGCGGGAGCTAGGGGGCGTGCATGGCGAAAACAACCGCCCATGCCCCGATAGTCGCGGCTCCCGGCGCATGGCACTTTGCCGCGCTGCTGGGCGGCAATGTAGCGCTCGCCTTCGGGCCGTGGCTCGTGCGCCTTGCCGACACCGGTCCGGTGAGCGCGGGGTTCTGGCGACTGTTCCTGCCGATCCCGCTGATCGGGTTCTTCGCCTGGGTCCAGCACCGCCGCGAGGCCGGCACGGCGACCATCGACCGCGGGCTGGCGGCGCTGTGTGTGGTGGCGGGCATCTTCTTCGCGCTGGACCTCGCCAGCTGGCATATCGGGATCGAACGCACCCGCTTGGGCAACGCGACGTTGTTCGGAAATTCGGGCAGCGTGATCCTGATGGCGTGGGGTCTGGTCGCACTCGGCCGCCGGCCACGGGGGCGCGAAGTGCTGGGGATTGCCGCGGCGCTGGCCGGGGCCGCGATCCTCGTCGGGCGCAGTCTCGAGATCTCGACGGCGACCGCGCTCGGGGACCTGTTCTGCCTGTTCGCGGGGCTATGCTACGCCTTCTATCTTCTGCCGGCGCAGCGGGCGCGGGCGCGGATCGGCCAGTGGAGCGTGCTGCTGATGGTCTGCCTGGCCGCCGCGCCGGTTCTCCTCGGGATCGCCTGGCAGCTGGGCGAGCCGATTTGGCCGACCGACTGGCGGCCGGTGATCGTCCTCGCCGTGACGAGCCAGGTGATCGGACAGGGCCTGCTGGTGTTCTCGTTGCGGCACTTCTCGGCGCTGGTGATCGGGCTCGCGTTGCTGACCCAGCCGGCAATCGCCGCGACCGTGGGCTGGCTGGCCTTCGGCGAGACGCTTTCCCCTATGGACTTCTTCGGCATGATGCTCGTCGGGGCGGCGCTGGTTCTGGCCAAGACCGCCGAACGCGGGCGCTAATGCCCTTCTAGCGGGCGATACGCTGCAGGAACGACTGGTAGCGTGCCTCGACGTCCAGCAATTCCGGACCCGAAAGATGTTCGCGCGCCTGCTCCGCCAGCCGTGTTCCCTCGTCGTGCAGGACCTTGCGCCGGGTTTCGTCGTCGAGCGTCGTCGCCGCGTCGATGATCGTCTCGAAGGCGACCTGGGTGGCGATGCGGTTGGTGGCCACCCCGCCGCGCAGCGATCCGAAGCCACGTTCGACGAAGTGGCGGAAATCGTCGTCCAGCAGCGCCAGATGGGGTTCCTCGCCTTCGTGAGCATAGGTGCGGACCAGCTTGCGCCGCCCCAGTTCGGCGGTTGCCGCACCGAGCCAGTGGAGGGCGGTCACGGCCGTGAAAGGATCGTTGATCCCGGGTGAAAGCGCCCGCAGACCGATCTCGACGAGCTCGTCTATCAGGAATTGCATGTCCTGCGTCGGCGTTCGCCGTCCGCCGAGCGTGAAGCAGTCCCGCACCTCGCCATCGGGCAGGTCCTCGGTGATGTCGAGATCGGTCCAGTAGGCGATGACCACGCGCGGATGGACGAAGTCGCCCGCGCGCACCGCGAGCTTGAGCTTGCCGTTCTCCCGGCGGGCGATCCGCTCCAGCCGCTGGAAATCGATCAGCTGGATATACCCCGTCGTGCGCGCGGCGATCGGCGAGCCCTCCGGCGCGGGTCCAGCCACTTCGCCGTCGTTCTCCTCGGGATAAATATCGCGGATGTCTTCGATGAGGCGCTCGCCGATGCCCTCGAGCACCGTGTTGATGCGGATCGAGGCGGGAATGTGGTTGAGGAAATAGACCAGCACCGCGACCGAAAAGCCCATCAGCACGAAGGCCACCAGCAGCGACAGCTGCGGCACGAAGCCGGGCAGGATCGTCGCCACCGCATCCTCGATGTTCGGCGGCGCTTCGTCCTCCGCGCGCACCGTTCGCAGCACGGTGATGGCATAGACGAAGGTGCCGACGAAGGTGGCCAGGCTGAACTGGTTGCCGCGGTCTTCCATGAAATTGGTCAGCAGCCGCGGGCCGTAATTGCCACTGGCATAGGCGACCGCAGCGATGGTGATCGAGAACACGGTGGACGCGACGCCGATCATCGCGCCCGCGATTACGGTGAGCATGTTGCTCGCCCCGTCGGGCCGGGCGGGCTGAATCCAGCTGATGTCGTTGAGGACGTCCGCGAAGCCGTTGCGGTCTAGCCACAGCGTCCCGCTCGCCAGCACCAGCGCCAGCACGGCGAACAGCGCCGGCAGGAACCAGTAGGTCGCGTTGACGTCGCGCCAGACCTTGCCGATCCGTGCGATCATGCTTCCACCGCCTTGAGCGAGGCTGAGGGCTGCTCGAACCGCGCATAGGCGCGCTCGATATCGCTGCGGTCGGAGGGGTGCTCGGCAGTGCTCACGGCGTGGTCGCGCAATTCACGCGCACTCTCCTTGAGGAAGACGAGCAATCCCGACGGACATCCCTGTTCGCCCAGCAGCGCGCACAGCCGCGCGTAATTGTCGATCATGCGAATGGAGACGGAGGGATAATCGGCCGCGGCCTGGCGAAAGGCCTTGAGCGGGCCCTCGAACAACCCGCGAAAATCCTGCCCCGGCAGCTCGAAGCGCGGCGCGGGCGCATAGGCGGCGACTTCACTTTCCTCGATCCAGGTGGAGGCGTGACCCGATATCGCCGCCGCGAGCCGATCGGCGCAGGCGAGCGCGGTGTAAAAATCGTTGATCCCCGGCGAAAGCGCCCGCGCGGCCACCTCGACCAGCAAGCGAACCTGATAGACGGTGGATTGCACGCCCGAGCGGAAATCGCCGATGGCGATCGCGCGCTTGATCTCACGGTCGTCCGGCGGCGGATTTTCAAAGCGCACCAGCGGCTCACCTTTGAGAACATGCTGGCCGGGCGCGGCGCAAAAGCGGACCGCGCCGGTGTGGGTCGCAAGCTCATCGCGCAGCGCTTCGAGATCGATGCCCTCGACATAACCTTCGCGCGGGGCGGCGATCGTGTGCGCCCAATCGCCTGCGAATGGCGCGGCACCCGTGACGGGCACCGCGACACTCGCCGCTTCGCTCCCCAGATGCGCGATCGAGCGGTCGACGAACATGGTCCGCCCCAGATCGTGGATCGCCACGCCCATCATGCCGATATTGATCAGCTGGAGCGCGAAGACGCCCAGCAGCGCGAAATGGGGCAGTTCGGCCACCGGCGCCTCGGGATCGATCCGCATCAGCACGATCACCGAATAGACCAGCGTGAAGGTCAGCCCCGCCATCGACAGCCGCACCAGCCCCTTGTCGAGCCAGCGATCGACCAGCCGCACGCCGAGATTGCCGGTGGCGAGCGTCAGCACGATCAGCGTGACCGACCAGTAGAGCGTCAGCAGCGCGGTGTTGAGCCCGACCACCGCGATGGCGAGATCCTGCGCGGTGTCGGGCGCGGTGAGGAGATTGAGGCCGTTCTCGTAGAGCCAGCGCCCGGCCATAGCGCGGTCGAACCACAGCGTCGCCGCGCCCACCAGCGGGGCGACCAGCACGGCGACCAGCGGCAGCGACCAGTAATTGGCCACCAGCCGGTGGATCACCCATTGCTTGATGCCCCTCAGCGGGCCCTTGCCAGCCAAACCGCGTGTTCCCTGTCGTTCACGGACGGGGTCATAACGCGTCAGGCGGGGATGGGTGCCTCATTCGGCCTCGCTGCCGATTTCGCGGTTGAGGAATGCCAACAGCAAACCCGCGCGCTTGGCGTCTTCCTCGTGATCCGCGCCCACGGAATGGCCACCTTCCTTGTATTCGTGGTAATAGAAGGTCTGGCCGAATTCCTCGTGCCGTGCCGCCGCCTTGCGCGCGTGGCCGGGATGCACCCGGTCGTCGAGCGTCGAGAGGTAATAGAACGCAGCCGGCGCGTTCTCGATGTCGCGCATGTTCTGGTAGGGCGACCATTCGCGCATGAAGGCCCAGTCTTCCGGCACGTCGGGATTGCCGTATTCGGCCATCCACGAGGCGCCGGCGAGCAGCTTGTTGTAGCGCCGCATGTCGATCAACGGGCTGCCCGAGATGATCGCGCCGTAAAGCTCGGGCCGCTGATTGGCGACCGCGCCGACCAGCACGCCGCCGTTGGAACGGCCCGAAGCGGCGATGCGCCCCGGTTCGGCGAGGCGGCTCGCGACCAGATCGTCGGCCACCGCATGGAAATCGTCGAAGCTGTTCTGGCGCTTCTCGCGCAAGGCCTCCTCGTGCCAGCGCGGACCGTATTCGCCCCCGCCGCGGATGTTGGCGAGGACATAGGCATTGCCTTCCTCCAGCCAGAACAGGCTCAGCGGACCGCTGCGATAGGGCTCGTCGGTGAGGTATTTGGGCGTCTGCGCCGCGCGGAAACCGCCATAGGCGTGGATCAGCGTCGGCAGCGGCCCGGTCGCGCCCTTGGGTCGGACGAGGTAATAGGGGACCCTGGTGCCGTCCTTGGAGGTGGCGAATTTCTGCTCGACCGCGAATTTGGAGGCGTCGAACTGTGCCGGTTCGCTGGCGATCGCCACCGGTTCGCCTTGGGATGGCACCGCGTAGAGCGTCGGCGGGGTCAGCATGCTTTCGACCGTGACATAGGCGGTGTCGCCCTTGCCGCTGGTCTGAGCGATCTGCACCGTGCTGTTGGCGGGCAAGTCCATCGCGCGCTGGGTCCAGCCCGATGCGGTCGGGGTAAGTTCGATGAGCTTGCCCGACACATCGTCGAGCACCTTAACCCACAGCTTGCTTTCCGAAGAGGCGACCTGTTCGACCGCCTGGGTTTCGCTCGGCCGGAAGACCACGGTGGGGGCAGGCTCGGCGCCGCTCAGGACATCGTCGAGCGACCAGGAGAGCAGGGTTCCGGGCTGGGCTTCTCCGCCGGCCGTTTGCAGCGATGAATTGAGCTTGGCGATCAGCGACCCGTTCAGCACCGCTTCGAACTCGGCATCCTCGGGGACCGGAAGGGCGACGGTGCTGCCGTCTTCGCGGACGAGCGATACCTCGTTGGTCCAGAAACTCGGTCCACGGCGGACGAAGCGCCAGCGGGTCTCACCGTCGAGGACCGAGAATCCGCCGATGCTGACGTCGCTTTGTTCGCCCTCGGCGATCAGGCGAGCTTCTTCGAAGGGCGTGCCGCGATCCCACAAGCGAACGAGACGGGGATAGCCCGAATCGGTCATCGTCCCCTCGCCCTCGTCGGTGCCGACGAACAGCGTGTTCTCGTCGAACCAGGCGACGCTGGATTTCGCGGCGGGGAGGGTGAAGCCGTCGGCCACGAATCCGCCGGTGGCCACGTCGAATTCGCGAAGCACGTCGGCATCGGTTCCGCCGGGGCTGAGCGAGATCAGGCAGCGGCGATACTCGGGCGCGAGGCAGTTGGCCCCGTGCCACACCCAGCTTTCCCCTTCCTCGCGGCCCAGCGCATCGACGTCGATCAGAGTTCGCCATTCGGGCGTACCGGCGCGGTAGCTCTCGATCGTCGCGATCCGCCATACCCCTCGCGGGTTGTCGGCATCGCGCCAGAGGTTGGTGACCATGTCGCCGTGGATCGCGCTCGGCATGGCGATCTGCCGGTCGTCGTCGAGGATCTGCTTCGCCCAGGCCCTGGCGATGGGATATTCGGGCTGCGCGGTCAGCACTTCCTCGGTCGCCGCGTTCCATTCATCGACCTGCGCCAGTGCGCGTTCGCCCTGGATTTCCTCTAGCCAGATATACGGGTCTTCGGCGTCGGTATCCTGCGCCGCGAGGGCGATCGGGCTGACGAGGGCAGCCGTGGCGGCGAGGGCGGCGGCAAGGCTGGAAGTAAAGCGCGGCATCGGGGCTCCCGGGTCGTGGTTGGAAGCCCCTGTTATGCAAGCGGGCGGCTGAATGCCAGCCGAAGCCGGATTAGACCTTGCCCAGATCGCCCATCCCGATGGTCCCGCTGGCCATCTCCAGCATGCGGTCGAGGCTGCGCTTGGCCTGCAGCCGCAGGCCTTCCTCGATCTCGATGCGCGGCTCCAGGTCGCGCAGGCAGGCGTAGAGCTTTTCCAGCGTGTTGAGCGCCATGTAGGGGCAGATGTTGCACGAACAATTGCCGTCCGCGCCGGGCGCGCCGATGAAGTTCTTGCTCGGCAGCGCTTTTTCCATCTGGTGGATGATGTGCGGCTCGGTGGCGACGATCAGCGTGTCGCCTTCGAAGGTCTCGGCGAATTGCAGGATGCCGCTGGTCGAGCCGACGTAATCGGCGTGATCGACGATGGTCGGCGGGCATTCCGGGTGCGCCGCGATCGGCGCGCCGGGATATTGCTGCTGCAGCTTGAGCAGTTCGGTTTCGCTGAAGGCTTCGTGGACGATGCACACGCCCGGCCACAGCAGCATCTCGCGGTCGAACTTGCGGCTGAGGTAGCCGCCCAGATGCCGGTCGGGCCCGAAGATAATCTTCTGGTCCTTGGGAATCTGGCTGAGGATCGTCTCGGCGCTGGAGCTCGTCACGATGACGTCGGAGAGCGCCTTCACCTCGGTCGAGCAGTTGATGTAGGTCAGCGCGATGTGATCGGGATGCGCCTCGCGGAAGGCCTTGAATTTTTCCGGAGGGCAGCTGTCTTCGAGGCTGCAGCCGGCATCCATGTCGGGCAGGACGACGATCTTCTCCGGACTGAGGATCTTGGCGGTGTCGGCCATGAACTTCACCCCGCAGAACGCGATGACGTCGGCATCGGTCTCCGCCGCCATCTGGCTGAGCTGAAGCGAATCGCCGACGAAATCGGCGAGGTCCTGGATCTGCGGCTTCTGGTAGTAATGCGCCAGGATCACCGCGTTGCGCTCCTTGCGCAGGCGGTCGATCTCGGAAAGCAGGTCTTCGCCCGTAGGGAGCTTGGTTTCGGCAGTCATCTATCCGTCCGTGATATGCGTGCGGGGTCCATATAGGACGAACGGGCCCCGAGGGGAGGGTGTTCCGATAACGCGGGGGGCTAGAGCGCGAAACCGGGAGGAAGAAAAGCCTCCATCGGTCGCTCCGCCCCAGGCGTGCCGGCGACCACCGCTTCGGTGATCGCGATGCCGGCCGGGGTGTAGGCCAGCAGCATCGATCCGGCGAAGCTCGCGACCACGATCCCCATGCCCCACCAATAGGCCGGGTGGACATGCCCCCGGCGTCTCGCGTCGCGCCCCATCGCGATCGCCGGGAAGACCAGTGTAGCGATGAAAGAAATCGTCCAGGCGTGTGGGATGAGCAGCGGCATCGGCAGCAGACGGCCGAGGCCGGGTCCGACGAGGATGGTCATGGCGCACAACATCAGCCGGCGGTGCCAGCCGTTGTGGCGCCGGGTGCGCAACGACCACAGGGCGAGCCCGCCGAAGCACAGCAAGCCGACGATATTGCTGATCAGGAACTCGTTGACCGAGAAGAAGAAGGGCCCGCCGGTCCTGCGCGCCACGACGATCATGATCGTGACACCCATGGCCACCATCAGCGGTATCCAGACATAGGCGATCTTGCCGAGGCGGATGTGAAGGGCACGCCGACCCGTGGCGATGGTCGCCGATTGCGCGACGAAAAGCGCCAGCCAGCCCATGAACACCGCGGCATGGGCATGGTAGGCAAATGGCACGGCGAAGGTCGAACGACCCATCGCCAGGTTGAGCGAAAACCCGGCGACGATGGTCGCCGACATGGCGATGGCCATGACGAGGAAGAAACGGCGTTCGGCGCGCTCGGCATCGACCGGCGGCAGAACGAAGGACGAGCCAGGCAAGGTGGCCATCGCGAAAACCCTCCGATGCGACCCGGCGTTGATCCGGTGCGACATTTACACCGGGCCGGCTGGCCTTGGAAGACGCTTTGAGCGGACCGGGATTATCCTTCGTCGGCGAAGCGGACGTTCACCACGGCCTCGTCGTAACCGGCGATCTGCAGCGGCACGGTCAGGTTCTGGCGCACCGCCTGCCGCGCGGCCTGGCGGGCGAGGGCAAGAATTTCGGGATTCCTGGCGAAGGCGCTGGCGCGGCGTTCCGCCTGCTGCGAATTGTTCCGGGCTAGGTCGGCGCTGGCATCGCGGGTGACCCATGTGCCTTCGGTAAAGGTGCGCGCCGCGCCCTCGTCGATATTGGGGCGGGTGGTCTGAATCTGCGGCAGGCTGACGGTAAGCGTCTCGGCCTCGGGATCCCAGTCGAAATCCTGGCGGTCCATTCCCGACAGGTCGAGCCGGTATTCGACGCTCGCCGGCACGATCGTCGCTTGCCGGCTGCGCAGGACCGGCACCCCCAGGACGCCGCGCGTATCCTCGCTCTCGGCGACGACTTCGAAGCGCGAGGAAAACACCGTCAGCGAATTCTGCCGTTCGAAGGCGAGCATGGCGCTGCCCACCGGGTCGCCCTCTTCCTGATAGTAGAAGGCCCGCCAGACGAGCCAGGCAACGGCGGCCAGCAGCAGAGCCACGACGATCCACGGCGCGCCGGCGAACTTCTGCAGCGGCGTTTCATGCGACAGCTTGGGGGCGAGCGTGTCGTCGCGGCGGTATCTCAGCTTGCGTGCCATACCTCTTCCTTACGCCCCGCGAGCCCGCGGCGTTCCAGATCGATGAGGTGGGCGGTGACCGAAAGCTGCGCCGCCTTGGTCAGCCGGGGATCGAGCCCCTTGTACATTTGCGGCACCAGATCGGCGGCCGTCCCAGGCGCCTCGCCCAGCAGGCGCAGGATCTGGTTCTCGCGCTGGCGGCGATGGCCGATCATTCCGCGGACCAGCTGGCGGGGCTTTTCCACCGCCGGCCCGTGGGCGGGGTAATAGATGCGGTCTTCCCGCTCGTAGAGCAGGTCGAGACTCTTCATGTAATCGCCCATGTCGCCGTCGGGGGGCACCACCACGCTTGTGGACCAGCCCATCACGTGATCTCCGGTGAAGAGGGCACCGCTTTCCTCGAGTGCGAAGCACAGGTGGTTGGAGACATGGCCGGGGGTCGCGACGGCGGTGAGGGTCCAGCCGGAGCCGGTCATCGCCTCGCCATCTTCCAGCACGCGGTCGGGCGCGTAATCGGGATCGAAACCCTCGTCGGCACGGGGACCGCTCGCGTCGAAGGCGAGGGGAGCGCAGCCGACGATCGGCGCTCCCGTGTCTTTCGCGAGTGGACGAGAGCCGGGCGAGTGGTCCTTGTGCGTATGCGTACACATGATCGCGCGCACTTGTTCGGCGCCGATCGCGGCCTTGATCGCATCGAGATGGGCCTCGTCGTCCGGCCCGGGATCGATCACCGCGCAGCCATCCCCCATCCCGACGATGTAGGTCTGCGTGCCGGTATAGGTGAAGGGCGAAGGGTTGGGGGCCAGCACCCGGCGGACCAGCGGCTCGATCTGCTCGGCGATACCGGTGGGCCAGGGCTCTGGGGGCGCGGAGGGCATGGCCGGACATGTAGGAGGCGGAAGGACGTTTCGCCACCTTGCCGCCGCATCCCGTCTTTCACCCATCCCGGATTTGGGGCTAGATGCCCGCCATGGGAGAAAACATTCTGGTCCTCGACGCCGGGACGACCTCGACCCGAGCCATGCTGTTCGCGCCGGACGGACGGTTGCTCGGGGTCGCTCAGAAGGAACTGACGCAGCACTACCCGCGGCCCGGCTGGGTCGAGCACGACGCGGCGGAAATCTGGTCGCGAACGCTCGCCTGCGCCCGAAGCGTCTGTGCCGAGGCGACCGATGGCGGCGTCGCCGCGATCGGCATCACCAACCAGCGCGAGACCGTGGTGGCCTGGGACAAGGCAACCGGAGAACCGCTCGCCCGCGCGATCGTGTGGCAGGACCGGCGCACCGCGGATGTCTGCGCGAAGCTGAAGGAGGCAGGGCACGAGGACGAGGTTCAGCGCCGCACCGGCCTGCTGCTCGATCCCTATTTCTCCGCCACCAAGATGCGCTGGCTGCTCGACCACGAGGGGCCGGTGCGCGCCGCCGCCCAGCGCGGCGCGCTCGCCTTCGGCACGGTAGAGAGCTGGCTCGTCTTCAAATTGACGGGGGGCGAACACCTGTCCGACGCGAGCAATGCCAGCCGCACGCTGCTGCTTGCCCTCGATGGCGCGCAGTTCGACTTGGGGCTGTGCGAACTCTTCGGCGTGCCGGTACGAAGCCTGCCGCGCGTGGTCGACACGCATGGCGATCTGGCCCGCTGCGATCCGCAATGGCTCGAAGCGCCGATCCCGATCTGCGGCCTGGTCGGGGACCAGCAGTCTGCGACCATCGGCCAGGGCTGCCTGTCCTTCGGCGAGACCAAGGCGACCTACGGCACCGGTGCCTTCGTGCTGACCAACAAGGGCGGCGACATCCCGCGCTCCGACCACCGCCTGCTCGGAACGGTGCTGGCACAGTCCGGCGGTGTCCGGACCTACGCCCTCGAGGGCTCGGTCTTCGTCGCCGGCAGCCTTATCCAGTGGCTGCGCGACAGCCTGGGTCTGATTTCGAGCGCCGCCGAGACCGAAGCGCTGGCTCGCTCGATCCCAGACAGTGGGGATGTAACGATCGTGCCGGCACTGTCCGGCCTCGGCGCACCGCACTGGCGGCCGGAGGCTCGCGGAGTGATCGCGGGGCTGAGCTTTTCGAGCGGCCGGGCGGAGATGGCCCGCGCCGCGCTGGAGGCGATGGCGCATCAGACCCACGATCTGGCGGAAGCCTTCGCCGCCGACGGCGCGCCGTGGACCGGCCTCAGGATCGACGGCGGGATGAGCGCCAACGACTGGATGGCGCAGGATCTTGCCGATGTGCTCGGCATGGCGGTCGAACGGCCCGATTTCGTCGAGACCACCGCGCTCGGCGCGGCGCTGTGCGCGGCGACCGGGGCGGGCATCCACGCGTCTCTGGAAGCGGCGGCCGTGGCGATGCGTGGTTCCGCGCGCAGTTTCGAACCGGCGATGGACGAAGGAACGCGAAGGGCCCGTCTGGGCCGCTGGCGCGCGGCGCTCGCCGCGGCCTAGATCAACCGGTGGCGAAGACCTGGGTCAAACGTCCGTGCATCCGCTCGACCGGGCTGTTGCCGGCTTCTTCGTGTCCGGCATCGAGCCGCGCCGCCCGGGCATAGAGCCTCTCGGTGTCGCGGATCAGCGCCCGGGTCGCGGGCAACAATTGCGCCATCTGCGCCGGATCTGCAGGCCGGTCGTCAGGCAGCCCGCCTGCGTCGCGAAGTTGGCGTTCGGTCAGTTCGCCCGCCAGATAGGCACGGCGGTTGAGCAGCCAGGCGAGAAGATGCATCACTCTGGTGGTTGTCTTGAGCCCCTCGATCGACAGGGCGATCCGCACATTGTCGCGGTCGGGTCCGTCGGTCTCCCGCGCGCGCAGGTCGAAGACGGTGCGCGCCTCGTCGGCCAGCACCAGCGCTTCGGAATAGAGTTCCTCGATGATCGCGCGGCTGAAATCGGGAGTGGTCATGATCGCCTCGGATTACGGCGCGCGCGCCGGACCTGCCAGAGGCTTAACCACGATTGTCCCGGTTTTGGATGCTCCGCGGGTCAGGCGATGATGTCGGGCAGCAACGTGTCCTCGATCGCCGCGATCTGGTCGCGGATGCGCAACTTGCGCTTCTTGAGGCGGGCGATCTGAAGCTGGTCGGTATAGCCCTTCTCGCGCCCGGTCTCGACCAGCGCGGCGATCGCGGTGTCTAGGTCGCGATGCTCGCTCTTCAGCGCCTCCAGCCGCTTTCGAAGCTCCTGTTCGTTCACCCCCACCTCGCGCAACTGGACCGGCGGCCGACTCCGTTCGCCGCTCGTCAGAGGGGGCCGAGCGGTAATCGATCGGGCGGGGGTTCGCAAAAGATTAAAGCTGTGGTTTGATGCTTGTCCGGTGGCTCGCTCCGCCAAGGACGAGTCGCCTGGACCACGGGGTCGCGACCCCACGCACATCAACCGGCAGGAGACAGCCCAATGCAATCATCCCACGTCGAAGCGCTCCAGACCAAGCACGCCGGCCTCGAGGCCAAGCTGCGGCAGGAACAGGCCCGTCCGGCGCCCGACGATGCGGTGATTCGCCAGATCAAGAGACAGAAGTTGAAGATCAAGGAAGAGCTCTCCGCCGGCTGACGCTCCCTTACCAAATCCGCGGGCGCTGCTATAGGCTGGGGCCATGACCGCCGCCGCCAGCGCCCGCCAGATTCTCACCGGCCTCCACGAAGTGATGGCGGGGCGCACCCACGCGCAGGCCAAGCTCGATGCGGTGGTCGAGATCATCGGCGAGAGCCTCGATAGCGAGGTCTGCTCGATCTACCTGCTGCGCGAGGGCGCGCTCGAACTCTACGCCACCCGGGGGCTCAACCCCGAAGCGGTCCACGTCACCCGGCTGGGGCTGGGCGAAGGGCTGACCGGAACGATCGCCAAGAACATCGAGACGCTCAATCTCGCCGAGGCCAAGGCGCATCCCGACTTCCTCTACCGGCCCGAGACCGGGGAGGAGAAGTTCCATTCCTTCGCCGGCGTCCCGATCGTCTACCGCGAGCGCGCGGTAGGCACGCTGTGCGTCCAGCATGTCGATCCGCGGCGCTACGAGGAAGTCGAGATCGAGGCGTTGCAGACCACCGCCATGGTGCTGTCGGAACTGATCGCTCACCACGAATTGATCGACGGCGAGCATGCGCTCGGACTTGGAGAGGCGCATACCGGCCCCGAGGTGATCGAGGGGCTGTCGCTGGTCAAGGGGCTCGGCGCCGGGCGGGCGGTCTTCCACCAGCCCCGCGTCTCGATCGACCAAGTCATGGCGGAGGACATCGAGGCCGAGCGCCAGCGGGTCTACCGGGCCTTCGACCGGATGCGCGAACAAATCGATGCCATGGGCCGCGAACCCGAATTCGGGAAGGGAGGCGAGCACGACGAGGTCCTCGAGACCTACAAGATGTTCGCCTACGACGAGGGCTGGTCGCGGCGCATAAACGAGGCGATCGATTCCGGCCTCACCGCCGAAGCGGCGATCGAGCGGGTCCAGCAACGCACCCGGATGCGGATGCGCGAGATCGACGATCCGCTGCTCGCCGACCGGATGCACGATCTGGAGGACCTTTCCAACCGGCTGCTCCGGATCGTCTCGGGCCAGCTCGGTACCGCGGCAACGCAGGGCCTGCGGCGCGACACCATCCTGATCGCGCGCAACCTCGGCCCGGCCGAACTGCTCGAATACGACCGCCGCCGCCTGAAGGGCGTGGTGCTCGAGGAAGGTTCGGCCACCGCGCACGTCGTGATCGTGGCGCGGGCGATGGGGGTGCCCGTACTGGGGCGGGTGCCGGGCATCCGCCGGCTGGTCAGCGAGGGCGACGACGTTCTGGTCGATGCCGAAAAGGGCACGGTCAGCTTGCGCCCGTCGCAACAGATGCGCGATGCCTTCGCCGGGCGGTTCGAGAAGACGCGGGCGCGCCAGGCGGCCTATGCCGAACTGCGCGACGTCGAACCCTTCACCCGGTGCGGCACGCGGATCACGGTGATGATGAACGCCGGCCTGCGCGACGACGTTTCGGCCCTGCAGCTCACCGGGGCCGACGGGATCGGCCTGTTCCGCACCGAATTCCAGTTCCTGGTCTCCGCGACTTTGCCCCAGCGCGAGCGCCAGCAGCGTCTCTATCGCGACGTGCTCGATGCCGCGGGCGACAAGCCGGTGGTCTTCCGCACTGTCGACATCGGTGGCGACAAGGCCGTCCCCTATCTCGCTTCCGAAGCGATCGAGCGCGAGGAGAACCCGGCGATGGGCTGGCGCGCGCTGCGCCTGTCGCTGGAGCGCGAGGGGCTGCTCAAGGCGCAGGCGCGCGCTCTACTGGAAGCGGCGTCGGGGCGCCGTCTGAGCGTGATGTTCCCGATGGTTTCGGAGCCGTGGGAATTCGACGCAGCCAAGGCGGTGTTCGAGAAGCAGGCCGAGTTCCTGCGCGCGCGGCGAAAGATCCTGCCCGAGGAGATCCGCTACGGCGCGATGCTGGAAGTGCCCGCCCTTGCCGAAGTGCTCGAACTGATCGCCCCGCGGCTCTCGTTCCTGTCCATCGGGACCAACGACCTCACGCAATTTCTCTTTGCCGCCGACCGGGCCAACCCCAAGCTTGCCGAACGCTACGATTGGCTCAGCCCCGCGATCCTGCGGTTTCTCGACCGGGTGATGAAGAACGCGATCGGCCATCCGATCGATATCGGCGTATGCGGCGAGATGGGCGGGCGGCGGCTGGAGGCGCTGGCGCTGATGGGTATCGGCTATCGGCGCCTGTCGATCACGCCGGCATCGGTCGGCCCCATAAAGGAGTTGGTGCGCAAGGTCGATCTGGCCGAAATTTCCGCGGCGATGCAGCGCTGGCTCGCCTCTCCGCCACCGGATTTGCGCGCGGCACTGGAGCAATGGGCCGCCGAGCGCGAGATCGAGACGGATTGAGTTCATCGCGCGTTCGGACCGGCTGGTCCTTTATGATATGATATGATTCGCAACCTTGGTTGACACAGTCGCGGTTGCATCATCTTCGCCGGACAAGGGTAAAGGGTCGAAAAACAGGGATCGCATGGAAGAAGACGTTATCGTCGAGGATGCGCCGGCACCGCCGGCGGGCGCAGGCGAAAGATTGAAGGCGGCGCGCGAGGCTCGGGGACTGGAGATTGCCCAGGTCGCCGCGGAGACCCGCATTCCCGAGCGCCACTTGCTCTCGATCGAGAACGGCGATTTCGATCGGCTGCCGTCGCGCACCTATGCGATCGGTTTCACCCGCACCTACGCCCGGCTGCTCGAACTCGACGAGAAGGAATTGCTCGACGCCGTCCGTGCCGAACTGGCGGCCAGCAATCCGGAACGCAGGGCCTCGCCCGCCAAATTCGAACCCGGCGATCCGGCGCGCGTGCCCTCGCGCGGTCTCGCCTGGCTGTCGGCCGCCGCCGTGGTGCTGTTGCTGGTGGGCGGCTTCTCGTTCTACCGCAGCTATTTCGCGCCCGGCATGGGCCCCGCGCCGCTGACCGACGATCGGCAGCAGGCGGCTCGGGACGCGGACGAGCGCCGCCCTGAGCAAAGGCAGGCCGCCGCCGCCGTGCCGTCGGGTCCGGTGGTCTTCACCAGCGAGATGGATGGGACCTGGGTCAAGTTCTACGATGCCGGGGGCGAACGGCTTTACGAAGCGCAGATGGACGCGGGCGACAGTTTCACGGTACCCGCCGATGCCGAAGGGCCGCAGGTCTGGACGGGGCGCCCCTATGCCCTGGCGATCACGGTCGGCGGCCGCAGCGTCCCCAAGCTGTCGGAAGAGGACGAGATCGTGCGGGACGTGCCGGTGACGGCCGAAGCGCTGCTGGAGCGTGGCAGCGCGCCCTCAGCGAACCCGGCGCCGGCCGCCAGCGCTCCCGGCACTGGGGACGCCTAGCGCCATCCGTGGGCTCGCTGTGCGAATTGGAATGGGATAAGCGCCTTCATCCCCTCGACAGCCGCGCAAGCCTACGCCAATTTTCTTCGATCCAACCGACAGCAGGAGCCTGCCCGCGATGACCGGCCGCAGCCTACACATTCCCGCCCGCAATTTCGCCCTCGCCGGAATGGCGGCCGTCATGAGCGTGACGGCCGTTCCCGTGCTCGCCCAGGATTCTGCGGCCGAAACCCGCATCCGCAAGCTCGAGGCGGAGGTGCGTGCCCTTCAGCGGCGGGTTTTCCCGGGGGCCGACGGCCGCTACTTCGAACCCGAGGTCACCGCTCAGCCGCAGCAGAACAACGCCGGCCCCGCGGTGCCTTCGACGACGGCGGTCACCGATATCCTCGCCCGGCTCGACGCGCTCGAAACGCAGATCCAGCGCCTGACCGGGCAGTATGAAGAAGGCTCCTTCGCGGTGCGACAGCTGACCTCCAGGGTCGAGGCGCTCGAGGCCGCCCCGCCGAGTGCCACCGTTCCGGCGCAGGCCGGGGTTGCGACGGGCAGCCTCTCGACCCCCGCGAGCTCGGGCGGCACTGCTGCGGCCACCACCAATCCTGCGTCCGCGCCGGCCGGCACCGGCTCGGGGCCCAGCGCCGAGCGCCTCGCCGCGGTCCGCGCGATCGCCAAGCCCCAGACCGACGATCCCGGCGACGACGAATATTCCTATGGCTTCCGCTTGTGGGATGCGGGCTATTTTCCCGAGGCGATCCAGCAGTTGACCCTGTTCGTCGAGCGCTATCCGAACCATTCGCGCGTCACTTACGGCCGCAACCTGCTCGGCCGGGCCTATCTCGACGACGGCAAGCCAAACGATGCCGCGCCGTGGTTCCTGCGCAACTACCAGGCCGACAAGAACGCCGCGCGCGCCGGCGACAGCCTGCTCTATCTCGCCGAGGCGATGATCGCGCTGAACGATACCAACCGCGCCTGCATCGCGCTTTCCGAATTCGCCGAGACCTATCCGGCGCTGGCCACCGGACGATTGCAAAGCCAGTATGCCGCGAACCGGGCCAAGGTGACCTGCGATTGATCCGACGCGGCTAGACGAAGCTCTGCGAGAGCGGTTCGCCGCCGCTTTGCGATCGTTACGCCCTCCGGGCAGGCTGGGTCTGGCTGTTTCGGGCGGGGCGGACAGCATGGGTCTTCTGGCGCTGGCCCGCGATGTCATCGCCGACGAGGTGGAAGTCGCGACTGTCGATCATGGACTGCGGGCTGAAGCGGCCGACGAATGCGCGTTGGTGGCGAGCCATTGCGACGCAATCGGGATTCCCTGCCGAATTCTTCCCGTGCGCGTTTCCGAGGGAAACCTGCAGGATCGTGCCCGCGCCGCACGGTACGCCGCGCTGGGCAGGTGGGCACGGGAGCAGGGTCTGGCGGCAATCGCGACAGGGCATCATGCCGACGATCAGGCCGAAACGGTGATCATGCGGCTCAACCGGGGGAGCGGTCTGGCCGGTCTTGCGGGAATCCGACCATCGACCCTGATAGAAGGCTGCTGCGTTCCCGTCATCCGCCCGCTGCTGGGTTTCGGAAAAGCCGAACTGTTGGATTTCGTGAACCGCAGAAGCATTCCCTTCGTAGAAGACCCCAGCAACCGGGACTCAGCTTACGATCGGGTGCGGATCAGGCGCGAACTGGCGCAGGTCGACTGGCTGGACCCGCTGGCCCTCGCGCGCTCCGCAGCGCATCTGGCGGAAGTCGATAGCGACCTGCAAGCACTGGCGGACCGGGAATGGGATCGCGAGGCGGAGGTGGCGGCGACGAGGATCACGGTACCGGTCGGCGAATTGAACGACACGACCGCGCGGCTGATCGCACGGGCAATCGCCACGCTCGGTGGATCGGCCCGGCATGGCGAAGTCATCGGCTTTCTCAAGACCGACGTTTCAAAGGGCAATATCGCCGGGGTTCTGATCGAGAGGGTGGGCAAGACCTGGATCTGTGTCCCGGAACCGCCGCGGAAGAGCCGCTAGGTCGCGATCTCGTCGCCGATGTCGAGGCGCTTGCCGTCGGTGATGATCACCACATCGCCCTTCTTCGCCGTTTCGAACAAACGGTCGGCGAATTCGTCGGGCACGGCGATGCAGCCGTGGCTGGCATAGCCGTTCTGGACCTCGCTGCCGCCGTGGATGGCGACTCCATCCCAGGTGAGGCGCAAGGTCCATGGCATCGGCGCGTTGCCGTATTTTTCCGAAACGTTGTGGCGTTCCTTGGTGAGGATGGGGAAGGTGCCGACCGGCGTCGGATGCTCGTCCGTGCCCAGCATCGCCACCGCGGCGCCGATCTCGTGCCCGCCCTTGAAGGCGGAAATTACCCGCGCCTCGAGATCGACCGTGATCACCAGCTTGCCGTCCTCGGGTGCTTTCTCGGTGTTCCAGTGCCATTCGCCGTATTTCATCGGACCCTCGATCGGCAGGATCGAGTTGATCGTGAAATTCGGATCGGGCCGGGCGGCGACGGCGGCGAACTTCGCTGCGATCGCGGCTTCCGCCCCGAGTAACGGCATCGCAGTTACCTCGGTGGCAACGGGGGGTGCCTCGGCCTCCGCGCTGCCCGAGTGGAAGGCGAGGGCCAGTGCCATCGCCACCACCAAGGTGGCACCGCCGATCCATTTGAACATTGCGCTCATGGAGCCGACCATAGCGACCCGCCGGCGATTCTTCCAGAACTCACCCGGCGGCGTCCCGTAGCGAGACCAGCGCACGGGCGAACTTAAGCGGCTTGGTTAATCCGCCACGCGCGTCACGGTGACCTTCGAGTGCTCGAAGTCATTGGCGCCGAAGCTGGTGAGGAAGCTGACGTCCGCCGCATCGCGCCCGACACCGATCTTCACCGTCTCGGCCGGATCGGCCATGCCGGTCGCATCGACCAGCTGCCAGGTGCCGCCGCCTTCTGTGTCGGGATCGTTGAGGAAGACCTCGGCGATGGCGTGGAAGTCGGGCGGTTCGACGCCGGGGGCGTAACACGCGACGTAACGCGCGGGGATGGTGCTGGCACGGGCGAGAGTCACCATGACATGGGCGAAATCGCGGCAGATGCCTGCCCGCTGGACGAAGGTGTCGAGCGCGCCGGTTCGCGCGTCCGACACGCCCGACTTGTATTCGAAATTTTCGGCGATCCAGTCGCGGATGGCGAGGATGCGCGCGCCGCCCTCGGTCCCGCCGAATTCCGCTTCGACGAACGACTGGAACTTGTCCGCCGGGCAATAGCGGCTGTCGAACAGGTACTGGACCGCCTCGCCGGGCATGTCGTGGGGCAGCAGGCGCTTGAGCGCGCCGAGATCGGGAAGCTGGCGCCGGGGGCGGACCCGGGCGCGGTAGTCGACCTCGAACCGGCCTTGGGCGCGAATCCAGATTCGCTCCCCGATATCGTCCTGCGCCGGCACCCAGGCGCAATGCTCGGCCTCGGTCATCTGCGTATTGCGTTCGAGAAGTTCCTGTTCGGGAATGTCGGCCGCTTCGAACTGGAGAAGCACATCGGTCGGCTTGTCGAGAGTGAAGGCGAAGCGGGTCTTTATGGAAATGGTCACACTCAGCGAACGGCGGGGGGAGAGAAGGTTTCCGAAAACTTGGTCCCTTGGCGGGTTTTCCCTTGCCGGGACCGTCGCCCAACGCATAGCAGGGGCTACGAAGACGGGGGGGAAGCTTTTGATGACGGCCAGATTTAGGGCAAAGACCAAGGCGTGCGCGCTGATGGCGATGCTGGCGGTAGGTACGGCGTTGGCCGCGCCGTTCGCTGCCTCTCCTGCATGGGCGCAGGAGCGCGCCATCGCCTTCACCGGCGCGCGGATCATTCCGATCGCGGGCGCCCCTATCGAAAACGGCACGATCGTCATCGAAGGTGGCAAGATCGTGGCGGTGGGCGCCGATGTCGCCGTCCCCGCCGATGCGGAACGCCGCGATGCGACGGGCCGGACGATCATGCCCGGCATCGTCGATACCCATTCGCATATCGGCCAGGTCGCCGGGGCCGACAGTTCTTCCCCGATCCAGCCCGAAGTGCGGGCGATGGATTCGATCAATCCCCGCGACGCCAGCATCGCCAAGGCCCGCGCGGGGGGCGTGACCACGGCCAACGTCATGCCCGGCTCTGGCCACCTGATGAGCGGCCAAACCTTTTATATGAAGCTGCGCGACGGCAACACGATCGAGGACATCGCGTTCTTCTGGCCCGACGGCGCGGTGATGGGCGGGATGAAGATGGCCAACGGTACCAATCCGATGCGCGCGACGGGCGGGTTCCCCGGAACCCGCGCCAAATCGGCCGCGCTGGTCCGCAGCGCCTTCACCCAGGCCAAGCCCTATTGCGCGGGCAAGCGCGAGAAACCCGATCTGGGCAAGGAGGCGCTGTGCGAGGTTATGTCCGGCCGCCGGCTGGTCCATTTCCATACGCACCGCGCCGACGACATCATGACCGCGGTACGACTGAGCCGCGAGTTCGGTTTCAACCTGCTGGTCCAGCACGGCATCGAGAGCTGGAAGATGGCCGATGAGCTGGCGGCCGCGAACATACCGGTGTCGCACATCACGCTCGACGCGCCCGGCGGAAAGCTGGAGGCGCGCGACGCCCGGCTGGAAGCGGCCGGCATTCTCGAACGCGCCGGCGTGATGGTCTCGCTCCATTCGGACGACGGGATCATCGATTCGCGCTTCCTGCGGCGTTCGGCGGCAGTGGCGGTGCGCGGCGGCATGTCGCGCGACGGTGCGCTCGCCGCGCTGACCATCAACGGCGCGCGGCAGATCGGCCTCGCCGACCGCATCGGATCGCTCGAACCCGGCAAGGATGCGGATCTCCTGATCCTCGATGGCGATCCGTTCTCGGTCTACACCAACGTGCTCGAAACCTGGGTCGAGGGCGAGAAGCTGTTCGACCGCTCGACGGAGGAAGGGCTGCTGATGGCCACCGGCGGATATGGCGCGGGCGATCCCCGCGATCCCGCGGCGCATCACAACGAGCTTCACGGGGAGGCGGAGTAATGAACATGCCGAAAAGATTCGCCGCCGGTCTCGTGTCGGGAGCTGTGCTCGCCTCGGCGCTTGCTGTTCCTTCTCTCGCTCAGGATGTCGCCGTGCGCGGCGGTACGGTGCACACCATGGCCGGTCCTGCGATAGAGGACGGCGTGGTCGTCATCCGCGACGGCAAGATCGTCGCCGTCGGTCCTGCCGCCACGACCCCTGTTCCGCAGGGCCTCGAAACGCTCACTGCGGAAGTCGTGACCCCCGGTCTGGTCGATGCCCGCACCGTGGTCGGACTCGCCGGCTATCTCAATCAGGAAGACGATCAGGACCAGCTCGACGAGGGCGCGCCGATCCAGCCGCACCTGCGCGCGATCGACGGCTACGATCCGGCCGAGACGCTGGTCGACTGGTTGCGCAATTTCGGCGTCACCACGATCCACACCGGCCACGGCCCCGGTACGCTGGTCTCGGGCCAGACGATGGTCGCCAAGACCTGGGCCAGGACCGCAGATGCCGCGGCGATCGTCCCGAGGGCGATGGTCGCCGCCAACCTCGGCCCCGGTTCGCTGGGCGACGAGGGCGGGGCGCCCGGTACCCGGGCCAAGCAGATCGCGATGATCCGCACCGCGCTCACCCAGGCACGTACCAGGGCCGCGCTCGACAACACCGAGCGCGATCAGGCGAAAGGCACCGATGCGGAGGTCCCCGGTCTCGAGGAGCAGGTGATGCGCGAGGTGATCCAGGGTCGCCTGCCGCTGATGGTCACCGCCAACCGCGCGCAGGACATCATGAACGCGCTCAGGCTGAAGGAGGAATTCGGCATCGATCTCGTGCTCGATGGCGCGGCCGAATCCTATCTCCTGCTCGACGAGATCCGCACGGCTGAGGTGTCGGTGATCCTCCACCCGACAATGACCCGCCACGGCGGCGACTATCAGAACGCCAGCTTCACCACCGCCGCCAAGCTGGCGGAAGCGGGCATCCCCTTCGCGCTGCAATCGGGCTTCGAGGGGTACGTGCCCAAGACCCGCGTGATCCTGTTCGAAGCCGCTGTGGCTGCGGCCAACGGACTGCCCTGGAACGACGCGCTGGAGACCATCACCATCGACGCCGCCAGAATCATCGGCGTGGGCGACCGGCTAGGTTCGCTCGAAGTGGGCAAAGACGGCGACGTGGCGATGTTCGACGGCGACCCCTTCGAATACACCACCCACGCGACCGGCGTGGTGATCGGGGGGCAGGTGGCGAGCCGCGCCGTGCAGTAACGCGGGGCTATTCGCCCGACAGGTGCAGCGCCACCTCGCGGCGGTGCGGGCGGGCGCGGTGTTCGATCAGGAAGATGCCCTGCCACGTGCCCAACATCATCCGGCCATCTTCGACCGGGACTGCCAGCGATACGCCGGTGAGTGCAGCCTTGAGATGCGCGGGCATGTCGTCCGGCCCTTCGCTGTCGTGCTCGTAGATGTCGCTTTCCGGAGCGATCCGGCCGAGCCAGGCGACAAGGTCGCGTTGCACGGCGCTGGCGGCATTCTCGTTGATCGTCAGGCTGGCCGAGGTGTGGCGGCACAGCGCCGTCAGCAGCCCGGTGCGGATGCCAGTCCGTTCGATCCAGCCGGCGATACGTGCGGTGAGGTCGATCATCCCGGGGCCGCTGGTGTCGACGGCGAGGATATGGGTGTGATGGCTCACGGTCTGGTGGGCACGCCGAACAGGTCGTGCGCGTCGGCGTCTTCGATGACGGCGTCGATAATGTCGCCCGGCGCGCAATCGCGGGCCACATTGCGCAGGAACACCTGCCCGTCGATCTCGGGAGCGTCGGCCTGGCTGCGGGCGGTTGCGCCGATGTCGCCATCCTCGTCGGGCTCGCCGACCTCGTCGACGATGACGGGCAGGGTGCGACCGACCTTCGCCGCGAGCTTCGCCGCGCTGATGCGTTCGGTGACTTCCATCAACCTTGCGTAGCGCTCCTCCTTGACCTCCTCCGGCACCGGATCGGGCAGGGCGTTCGCCGCCGCACCCTCTACCTGTTCGAAGCGGAAACCGCCGACCCGGTCCAGTTGCGCTTCCTCGAGCCAATCGAGCAGATAGCGGAAATCCTCCTCAGTCTCGCCGGGGAAGCCGACGACGAAGCTCGAACGCACCGCGATGTCGGGACAGATGTCCCGCCAGCCCTTGAGGCGTTCGAGCACCTTCGCCTCGTTGGCGGGCCGTTTCATCGCCTTGAGCACCGCGCGGCTGGCGTGCTGGAAGGGGATGTCGAGATAGGGTGTCAGCAGCCCCTCGGCCATCAGCGGCATGACCTGGTCGACATGCGGGTAGGGATAGACATAGTGCAACCGCACCCAGGGCGGGGTGCCGTCCGCCGTCCGCAAGCCGCCGAGCTCGCGGGCGAGGTCGGTCATGTGCGCGCGGACCTGCTCGCCTTTCCACTCGCGCGCCTCGTGCCGCGTGTCGACGCCGTAGGCCGAGGTGTCCTGGCTGATCACGAGCAGTTCCCTGGTCCCCGCCGCGACCAGCTTCTCCGCCTCGCGCAGCACCGCGTCGATCCGCCGGCTGGCGAGCTTCCCGCGCAATTGCGGGATGATGCAGAAGGCGCAGGAGTGATTGCAGCCCTCGGAGATCTTGAGATAGCTGTAGTGCCGCGGCGTCAACTTCACGTCGGGTTGGGGGATCAGGTCGATGAACGGCCCCTGCGTCGGCGGAGCATGGGTGTGGACCGCCTCGACCACCGCCTCGTATTGGTGCGCACCCGTCACCGCCAGCACGCTGGGATGCGCGGCGCGGATCGCGTCGGCCTCCTCGCCCATGCAGCCAGTCACGATCACGCGGCCGTTCTCCGCGATCGCCTCGCCGATCGCCTGGAGGCTCTCCTCCTTGGCGCTGTCGAGGAAGCCGCAGGTGTTGACCAGCACCACGTCGGCGCCGGCGTAGTCGGGCGACATCGCATAGCCGTCGGCGCGCAGCCGGGTGAGGATGCGCTCGGAATCGACCAGCGCCTTGGGGCAGCCGAGCGAGACCATGCCGACCTTCTTCTGGTCGGGAATCGAGGTGGCGGTGGCAGTCATGATGGCGCGGCCCTCTACACCCGCGAAGGGATTTGCGCTAGCACGGCGTCGGGACGTGCTTCGGGAGGAGAGCGGCGATGAACCTGCTGGACGTAAACTGGGTGGCGGTGGTGATCGCCGCTTTGGCCGGCTTTCTGGTCGGGGGCCTGTGGTACGGTCCGATCATGGGAAGACGGTGGATGGCCGCGATCGGCCTGACCGAGGAAGACATGAAGAGCGCCGATGCCGGCAAGCTCTACGGCTTCACCTTCCTGCTGGCGCTGCTGGCCAGCTGGACGCTGGCCCACACGTTTGCGAGCTACGACCAGTCGCTCGGCTTCATGGTAAAGCTGCTCACGGCGTTCGGCGTGGCGCTGGGGTTCATCGTTCCGGCGCTGTGGACGAACTACCTGTTCCAGCGCGCCGACCGGCGCCTGTTCTGGATCGATGCCGGTTATTGGCTGCTGTTCTATATCGCGATGGGCTTGGTCCACGCGTCGATGGCCTAGGCGGCGGAGCGGAAATCGGATGGGACCGGTCGACTGGACGGCGGTGATCGCCGGATGGGGCGTGGCGGCGCTGCTCGGTGCCGCCTTCTACGGGCGGGCGGCGGTCCCGCGGAGCAATCTCGCGCTGCACGCGCTGGCGGCCCTGCTGCTGTTCGTCAGCATGGCCATGATCGGCCATATGTTCGCGCGGGTCGGGGCGGCGACCCTGCAGGCGAAGCCGTGGCTCTATTTCATGATGGCGGGCGGGCTGGCATCGACCTTCATCGGCCCGGCGGTGCTGATCAATGCAGTGCGCCGGGAGCGTGCGCTGGGGCCGGCGCTCTTCGATGCGGCCTATTGGCTCGTCGCCTTCCTCGCCGCCGGTGCGGTCTTTTGGCTGCTCGGCTGAACCCTCAGACGAGGTCGTCGGCGACGTGACCGTCGCCCTTCTCCTCGCCGCTCAGCGTGGGGATGATCTCGACGATCACATCTCCGGGTAGAAGGCTCTCGCATTCCGATTCCCAGAAACCCAGCGCCCGGCCGTCGCGATAGACCCTGAGGCCGCGCCCGCCGGTGCTGAGCTGCTGGATGGATTTGCCGCATTCCGCTTCGGTGACCTTGCGTTCGACCAGCTGGACGCGGCCCGAAACCGAGGCAAGGTCGGCAAGATATTCGGCGATATGCGCGCCCTTGGCGCTGCCCGCCAGCAACAGGCCGGTGAAGCGCACCGGGTTGATGACATTGGTCGCGCCCGCCTGGCGCGCCAGGCTCTCGTTGTCGTCTGCGCGCACGACCACGCTGATCGGGACATGCGGGGCGAGCGCGCGGGCGGTCAGGGTGATGAGGATGGTGGTGTCGTCGCGTCCGGCGGAGATCAGCACGTTGGCGGCCTGATCGATCCGCACCGCTTTCAAGGTCTCGTCGCGGGTGGCATCGGCGGCCATGATGTTGCAGCCGAGCGCCTCCGCGGCTGCGAGGCGTTCCTCGCTCGGGTCGATCACCACGATGCAGGTCGGATCGGTGCCGCGCTCGATCAGTTCGGCGACCGATTCCTGCCCGGAAATGCCATAACCCAGCACCACGATATGGTTCGACAATTGCTCCTGGATGCGGGCCATTCGCCATTTCTCCCAGCTGCGCTTGATGATGAAATTGTAGGCCGTGCCCACAAAGATGAAGAATACGGCGAAGCGGATCGGGGTCACGATCACCGCCTCGACCAGCCGCGCCCGGTCGCTGATCGGTGCGATATCGCCGAATCCGGTGGTGGTGATCGAGATCATGGTGAAATAGACGACGTCGAGGAAGCTGACCTCGCCGTCGAGATTGTCGACCAGCCCGCCACGATCCCACCAATGGATCATCACGACGATGAAGATCAGGAACAGTGCTGCGCCGAGGCGAATACCGAGATCCCCCCAGACCGGGATCTTCACCGCCCGGCGAAGTGGCTTGAAGCGGGGTCCGCGATAGACGCGGCGTTCCGATCGGGGTTTGAGGCTCTCGAGCTGGTCCGCCATCTACCGCCTGTGTGTCAGCCCGCGTAGCGTTCGGCAAGCGCGCCGAGCGAGCTGTGATGGGTGAGATCGAGCTGCAGCGGGGTGACCGAGACGAACCCCTCGTCGATCGCCTCGAGATCGGTGCCGTGGTCGAGCGTGTGCTCGATCGCCTGCAGGCCGAACCAGTAGTATTTGAAGCCGCGCGGATCGCGCCCCTCGACCACCGTGCCGCGCGAATAATCGTGGAACCCCTGCCGCACGGCGCGGATGCCGTTGACCTGCCCGGCAGCAAGCGGCGGGAAGTTGACATTGACCAGCGTGCGCTCGGGCAGCGGCGTGTCGAGCAGCGGCGCCAGCACTTTCGCGCCCCAGCCGCGCGCGGCATCGAACGTGTCCGCATCGGCATCGCCGTCGCGGCGGGTGACCTGGCTGAAGGCGATGGAGCGGATACCGGCGAGCGCGCCTTCGATCGCGGCGGAGACGGTGCCCGAATAGGTGATGTCGTCGCCGAGATTGGCCCCGCGGTTGACGCCCGAAAGGATCACGTCGGGCTCGGCCTCGACGATCTTGCGAAGGCCCATGGTGACGGAGTCGGTGGGCGTTCCGGTGACCGAGAACTTGCGTTCGCCATGCTTCCTCAGCCGCACCGGTCGGGTGAGGGTGAGCGCATGGCCCATGCCCGACTGCTCCTCGTCCGGCGCGCAGATCCAGATATCGTCGGTGAACTCGCGCGCGATTTCTTCGAGCACCTCGAGCCCCGGCGCATGGACACCGTCGTCGTTGGTCAGCAGAATGCGCATCAGGTCACAGGCTCCAGTTTGGCGATGCCGCCCATGTAGGGTGCCAGCGCTTGCGGTATCGTGACGCTGCCGTCCGCCTCCTGATAATTCTCCATCACCGCCACCAGCGTACGCCCGACTGCGAGGCCCGAGCCGTTGAGCGTGTGGACGAAAGCGGTCTTCTTCTCACCCTCCGGCCGGTAGCGCGCATTCATCCGCCGCGCCTGGAAATCGCCGGTGTTGGAGCAGGAACTGATTTCCCTCCAGGCGCCCTGGCCGGGCAGCCAGACCTCGAGATCGAAGGTTTTGCGCGCGCCGAAACCCATGTCCCCAGTGCACAGCAGCATGCGGCGATAGGGCAGCTCCAGCGCTTCGAGCACGCCTTCGGCGCAGCGGGTCATGCGCTCGTGCTCGGCCTCGCTGTCCTCGGGCCGGCAGATGCTGACGAGCTCGACCTTCTCGAACTGATGCTGGCGGATGAAGCCGCGCGTGTCGCGCCCCGCCGATCCGGCTTCGGAGCGGAAACAGAGCGTGTGCGCGGTGAGCCGCATCGGCTCGGCGAGATCGCCGAGGATCGTGTCGGCGACCGACGCGGTCAGCGGGACCTCGGAGGTGGGGACCAGCCAGCGGCCATCGGTGGTGCGGAAGCTGTCGTCGGCGAATTTCGGCAGCTTGTCGGTGCCGTACATCGCGCCATCGTTCACCAGCACCGGCGGGTTGCATTCGGTGTAGCCGTTCTCGCGGGTCTGGCGGTCGAGCATGAACTGGGCGAGCGCGCGGTGGAGCCGGGCGATGCCGCCGCTCAGGAAGGTGAAACGCGCACCCGAGAGCGCCGCGCCGGTCTCGAAATCCATCCCCAGCGCCGGGCCGATATCGGCGTGCTCCTTGGGTTCGAAGGCAAAGTCGCGCTTGTCGCCCCAGCGGGAAATCTCGACATTGTCCGCCTCGTCCTTGCCCTGCGGGACATCTGCGGCGGGCAGGTTGGGGAGCCCGGCGAGAAGGGCATCGAGCTCGGCCTCGACTGCCTTGGCCTGTTCCTCCATCGCCGGCATGGTGGCCTTGAGTTCGCCAACCTCGGCCTTGAGCGCTTCGGCGGACTCCTTGTCCCCCTTGGCCATCGCCTGCCCGATCGCCTTGGAGGCTTCGTTGCGGCGGCTCTGCGCCTGCTGGACCCGGGTCAGAGCCTCGCGCCGGCGGGCGTCGAGGGCGAGGATGCGGTCGGCGGCGGGCTCGACCTCGCGCGCGCGCATGGCGGCGTCGAAGGCCTCGGGGTTCGACCGGACGAAGGCGATATCGTGCATGGGCCGGCGCTATGCCCGCTCCCAATCCCGATGGCCAGAGGCGGCGTGCGGGGGCGCAATGGCACGCTTGCTTGTCAGCCGGGTTGTGCCCCTTTAGGCGGCGGGCTTCTGCGTCGGTGGAGCGCGGAACGCCGAATACTACGCTGAGCGAGGGCAAACGATTGCAACCCCATCCTCACCGTCCGCCACGGCGGAGCCGCTTCATAGACGGTCTCAACCTCGCGATCCGGGCCGGGCGCGGTGTCGGCCTGATCGAAGCCGTCCGGCTGGAGAAGGACCGCCTGCTCGCTGCAGCAAAGGAAGCGACCGGGCTCGACGATTTCGGCGATCCTTGGTTCGAACGACCGATGGAGGTCCTGCTCGACAGCGTGAAATCCGAAGCGCGCCTCAATCCGGCAGGCGAGGTTTCCGCGGCGGCGCAATTCCATCATGTCCTTCGCGACCGGTTGCTGGCGCAGTGGTGGTTCGAGCGGCACCCCGAAGTCCTCGCTCGCCCGATCAGGCGCCCGGTGGTGATCGTCGGCCCGATGCGGTCGGGGACGACGCGGCTGCACCGCCTGCTCGCCAGCGACAGCCGCTTCGCCCATCTGCGCAGCTTCGAGACCATCAGCCCGGTGCCGCGACCCGAGTTCGAGCGGGTGCTGGCCGGTGAAAGGAAGGATTTCCGCCCGGTTCTGGCTTCCCGGATCATGAATGTCGCGCGGCTCGCCAATCCGCGCACCCTCTCGATCCACCCCACCGGCCCTTACGAGCCCGAGGAGGAGCTCGGCCTGCTGGTCGCCAGCATGTGGGGGATGAAGCACGAAGCGCAGTGGCACGTGCCGACCTATGCCCGCTGGTGCGAGGGCGAGGATGCGACGCCCGCCTATCGCCACATGGCCGATCTGCTGCGGCTGATCGGCTGGTCGCAGCAGGAGAGCTCGCTGCGCCCCTGGGTGCTCAAGACTCCGCAGCACATGCTCGACCTGCCGGCGTTGCTGAACGTCTTTCCCGATGCGCGGGTGATCTTCAGCCACCGCGACCCGCAACAGGTGGTGGGGAGCGCCGCGTCGCTCGCCTGGAACCAGACGATCATCTATTCCGATCATCGCGATCCGGTGCGGCTCGGGCGGGAGTGGCTGCGCAAGACCCGGTTGCAGGTGGAGCGGATGATGGCGGCGCGAGCGGGAATCGCGCCCGAGAACATAATCGACGTGCGCTACGACGACATGGACCGCGACTGGCGCGGTACCATGGAGCGCATCTATCGCTTTCTCGATCTCGACTTCGACCCGGCGGCTCCGGGAATGGAAACTTTCATCGAGCGCTCGCAGAGGCTGAAAAGTCGCCCGCACCACTACAGTCTGGCGCAATTCGGACTCGATCCCGCGCAGGTTTCGGCCGAGTTGAGCGACTATATCCGCGCCTTCGACATTCCGCGCGAGGGCGACTTCGGCGACCGCCGCGCCGCCGCGCGATCCTGATGGGCACGGCGGAACGCCCACGCCTCTCCTTCGTTGCCGAACCAAAGGAGATTTAGCATGATCGGCAAGGTAATCGGAGCATTCGTCGGCGACAGGCTCGCCAAGCAGACCGGCGGCATCAACGGCGCCACCGGCGCGGCGCTGGGCGTGGTCGCGACCACGCTCGTCCGGCGGCTCAGCCTTCCTGCCATGCTCGCTATCGGCGCAGGCGGCTATCTGGCGAAAAAGCTCGCGGACAAGCAGTCTGCGGACAATTCGTCACGCAGCGACGGGTCGCAGCCGCCCCCCACCTCGACGGCACCCAAGACTGCCTAAACCCGCGATCCTTGCTTGAGAAGAGCCGCCGTCATGGCGGCTCTTTTCGTTCAAACCGCATTTTCGTCCCCCACTGTCCGGATCTGCGAAGATTCTTGCGCTCGTGTATGAGGGAGGCCACGCAGCTCGCGGATTGCGAAGGGAGAGACGTTCCATCGGCGGAGATTTCCTCATCGCGCTGGTTGCCGCCGTGCTGGCGGGCTTCGGCGGACGCGACCAGTTGCTGGCAGCGGCTATCGGCGAACGGCTCGGCATCACGAAGCCCCTGATCGGTCTGGCGCTGGCCAGCTCCGCAGCCACGGCTATTCTTGCCGCGTGGTTCGGCGGCGTCATCGGGTCGGATCTGTCCGACAGCGCGGAGACGATGCTGGTGGCGATCGCGCTGTTGATCGTTGCTGCCGAGCTCGTTCGGTGGCGGCCTGCTATCCTTGCGCGCGAACCGACGCATTCGCTCGGCGCGATGACGGTGGTGCTCCTCGCGCGCCAGATCGGCGATCCGCCGCGACTGATCGTCTTCGCGCTGGCTGCCGGGGGTGCCGTACCGATGGCGACCGGAATCGGCGGAGCGGTCGCTACAGTGGCAGGCATGGCGGTTGCACTGGCTATGGGGTATGATGGTCTCGTCCGGCTTCCCCTGGCGACAATCCGGAGGGTTCTCAGCGGCTTGGCTTTTGTGGCCGCAATCGTCATCGGATTGTTGGCGCGCGGATTGATCTGATCATCGATTATATCGATCAGAGCATCGCCGCGAAATCGCGAAACCCTGCCGTTGCCGAGCCGTTGGCAAGGTGAGACGAAGCGACGAAGGGAAAACATCATGAGCAAGCAGAAAAGCAATTCCAAAGCCGGTCTCGCCGCCAGCCTCAACGGTGCTTTGGCCGATCACCTGGCGCTGTATGTGAAAACCAAGAATTTTCATTGGCATGTCGCCGGGCCCCGTTTTCGCGACCTTCACCTCCTGTTCGACGAGCAGGCGAAGCAGATCGTGGCGCTGGTCGACGTCATAGCCGAGCGGGTGCGCAAGAACGACGAGCTCACCCTGACATCGATCGGATCGGTCGCCTCGAACACCCGCATCGCCGATCAGGACGACACGACTCTCGAGCCGGATGCGATGGTCGTCGAACTGCGCGACGACAACCGGAGGCTGCGCGACCGCTTGATCGAAGTGAAGGAAGCGGCCGAAAGCGCCGAGGACAATGCCACCAGCGGCCTTGTCGATGAGTGGATCGACGAGTGCGAGGAGCGCATCTGGTTCCTCGATCAGACAGCAAAATAGCATTCCCGTCTCTCGCCTCGTCCCGGCGTCGATCTTTCGCCTGATCGCGCCGGTTGCACATCGCCTGCGCCATCGCTGGCGCGTCTGGCGGGGAGCGCGGATCGAGGGTGTGACCATGATCGCTCGCGATGGCGAGGGGCGGGTGCTTCTGGTGCGTCATAGCTACGGCCCCGAAGGCTGGCATCTGCCGGGCGGGGGTTTGCAAAGGGGCGAGGATCCGGGCGATGCGGCGGTTCGCGAACTGGCCGAAGAGACCGGCTGCCGTGCCGAAGGCTTGGTGCTGGTCGGTCGGCTGGAAGAGACCCTGTCCGGATCGCCCCACACGGCCCATCTTTTCGCCTGCACCACCCGAGACCCGCCGCAGATCGACGGTCGGGAGATCGCCGAGGCACGGTTTTTCACCATCGATACTCTTCCCGACAGTCTCGGTCATCGGACGAAGGCCCGGCTGGGGATGTGGAGAGCTCGCGAGCGAGCCTGATTCGCTCCGGAATCAGAACAGCGCGAGCTGCGCGGCGCGCGCGGCCTTCTCCTTTCGCGAAAGCCGCTCGACGCCCTCGAGCGAGGAAAGGGTGAGACCCATCAACCGGATCGGGCGGGGCAGGGGGAGCTGATCCTCCAGCAATTCGCGGGCAATCTGCGCGAAGCGCGCCTTCGCCCCGACCAGCTGCGCAACCGACTTCGCGCGCGTGTTGAGGGTGAAATCATTGTATTTGAGCTTGAGCGTGACCGTGCGGCCTTTGGCCCCGTTCCGCTCGATCCGCTCCCACACGATGTCGACGATCCGCTCCAGCGTCTCGCGCAGTTCTTCGGCGGAATGCTGGTCCTCGTGAAAGGTGCGCTCGCCGCCGACGGATTTGCGCTCGCGGGTCGCGCGGACCGGGCGCAGGTCGATTCCGCGCGCGGCGCGGTGCAGATATTCGCCGAAGCTGCCGAAATGAGCGGTCAGCCATGCGAGCTCCTTGTCGGCAAGGTCGGCACCGGTTTCGATCCCCAGCCGCTTGCATTTCTCCTCCGCCTTGGGGCCGATGCCGTGGAAGCGGCGGATCGGCAGCGACTGGACGAAGTCCGCACCCTGCCCGGGGCGGATCACGCAGATCCCGTCGGGCTTGTTCTGGTCGCTGGCGAGCTTGGCGAGGAACTTGTTGTAGCTGACCCCGGCGCTCGCTGTCAGCTTCGTCTTGGCGCGGATTTCCTGTCGGATCATCTCGGCGATGCGGGTGGCGCTGCCGATGCCGAGCCGATCCTCGGTGACGTCGAGATAGGCCTCGTCGAGGCTCAGCGGCTCGACGAGGTCGGTATGATGGCGAAAGATCGCGCGTATCTGGTCGGAGACTTCGCGATAGACCTCGAATCGGCTCTTGCAGAACACCAGATCGGGACACAACCGCTTTGCGGTGACCGACGGCATCGCGCTCCGGACCCCGAACCGGCGTGCCTCGTAGCTGGCCGCGGCGACCACGCCGCGACCGCTCGAACCGCCCACTGCCACGGGTCGTCCTTGCAGTTCCGGATGGTCGCGCTGCTCGACGCTGGCGAAGAAGGCATCCATGTCGACATGGATGATCTTGCGCAGGCCGTCGAGCTCGCGTGCCTCGTCTCCATCGTTGTCGAAAGCGCTATCGGCCATGCGCGAATAGATAGCGTGGCAGGTTGCAAACCGGAACCTTTGCCGCCACTTCGCGCTTTGTGCAGATGCGAACCGAACAGATGGCGACGGGCGAACGGCCCCAGGCCGAAGCCGCCCGCCGTCCGAAGATCGGCGAGCGCGAACTGATCTGGATGATGGCGCTACTGATGGCGTGCAACGCCTTCGGTATCGACGCCATTCTTCCTGCGCTCGATGCGGTAGCCTCCGATCTGGGCGCGGCCGGAAACAGCCGGCAGTTCGTCGTCGGCGCCTATCTCCTGGCGGCCGGTTTCGGCACGCTGGTCCCCGGCGCCTTCGCCGATCGCTACGGTCGACGCCCGGTACTGTTCGTCGCCCTGTTCTTCTACATCACTCTGTCGCTGGCCTGCGCGGCGGCGACGAGTTTCGACATGCTGGTGGCGTTGCGCGCGGCGCAGGGATTCTTCGCCGCCGGCATCATCGCCCTGCCGCCAGCGATCATCCGCGACCGCGTGGGCGGCGACAAGATGGCCCGGATGATGAGCCTGATCTTCGTCATCTTTCTGCTGGTACCGGCGATTGCCCCCAGCATCGGCCAGTTCGTGCTGCATCTGATGGGCGACTGGCGGTGGATCTTCGTTGCCATGGCCGTGCTCGGTGCGGCGATGACGCTGTGGGTGCATATTCGCCTGCCGGAAACCCTGCACGAGGGGGATCGGCAGGACATCCATGTCCCGACGATCCTGCGCAACATGACGAGCGCGGTGACCCTGCGCGAAACGATCGGCTACACGCTGGGCAGCGCGCTGGTGTTCGGCGGGTTGTTCGGCTTCATCAATTCCAGCCAGCAGCTGATCGGCGAGGCCTTCGGCGCGGGCGACGACTTCCCGATGATCTTCGCGATCTGCGCCGGCTGCATGGCGATCGCCAACTGGTCGAACAGCCGCATCGTCGAGCGGGTGGGCGCGCGCCGCGTGAGCCATGTCGCGCTGTTCGTGTTCATCGGCGTCGCCGCCGCCCAGCTCTATTTCGCCAGCCAGCCCGACGAGACGCTGTGGACCTTCGTGCCGCTGATGGCTGCGAACATGAGCCTGCTCGGCTTCATCGGCGCCAATTTCGGCAGCATCGCGCTCCAGCCCTTCCGCCACATCGCCGGTGCCGCTTCCAGCGCGCAGGGTTTCCTGCGGATGACCAGCGGCGCTGCGCTGGGGGCCTTCATCGGCTATTCCTACGACGGGACGGCGCGGCCGCTCGCACTCGCCTTGCTGGCCACCGCGGTGTTGAGCCTTGTGTTCGTGATGTTCAGCGAGAAGGGCGAATTGTTCGGCCCCCCGGTCGCCGAAGACGATTGAGTTCGCGGGGAGGTCAGCCCTCTTCCGCCGGCTCCACCACCGCGAGCACGGCCTCGACCTGGACCTGCCCGCCTTCGCTCGCGGCCAGTTCGGTCACGGTACCGTCGAAGGGCGCGGTGAGCGCGTGCTCCATCTTCATCGCCTCGAGCACCATCAGCCGCTGTCCCGCGGAGACTTTGTCGCCCTCGGCCACATCGACCGCGATGACCTTGCCCGGCATCGGCGCGAGGATCGCGCCATCGCCCGCCGCCGCTGCGCCGGAGCCGCGGGTTTCGGTGTCGAAGCCGAACGCCTGACCGTTGTCGAAGACGACGACGCGCCTGTCCTCGGCAAAGCCCGTCAGTGACGGTTCGAATGGTTCCTCGTCCAGGTCCACGACGTGCGTGCTTCCGCGATGCGTCAGGGCGACGGCATGCCGTGGTGCGCGATTGAGGCGGAAGCCTGCCAAGCCTTCCGGTTGATCGTCGTTCGAAACCATGGCGATCCGCGCCGCGCCGCGAAGCACGGCCTCGTCCGGCTCGCCCGACGGGATCAGCGCGTCGCCCTTGTCCGCGATGAACCCCGTGTCGAGCCGCCCGGCTATGAAATCATTGTCCGACAGCGCGTTGGCGATGAAGGCGGCGTTGGTGCGCACCGGCCAGACCTCCGCTGTCTCGGCCATTTCGACGAGCAGATCGATGGCATCGTCGCGGTCCTCGCCCCAGGCGACAAGCTTGGCGATCATCGGATCGTAATGCGGCGAAATCTCGTCGCCTTCCTCGACACCGGTCTCGATCCGTCCGGCAACGCCGAGATCGAGCCATTCGAGCGGCCCGGTGCTGGGGAGGAATCCGCTCGAGGGGTCCTCGGCGTATAGGCGTGCCTCGACTGCGTGGCCCTCGATGGCGAGCTCGTCCTGCTTAAGCGGAATCGGCTCGCCGCTCGCGACGCGCAGCTGCCACTCGACCAGATCGACCCCAGTGATCTCCTCGGTCACCGGGTGCTCGACCTGAAGCCGCGTGTTCATCTCCATGAAGAATATGCGGTCGGCGCGCAGGCCCTCGCTGGCGTCGGCGATGAATTCGATCGTGCCGGCGCCCTCGTAGTCGACCGCCTTGGCGGCGCGGACGGCGGCGGCGCAGAGTTCCTCGCGCGTCATCTCGTCCATGCCGGGGGCGGGGGCTTCCTCGATCACCTTCTGGTGGCGGCGCTGGAGCGAGCAGTCGCGCTCGAACAGGTGGACGACATTGCCATGGGCATCGCCGAACACCTGCACTTCGATATGGCGGGGCGAGGTGATCCATTTCTCGAGCAGCACCTCGTCGTTGGAAAAGCTGGCCTTGGCCTCGCGCCGGCAGCTTTGCAGCATTTCCTCGAACTGCGCCGCATCGTCGACCTTGCGCATCCCCTTGCCGCCACCGCCGGCGACCGCCTTGATCAGGACAGGGTAGCCGATGGCATCGGCCTCTTTCTTGAGCCTCTCGACCGACTGGTCCTCGCCTTCGTAGCCCGGCGTCACCGGCACGCCGGCTTCGCGCATCAGCTTCTTGGCGGCGTCCTTCAGGCCCATCGCATCGATGCTCGACGGTTTGGGGCCGACCCAGATCAGCCCGGCGTCGATCACGGCCTGGGCGAAACCGGCGTTCTCGCTAAGGAAGCCGTAGCCGGGATGAATAGCCTCGGCGCCGGTCTCCTTCGCGGCGGCGATGATCCTGTCGCCCACGAGATAGCTCTCGGCGGCGGGCGAGGGGCCGATATGCACCGCCTCGTCCGCCTGTCGGACATGCAGCGCCTTGGCATCGGCATCGGAATAGACCGCCACGGTGGCGATCCCCATCTCGCGCGCGGTGCGGATGATGCGGCAGGCGATCTCGCCGCGATTGGCGATGAGGAGTTTCTGGATCATGCGAGCGCGCTAGCCCTGCGATCCGTGCGCATCAAGCTACCACCCGGCGACGGGGCGGAAATCGTGGCGGCTCCAGATGATCGGTTCGACCGGGGCGGGGGGGCTGTTGACCACCGCCTGGCCCAAAGCGCGCAGGATGTGCCACAGCTTTTCCGGTCCGCTCACCACCACACGCCGGTCCCATGCGAGCTGACCTCGGTCGAGCACCTTGCGCCCGATCGCGCCGTAGATGTTGGCTGCCGCCAGCACCGCCCAGCGCTGGCGGAAACGCAACCGTGCGGCACCGAGCCGTGCCGCCGCCTCGTGCTTTTCCATGAGCGCGATGAGGCGCGGCATGATCCCCGCGAGCTTGAAGCGGTTCTCGGGAGACGCGTGGTTGCCGTTCCCCCAGTCCGTTTCCGCCAGCCAGTCGGCGGGGATGTATCTGCGGCCGGCGGCATCGTCCTCGACCACGTCGCGCGCAATGTTCGCCATCTGGAAGGCGATACCGAGGTCGTTGGCCCGGTCGAGTGTTTCGCCATCCTCTTCCGGCACGCCCATGACCCGCGCCATCATGATCCCCACCGCCCCGGCGACGTGGTAGCAATAGCGCAAGAGATCGCGCTCGTTCGCGGGGGCAAAGCGGCTGGCATCGAGCGCGAAGCCAGAGATGACGTCGTTGGCCATCTCCATGGTCAGATTGCATTCGTCGGCGACCAGGCCGAAACCGTCGAAGGCGGCCTCGGCGGTCGGCTGTTCCTCGAAGGCGCGGCGGGTGAGGACGCGGATCGCCTGAATCCGGTCCTCGGCGTTCTTGGGGGTCCCCTGATCTCCTAGCGGCCCACCCCGGTCCTGATTGTCTGCGATGTCGTCGCAGCGGCGACACCAGGCGTAGAGCAGCCAGCTGCGCTCGCGCGTCAGCCGGTCGAACAGCTTGGAGGCGGCGGCGAAACTGTGCGAACCCTTTTCGATCGACTCCTTCGCCTTGCCGACCAGATGCGCGCGGTCTCGCCCGCCGCCGGCGCGCGCGGGGGTGGCGCGGATGTAGCGCGAGGAGACATATGTGCGCGGCTTGTTCAGAGGTCCTCCACCGTCATCCGGAAGATCGGCGTATGCGGCTCGTAACTTTCCATTTTCTCCAGCAACGCGCTTAACGTTTCCTCGGCGATAATTATCCCCTGATGCGCGGGGCGGACGAAACCGACCTCCGCCATATGCCGGTTGAAGGCGATCAGATGGTCGAAGAAGCCGAAGGCGTTGAGCAGGCCCACCGGCTTGGTGTGATAGCCCAGCTGCGCCCAGCTGACCGCCTCCCACAACTCGTCCATCGTGCCGACGCCGCCGGGGATGGTGACGAAGCCGTCGGACAGGTCGGTGAACTTCTGCTTGCGCTCGTGCATCCCGCCGACGAGATGGAGTTCGGTGCAATCGTGGTTGGCGACCTCCGAATTGGCGAGCGCGTCGGGGATCACGCCGATTACCTCGCCACCTGCATCGAGTGCCCCCTTGGCCACCGCGCCCATCAGGCCGAGCCGACCGCCGCCGTAGACCACGCCGATCCCGCGATCTGCCAGCCTCTGTCCGATCTCCCGGGCGAGTTCGATATAGCGCGGATCGGTAGGGGTGGCGGAACCGCAATAGATGGCGAGACGCTGCAAATTCGCACTCACCTGGCCAGATCCTCCAGCATCAGCCCGGCGGTCGCCTTGGCACTGCCGACCACGCCGGGGATGCCCGCGCCCGGATGCGTGCCGGCGCCGACGAGGTAGAAATTCTCGATCGCATCGTCGCGGTTGTGGCCCCGGAACCAGGCGCTCTGCGTCAGCACCGGCTCGAGGCTGAACGCGCTGCCCATGTGGGCATTGAGATCCTGCGCGAAATCCTTCGGCGCATAGTGGAACTTGGTGACGATCCGGTCGTGCAGGCCCGGGATCAGCCGCTTCTCGATCTCGTCAAGCACGCGCTTTTCCAGGATCGGTCCCATCTCGTCCCAGTCGACCGAGAGCTTGCCCATGTGCGCCACCGGAACCAGCGCGTAGAAACTGCTCATCCCATCCGGCGCGACCGAGGGATCGGTGACGCTGGGGTGGTGCAGATAGATCGAGAAATCGGCGGGCAACACGCCCTTGTCGTAGATGTCCTCGAGCAGGCCTTTGTAGCGCGGGCCGAACAGGATCATGTGGTGTGGGATACCGGGCCAAGCGCCCTCGACGCCGAAGTGGACCACGAACAGGCTCGGGCTGAAGCTCTTGCGGCCGAGCGATTTCGCGTAGCTCGCGCCACGCTTGGTCCCGGCCAGCAGGTCGCGGTAGGAATGCATGATGTCGGCGTTGCTGGCGACCGCGTCGAACCGCGCCTTCCAGCCGCTTTCCGTCTCCACCTCGCTTGCGCGCTTGCCGTAGGTGTGGACCCGCTTCACCGGATCGGCGAGCCGGATCGTGCCGCCGAGCCGCTCGAAATGGGTGACCATGGCGGCGATCAGGCGATTGGTGCCCCCCTTGGCCCACCACACGCCGCCATCCTTCTCCAGCTTGTGGATCAGCGCATAGATCGCGCTGGTCTTCATCGGGTTGCCACCGACGAGAAGGGTGTGGAAGCTGAACGCCTCGCGCAGCCGCTCGTCCTCGATGAAATGGCTGACCATCGAATAGACGCTGCGCCAGGCCTGCTGCCTGGCCAGCGCCGGCGCGGCCTTCAACATCGACTTGAAATCGAGGAAGGGCACATGGCCGAGCTCGACATATCCCTTCTGGTAGACGGCAGCCGAATAGTCGAGGAAGCGCTGGTATCCGGCGACGTCTGCGGGGTTGAGCCGCGCGATCTCGTCGAACAGGTGCTGCTCGTCGTTGGAATAGTCGAACTGCGTTCCGTCGGGCCAGGCGAGCCGGTAGAACGGCATGACCGGCATCAGCTCGATGTCGTCGGCCATGTCGTGGCCCGACAGCGCCCACAGCTCGCGCAGGCAGTCGGGATCGGTGATGACGGTAGGGCCGGCATCGAAGGTAAAGCCGTCCTTCCGCCAGTGATAGGCGCGCCCTCCGGGCTTGTCCCGGCCTTCGAGGATCGTGGTCCGTACGCCCGCCGACTGAAGGCGGATGGCGAGCGCGAGACCGCCGAACCCGCTGCCGACGACGCAAGCGGTCTTTCCGGTCGGCTGGAGATCGGTGGCGTCGGCGGCGAGCGTCGTCTCGGCGTTCATCGCCTGTCCCCTTGGACCAGAGGCGCGGATTTGCCAAGCAAAGCGGTCACGGCTTTGCCGATCGGGACCGGCGGCTTGCCGGAAAGGATGCGCAGCTTGTCGAGAGGGGTCGATCGGGCGGCGTAGAAGCGCTCGATCAGCGGCTCGGGCAGGCGGTAGAAGCGCTCGAAGATGCGATAGCGCTCACCAGGGGCGGCGGCTCCGAACAGCATTCGGCCGAGAAGGCGGTAGAAGCGCGTGTTTTCCCAGTGTCGGCGCGCGCGCTCGGCAACGAAGCGAGCCAGTTCAGGGCCATCGTGGGTCTCCGCCGCTCGCGCGATGGCAAGCGCATTCGCCACCGCGATCGGTACGGTGTAGCTCGTCAGCGGGTGGACGAAACCGCCCCGCGCACCGGCCAGGGTCACGCCCGGCTGGTCGAGCGAGGCGCGGTAGGCAGTGAAATCGCCCCCGGTGATCACCGGCAGCATTCCGGTCTCGGCATGCACGACTTCGCCATCCCAGCCCCTTTCGCCCACATACTGCGCGATACGCGCTTCGATGACCGGTCGGTCGAGGCGGGGTTCGTCCTGATAATAGGTATCCTCGAGAAACAGGTCGTTCTCGCCGAGCGGCAGGAGATACATGAACCGGTAGCCGCCGATCTGTTCCACCGCCGCGTCCATGATCACCGGACGGACCACCCCATGCGGCCGCGTCATCCGCCAGTGCTGGCCGAGGAAGGCCTGCCAGCCGCCGGTGAGGTGCGGCGAGGGCGGGGCCTCGCGGCAATCGATCACGCGCGCCGCGCGGATCGTGCTGCCGGTCTCCGACGTGACCGATCCGGCATCGAGCGCGGTGACCCGCGTTCCGGCAAGGATCGCTTCCTGCGGCAGCAACCGGCGCAGCGTCGCATCGAAATCGCTGCTGGCGAGCGAGCGGTAGTCGGCATCGAGCTGCCGGGAATGCGTGGGGAAGCGCACCTCGTTCCCACCGTTCCAGTGCTTGGCGGGGAAGGCCTCCAGCAAGGCCGTGCCCTGTGGGTCGAGATCGCTCTCGAACCAGCTCCAGCGATGGTTGCCGCCGAAGCTGTCGCCCGCCTCGATCAGGGCCACGCGCATGGCCGGGTGAGCGCGGTGCATGGCCAGCGCGATGAGCCCGCCGGCGAGGCCCCCGCCGACCACCGCGATGTCATAGGAGCGCCCGTTCATGCCTTCCGCACTAGGCGCGGCGACCACGCCCGGCAATCACCCGAGGAACGCGTCGGGCTTCCGTCCGTTCGGAGCAGATCACGAACGAGGGGAATAACATGATCGGTCGTCTTGCCTTGGTCGGCGCAACTCTAGCGTTCGCATCGCCGCTCGCCGCACAGGAGGCCGGAGACGACGACACGACACCGCCGTCCTACGAGGGCACGGTGTTCGACGGAGACTATCTCAGTGTCGGTGCGGGCATCGCCTATGTTCCGAGCTACGACGGGTCCGACGATTACGTCATCTCGCCCCTGCCGATCGTGCAGGGCTCGCTCGGCGGGGTCGACATCAATCCTCGCCCGGGCGGGGTGGCGCTCGATTTCATTCCCGACAGCGACGGGTCGGTCGATCTGTCGCTCGGTATCGCCGGTAGGTTGCAGCGCAACCGCGCATCCCAGATCGAGGACCCCGTGGTGCGCTCGCTCGGCGAGCTCGACACGGCCATCGAGGTGGGTCCGACCGCAGGGATTTCCTTTCCAGGCGTGCTCAATCCCTACGACAGCCTGAGTTTCAGCTCCGACGTGCGCTGGGACGTCGCGGGCGCGCACGAGGGCATGGTCGTCGCCCCCTCGGTCACCTATTTCACGCCGCTTTCGCGAGGCATCGCCGCTTCGCTCACTGTGAGCACCAATCACGTCGATGGCGACTACGCCGATTACTATTACTCGGTCTCCCCCGCGGACAGCCTCGTCAGCGGGCTGCCGACATTCGACGCGGATGGCGGCTTCAAGGATGTGGGCGTGACTCTGTTCATGGGTTTCGATCTCGATGGCGATGTGACGAACGGCGGTTTGGCGATCGCCGCGATCGCCGGATATTCGCGCCTCCTGGGTGATTTCGAGGACACCCCATTCACCAGCATCCGCGGGAGTGCGGATCAGTTCCTCGTAGGGGTCGGCCTGGGCTACACTTACTAGCACGGATCACGCCGGTGCCGCTTGCGCTGTCGCTGCGGACGGAGCATGAGGTCCTCCGAAAAGGGGGAATCGCCATGAAACGACTGCACAATCTCGCTCTGGCCGCGCTCGCGACGGCATCGATCCCGATGGCCTCGCCCGCGCTGGCCGATACCACTGTGATCCATGCCGGATCGGTCATCGCCGATCCCTCGAGCTCACCGAGCGGCCCCTCGACCATCACGATCGAAGACGGACGGATCGTGTCCATCGCTTCGGGCCACAACGCCGCGCCCGCGGGTGCCGAAACCGTCGATCTCAGGACCAAGACCGTGGTGCCCGGGCTGATCGATCTGCACGTTCACCTGACCGGCGATCCCGGCGGCGATTTCTGGCGCGAGGCGGTCGAGCCCGATGAATGGGGTGTCGTCGTGGGGGCCAAGAACGCGCGGGTCACGGCACTGGCCGGGTTCACCACGGTGCGCGAGGCTGGGAGCGCGCAGGAAACCGCCTTCTCGTTGCGACGCGGTACGGCCGAAGGGCTGATCCCGGGACCCAGGATCGTGGCCGCCGGACCTCCGCTCGCCATCGTCGGCGGGCATGGCGATGTCACCGGATTCCGTCCCGAGATCAACCGACTGCTCTCCTCCGGCTACACCTGCACCGGGGCGGTGGAATGCGCCGAGAAGGTCCGGCGAGCCAGCCAGAACGGGGCGGACGTGATCAAGATCACCGCCACCGGCGGCGTTCTCAGCCAGCAGGGCCGCGGGCTCGGTGCGCATTTCACCTCGGCGGAGATGGAGAGCATCGCCGATACCGCGCATTCGCTCGGCCTCAAGGTCATGGCCCATGCCCACGGCGCGCGCGGGATCGAGGCGGCGAGCCGGGCCGGGATCGATACGATCGAACACGCAACCTTCCTCGACCAGGCGGCCGCCCGCGCGATGCGCGAGAACGGCACGGTGCTGATCCCCACGCTGATGGCCTTCAAGGGCGTGTCCGAAGGGCTGGGCAAGGGCATCTACACGCCGGTCGTCGAGGCCAAGATTCGCGAGACCTACGAGACCGCGCAGGTGTTCCTGCGCCGGGCCCTCGAATGGGACGTGCCCGTCGCCTTCGGTACCGACGCCGGCGTCTTCGCGCACGGCCGCAATGCCGAGGAGCTGGGCCTGATGGTCGCGCAGGGCATGTCGAACCGCGAGGCCTTCGCCGCTGCGACCACCGTCGCCGCCGAAGTGCTCGAGATGGAAAACGAGATCGGGCGCATCGCGCCGGGCTATTCGGCCGACCTCATCGCCATCGAGGGCAATCCGCTCGACGACGTCACCGTGCTCGAGGATGTCGATTGGGTAATGGTGCGCGGCCGGGTGATCGAATAGGCGCCGCCCGGCGACGTTGCCCATTTCCGAACCGCGTCTGACGATCTTCGCCCGCTGGCCCGAACCCGGGCTTGCCAAGACCCGTCTGATCCCGGCCTTGGGCGCGCAAGGTGCCGCACGAACCTACCGCCGGCTGCTCGAACACACGCTCGCCGAGGCGAGGGGCAGCGGCCTGTCGGTCGAGATGCGGACCACCGGTGCCGAGCCGGACCGCTTCGTCGCTGAATTCGGACGCGGCATCCGATATGTCGATCAGGGACCCGGCGATCTCGGCGAACGGATGGCGAGGGTGCCGGCACCTGCCATCATCATCGGCAGCGATTGCCCCGATTGCGATGCGGCGATGATCCGGCGAGCAGCTTCCGCCCTGCGCGATCATCCGGCGGTGATCGGGCCGGCGATGGACGGGGGCTATTATCTGATCGGCTTTACCCGCGCGCAACCGGCGCTCTTCGCCGACATGGAATGGAGCACCGATACGGTCTTCGAAGAAACCATGCGCCGGTTCGGCGCATTCGGCATCGAGCCGTTCGTCCTGCCCCGTCTGCGCGATGTCGACACGCCCGAGGACCTGTCCCGCTACCCGCAGTTCGCGCCATGAGCCTGTCGGTCGTGATCCCGGTGCTCGACGAGGAGAGGGTCCTTCCGGGGCTCGCGGCGCGTCTGGCGCAACTCGATCCCGCGCCGCAGGAAATCCTGATGGTCGACGGCGGCAGCATGGATGCCTCCGTGGCCATCGCCCGCCAGGCCGGCTGGCGCGTCCTGGCCAGCGAGCGCGGCCGGGCGCGGCAGATCAATGCCGGGGTCGCGGCGGCCGAGGGCGAGCTGGTCTGGGTGCTCCACGCCGACACCCTCCCTCCGACCGATGCCGTGGCGGTCATCGAAGGCACGCTCGCCGACAAGCGGACCGCGCTCGCCAGCTTCACTCCGGTGATCCGCGGTCCGGGTGGCACGCGCTGGGTCACCACTGCGCACAATTGGGCCAAGACCTGGTACGCCCCGCTGATCACCCGACCGCATCTGTTCCTCCGCGGCGTCCGGTTGCTCTTCGGCGATCACGCGATGTTCTTTCGGCGCGCGGACTTTCTCGCCATCGGGGGCTGCACGCCGGGGGACGCGGTGATGGAAGAGGCCGACCTCTGCGTGAAATTCGCCCGGCTCGGCCGCGTCCGCATGGTCGCGCGCCGGGTCGAGACGTCGGACCGGCGGATCGCGGCATGGGGTCCGTGGAAGGCGAACTGGATCTATTTCAAGGTCGGCATGCTCTGGGCCTTCGGCCTGCGCGACCGCATGGCACGGCACTATCCCGATGTCCGCTAGGCGGCGGGAAGAAACCCCTCGCGGATGCAATAATCGATCAGGCGCCGGACGTAGGTCGGGCCGGTCGGCGGACAGGCGCAGCCGGTAATTGCGCGCGAAGTGCTGTCGTCGAAGCGCGGATCGCGCTGGAAGTAGGCGGCGTAGAGCCCGGCGGTCCGCCGGTAGAGCCGCCGTTCGCGGGCTGGCAGGCCGGACGGGTCGAAACGCTCCGGATCGACCAGCTCGGGCGTCCGGAACTGCGGATAAGCGGCGATGCAGCCCGCGAAATCGGCGACCGGCAAGGGGTTGCCCGAGACCAGATGGCAGGTCTTGCCGGCCGCCTCCTCCATTCTCTCCGCAATCGCCACGATCCCGCCGGCGACGTGATCGATCGGCACGAAGTCGAGCGTCGCGATTGCGGATGCGGGCATGTGACGAACCAGACCCAGCGCGATCAGCTTGAAGGCAGCGTAGATCGTGTCGAACTGGCGGATCGCGCCGTCTGAATGCGCGCCGGTCACGATCGAAGGGCGGGCGATCGCCCAGCGCAGTTTGCTCGTCCGCACCAGACGTTCCGCCGCCGCTTTGCTCGCTTCGTAACCATTGGCGAATCCGGCATCGGGGAGCGGATCCTGCTCGGTCACGGTTCCGCTCCGCGCGCCGCAGACATAGGCAGTGCCGACGTGAAGAAAGCCCATATCCCCCGCTTCGGCCAGCGCCAGCGCATGGGCCGTGCCCCCGACGTTCACCGCCGCATAGTCTGCGTCGGAGAGATCGAAGCGGACGCTGGCCGCGCAATGGATCAGGAGTTCGTGGGTCTTCGCAACTCTTTCGAACCGCTCGGCGTCCCATCCGAAGAGGGATCGCGCGACATCGCCTCGCTCGACATTCGCAACCGCGACGGGCTTGCCATCGTTGGCCCGGATTACCGGATGGCGATGGATAATCGCCGTCACTCGATGTCCCGCCGCGACGAGCCGCGCGCAGACCTCTCCGCCGATAAGTCCGGCGGCACCGGTGACGAGAATTCTCAACATTGCTTCCCTGTTGGCCGGCACGCCGCGCGCTGCGCCAGGCCCCACCTGTCCACCTTGGACGGCATCGCCAAGCGAATTCGCGAATTGCGGTTCGATTGTCCCGCCATATCGGCTAGGCCGCCGGCGATGGAATTCACCCATGACGTGATCGTGATCGGCGCCGGTGCCGGGGGCCTGACCGCAGCTGGAGGCTGCGCGCTGTTCGGGCTGAAGGTGGCGCTGATCGAGGGCCACAGGATGGGCGGCGAATGCCTCAACAACGGCTGCGTGCCGTCGAAGGCGCTGATTGCGGCGGCCCGGCGCGCGGCGGTGGCGCGCGAGGAAACGCGGTTCGGGGTGACCCTCGCTGAGCCACAGATCGAATGGGCAGGAGTGCGCGCGCATGTCCGACAGGCCATCGCCGATATCGAACATCACGATTCGGTCGAGACGTTCGAGGCAATGGGCTGCGAAGTCGTTCTCGGAAGGGCGCGACTGACGGGGAAACATTCGGTCGAGGTCGGCGGACGAGCCCTGCGCGCCCCGCGCATCGTGCTCGCCACCGGGTCCGAACCGTTGGTCCCGCCGATCCCCGGGCTGGCCGACATTCCCTATCTCACCAACGAGAACCTGTTCGAGCTCGGCGAACGGCCCGATCATCTGGTGGTAATCGGCGGCGGCGCGATCGGCATGGAGATGGCGCAAGCCTTTCGCCGGCTGGGAAGTGCGGTCACGGTGATCGAATCCGGCCGGGTGATGAGCCGCGACGATCCCGACAGCGTCGCGGTGATCGTCGATGTCCTCCGTGAGGAAGGCGTGCGTTTCGTGCGCGGGAAGGCGCTGCGCGTCGAGGGCGAAGGCGGCTCGGTGCAGGTTTATGTCGAAGGGGAAAAGCCCGTCGCCGGTACGCATCTTCTCGTCGCGACCGGACGCAAGGCACGGGTTTCGGGCTTCGGCGCGGAAGAACTGGGGCTGGCGCTGGGCCAAAACGGTTTCGCGGTCGATGCACGGCGGCGGACCAGCGTCCCCTCGATCTACGCCATCGGCGATTGCCGCGACGGCATTCGGCTCACCCATGTCTCGGGCTACGAAGGATCGAACGTCGCGCTCGAGATCGTGACGGGCCTGCCGACCAAGGTCGATTATTCCGCGCTGCCCTGGTGCACCTACACCGAACCGGAGGTCGCGCAGATCGGTCTGACCGAGACCCAGGCGCGCGAGCAGCATGGCGAGGCGATCACCGTGGTGCGCGAGGAATTCGGCGAGAACGAGCGGGCGGTCGCCGACGGGGCCTGCGCCGGGCACATGAAGATGATCCTGAAGGGCAAGAAGGTGCTGGGCGTGAGCGTGGTCGGCGCGCAGGCGGGCGAATTGCTGCTGCCCTTCGCGCAGAGCATCACCGGCAAGAGCTCGACCTTCGCGCTCGGCAGCGCGATCGTCGCCTATCCGACCCGCAGCGAGATCTCCAAGGCCGCTGCCTTTTCCGCCTGGGAGCCGACCGTGTTCGGCGGCCTGCCGAAGAAATACGCCGCGCTGGTCGCCCGGCTGCGCCGGCGGTTCGCGTGAACCTGAGCAGCAAGAGCCGCAACGCGCCGGAGGGGCCCTCGCCCTTTCGCGTCGAGGCCGCCGCGCTGCCCCGCGAGAAATTCTCCGATCCCCAATGGACGGCGGCGAACGAGCCGCGCGCCAAGGTCCCGCTGACCAAGCTCGAGACGCTGTGGATCAACACCGGGACGCTTTGCAATCTCGCCTGCGCCACCTGCTACATCGAAAGCAGCCCGACCAATGACGCGCTGGTCTATATCGCGGCGGGCGACGTCGCGCGCTTTCTGGACCAGGCGGAGGCGGCGGGCACGCGCGAGATCGGTTTCACCGGCGGCGAGCCCTTCATGAATCCCGATTTCATGGCGATGCTGCGCGACGCGCTCGATCGCGGGTTCGAGGCGCTGGTCCTGACCAATGCGATGAAGCCGATGCGGCGGCACCAGGACGCATTGCTCGACCTGCTCGGGAAATTCGGCGAGCGGCTTACCCTGCGCGTCAGCCTCGATCACCACACGCAGGCGGTGCACGAGGGCGAGCGCGGGCGGGGCACCTGGGATTTGGCGATGGCGGGGCTGCGCTGGCTGAGCGATAGCGGCTTCGCGATCGCGGTGGCCGGACGGTTGTTGCCCGGCGAGGGCGAGCCGGAAGCCCGCGCGGCCTACGGTCGCCTGTTTGAAGCGGAAGGTCTCGAGATCGATGCGGGGGATCCGGCGCGGCTGGTGCTGTTTCCCGAAATGGATGCGACTCGCGACATCGCCGAGATCACGACCTCCTGCTGGGACATCCTCGGCAAGTCGCCAGCCGACGTCATGTGCGCGACCAGCCGCATGGTCGTCCACCGCAAGGGCGAGCCCGCGCCGCGCGTAGCGGCCTGCACCCTGATCCCCCACGATCCCCAGTTCGACATGGGGGGCGAAATGGGGGAAGCCTCGCGCGAAGTATCCCTCAACCACCCCCATTGCGCGCGCTTCTGCGTGCTGGGCGGGGCGAGCTGCTCCGCCTGACATTTGTCGGAACGGGAAGCATCTGCCTGCTGAAACGTAGGGACAGCATGTTCTTCGAAAACACCCTTCTCGATCTCGTCGCGCGCGCCTTCATCCTGGGCGGCCTGGCCCTGACCTGGATCGTGTTGCTGATCCGCGTGAACGGGCTGCGTTCGCTCTCGAAGATGACCAACTTCGACTTCGTCATGACCATCGCCCTGGGCTCTCTGCTGGCCGGCGCGGCACAGGCGAGCCGGTGGGAGCCGTTCGGCCAGGCCACGGCGGCGATGGCGGCGCTGTTCTTCGTCCAGTGGGCTTCCTCGCGCCTTCGCAAGGATTCGGACGTGGCGGAAACGATCATGCAGAACGAGCCTGTCTTCCTCTTCAAGGACGGCAAGTTCTGCGAAGCGGCGCTCGACAAGACCCGCGTCGCCAAGAGCGACGTCATCGCCAAGATGCGCGAAGCAAACTGCCTGTCGCTCGACGATGCCTACGCGGTGGTGCTGGAAACCACCGGCGACGTTTCGGTGCTGCACGGGGGCAAGGCGGAAGACCGGGTGCTCGACGGCGTCCGCTCGGTCTGAAGACTCAGGCTGGCCTCTCGTCCAGCCACCGGGCCAAGGCCACGCCGCCGGTGATGAGAAACGGAATGAGCACGATGCTGAGCGCAACCTTGGCGATGACCTGTCCGACGAGCAGATTGCCGATGTCGAACTCGCCATAGAAGGCAAGGGTGATGAAGATCACCGAATCGATCGCCTGGCTCAGCGCACTCGCGATCGCCCCGCGTGCCATCAGGCCGAAGGTGTTCGTCTCGCCCGCCCCGCGCAGGCGAGAGAAGATCCAGACGTTGAGCAGCAGCGAGACGAGATAGGCGACCGGTCCCGCCGCCATGATCCGAGGGGTTTGCGAAAGCACGGTCTCGAACGCGGCGAGGTCGCCGGCGCGAAATTCGCTCATCTCGGGGGAGGCCGGGAGCGCGAGGACCAGGAATATCAGCGTTGCCGAAACCGCCAGCGGCAGGAACCCCCACCATACCAGCCGGGTCGCGATCTTCTCGCCATAAAGCTGGGCGATGGTGCTGGAGATCGCCACCAGTAGCAGGAACGCAAAGATCCCCGATTCCACCGCCAGGTCGGTGGGCCACAGCTGGACCTGCTTGAATGCGAGAACCCCCGCTAGCACGGTCATCCCGCCGTAGAGCAGGATATAGACGAACAGGCCGCGCTGCATGGCGGCGGCGCGCATTGGGGATGTCATGTCGGCATTGTCGGTCATGTTCGTTCGCGAATTATGACCGTCCCTGCGAAAAGGAAAGCAAACCCTGTGGATGACGGTGAATTGACTCGACCGCCGCGAAAACGGAATAGGGCGGCTGTCTTCCGGGGTCGGGAATAGCAGGAATGCCGCCAATCGTCATGAGCCTGGTCGGGATCGTCGCGATCCTGCTCATCGCCTTTCTGCTGTCCACCGGCAGACGCCGCATCCGTCCGCGCGTCGTCGCTGCGGCCTTCGCCCTACAGGCGCTGATGGCCTTCCTGGTGCTCGCGACGAGCGGCGGGCGGTTGGTGATCCAGTCGATGGCGAACGGGGTTGCGGCGCTGCTGTCCTATGCCGATCAGGGCACCGCCTTCCTGTTCGGCAATCCGGAAAACAACCCGCTGTCGAACACCTTCGCGCTCGCCGCGCTGCCGGTGATCATCTTCTTCGCCGCTTTGGTCTCGATCCTCTACCACCTCGGCATCATGCAGCGGATCGTGCGCTGGGTCGGCGGGGCGATCGGCTGGGTGACCGGCATTTCCAAGGTCGAGAGCCTGGGCGCGGCGGCGAACATCTTCGTCGGCCAGTCGGAAAGCCCGCTGGTCGTGCGCCCCTATCTCGCCGCTCTGGCGCCGAGCCGCCTGTTCACGCTGATGACGGTGGGCATGGCCGGGGTCGCCGGCACGATCCTCGCCGCCTATGCCGGGCTGCTGGGGGAGCAATATCTGCCGTTTCTGCTCGCCGCCGCCTTCATGTCTGCCCCCGGCGGCATATTGATGGCCAAGATCATCATGCCCGACGATGGCGAACCCTCGCCCGAGGCGGAGGGCGAGCTGAGCCTGCCCGCAACCCGGATCAGCGGCGACGGACCCGCCGCCATCACCGAAGGCGACAAGGCGCACGAAGTCGAGGTCGCCGAGACCTTCGAGGACGGTCACCGGCCCGCCAATGTCATCGAGGCGGCGGCGCAGGGCGCGCAGACCGGCGTCAAGCTGGCGGTCGCCGTCGGCGCGATGGTGCTTGCCTTCGTCGCCCTGGTGGCGCTCGCCAATGGACTGCTCGGCGTGATCGGGGGGTGGTTCGGCTATGCGGAACTCAGTTTCCAGATGGTGCTCGGCTGGGTCTTCGCGCCGGTCATGTTCCTAATCGGCATTCCCGAATGGAACCAGGCCCAGATCGCCGGGGGGCTGTTCGGCACCAAGATCGTGCTCAACGAATTCGTCGCCTTCATCGAACTCGGCGCGCTCGATACCGGAACGCTGTCTGCGCGCAGCCAGGCGATCGTCACTTTCGCGCTGTGCGGTTTCGCCAATTTTTCATCGATCGCGATCCAGATGGCGGTCACGGGCGGCTTGGCACCGAACCAGCGGCCGGTTATTGCGCGGCTCGGCCTGCGGGCGCTGGCGGCGGGTTCGCTGGCGAATCTGATGAGCGCCGCGCTGGCCGGCCTGTTCCTCCCCTATTGAGCGCCTGCCCATGTCCGACATCGCTTCCGTATCCATCGCCCGCCCGCTCGAGGACGTCGCCGACGAACTCGGCCGCAGTTTCGAGGAATTCGGCTTCGCCATCATCCGCGACCACGGCATTCCGCAGGTACTGATCGACCGGGCGGAAGCGCTGTCGCGCGAATTCTTCGCCCTGCCGGACGATGCCAAACGCCGTTACAAGCTCGAGGGTGGCGGCGGCGCGAGGGGCTACACCCCCTTCGGCACGGAAAAGGCCAAGGACGCGAAGGTCCACGATCTCAAGGAATTTTGGCACGTCGGGCGCGAATTGCCCGAAGGCCACGCGCTCGCCGAATTCATGGCTCCCAATGTCTGGCCGGACGAGGTCGAGGGCTTCGGTGAGACCTTCACCGAACTCTACGCCGCGTTCGAGACGGCCGGACTGCGCGTGCTCGAGGCTATCGCCATCCATCTCGGCCTGCCGCGCGACTTCTTCGCCGCGACGGTAGAGGACGGCAATTCGGTGATGCGCCTGCTGCGCTATCCGCCGCTCGAAGGCGAGGAGGCCGAGGGCGCGATCCGCGCGGCGGCGCACGGCGACATCAACACCATCACCCTGCTTCTCGGAGCCGAGGAGGCCGGGTTGGAGCTGCTGACGACCGACGGCGAGTGGAAGGCCGTGGCCCCGCCGGAAGGTGCGCTGGTGATCAACATCGGCGACATGCTCGAACGGCTGACCAACGGCCGGCTGCGCTCGACCAAGCACCGCGTGGTCAATCCCAAGGGGGAGGCGGCTTACCGGGCCCGCTATTCCATGCCGTTCTTCCTCCATTTCCGCCCCGATTATGTCATCGAGACGCTGCCATCGTGCATCGACCCGGCGCATCCCGAGGATCACCCGGCACCGATCTCGAGCCACGATTTTCTTCTCCAGCGGCTGCGCGAGATCAACCTCGCCTAGGTCGTAGCGATTCGGCCCCTTGGTTCCCTGTCGAGACCGCGAAGTTCAGTTTCTGCATTTGTGTGACTGAATTGCAACGGCCGCAAACCCTCGGAATCCCGAGCTTTGTGAAACGAAGGACAAGCGGGCGCGAAGGCTTCGCAGCCCCATGTCTTGACGCTGTAACCTTCGCGGTCTTTGGGGCCTTCGCACCCGCAACACGCCGGGTTCGGCAAACCAATTCCAGCTCGACCTTCTCGCGAGAAAACTAGGGGCCTTCCTCGATGAAACTGAAATATCTCCTGGCTGCTTCCACCGTCAGCCTTGCCGCCGCTGCTGCCGTCGTACCGACCTCGGCTTTCGCGCAGCAGATCACGACTTCGATCCAAGGCACCGTCCTCGACGACACCGGCACGCCCATCGAAGGCGCGACGGTGGTCATCACCGACACCCGCACCGGCGCGGCGCGCGACGTGACGACCGGGGCCGGAGGCACTTTCTCCGCCGGGAACCTCACCACGGGCGGGCCCTACACCGTCAGTGCGGAAGCCAGCGGCTTCGAAGGACAGACCGTCAGCGACGTCAACACCAGCCTGCAGGGCCCCACTTCGCTCACCTTCAATCTCGCGAGCGGTTCGGGCGTGATCGTCGTGACCGCGGCCCGCGTCCAGGCAACCCAGCTTGCCGTGGGTCCGGGCTCGAGCTTCTCGGCCGAGGTCCTCGAAACCGCACCCACCTTCAATCGCGACATTCGCGATGTTATCCGCCTCGACCCCCGCGTCAGCCTCGACCGTGACGATGGCGGCTCGGGCCAGGATCGTATCAGCTGCCTCGGCGGCAACGATCGCGGCAACGCCTTCACCGTCGACGGCATCAGCCAGGGCGACGTGTACGGCTTGAACGATACCGGCTTCTCCTCGCGGTCCTCGACCCCCGTGCCCTATGATGCGGTGCGTGAAAGCCAGGTGCAGTTCGCGCCGTTCGACGTGGATTACGGCAATTTCACCGGCTGCGCGATCAACGTCGTCACCAAGTCCGGCACCAACGAATACACCTTCGGCGGCTTCTTCGAATATTCGGACAACGGCCTGCGTGGCGATACCGTCGCCGGGCGCCCCGTGGCCCCGATCGAGGAAGAAAAGCGCTATGGCGTCTATCTCGGCGGACCGATCATCCGCGATCGTCTGTTCTTCTTCGGTGCTTACGAGCATCAGGAAGCGGGCCAGGCGCAGGACGACGGTCCCGTCGGTGCCGGCTTCGCCAACGAACAGACCGGCATCACCGTCGATCAGTTCAACGCGATCTCGGATGTCCTGAGTTCGGTTTACGGGATCGAGACCGGCCCGCTGGTCTTCAGCCGCCCGTTCGAGAACGACCGCTACTTCGCGCGTCTCGACTGGCAGATCAACGACGACCACCGTCTGGAAACGACCTACCAGCGGCTCGAAGAGGGCACGGTGCGTCCTGACGATCTGTTCACCGGCACCTCGCCGCAGGCGGTGGGTCGCAACACCTTCCTCACCAGCGGCACGGAATCGAACTATTATTCCGGTCGCCTCTACTCGCAGTGGAGCGACGACTTCTCGACCGAGCTGCGTTACTCTCGCTCCGAGGTGCAGGATCTCCAGGATCCGATCGGTGGCGGCGAAGCCCAGTCGGCCAACCCGATCCCGCGCATCATCGTCGGCATCGACAACCCGACCGGCATCGACGGCACGGTGCTCGCCGGCCCCGGCAACTCGCGTTCCGCCAACGATCTGCAGACCAAGATCGACCAGTATCGTTTCGTCGCGAACTTCAACGCGGGTGCGCACACGATCAAGATCGGCGCGGAACTCAACCATGCCGACCTGTTCAACCTGTTCGTGCAGAACGCCACCGGCACGCTTGTCTTCCGTAATATCGACGATCTGCGCGAAGGCCTGCTGTCGCCGGGTACCGGCAACAACCAGACCGATACCCGTCCCAACAACGTGGTCAGTGGCTCGACCGAGGGTGCCTTCGGAAACTTCTCCGCCACGGGCAACGTGACCGACGCCGCAGCTCAGTTCACGCGCGACATCTATTCGGTGTTCGTGCAGGACGACTGGCAGATGACCGATCGGCTGAGCGCGGTGCTCGGATTGCGGGTCGATTGGTATGACGGCGGCAACCCCAGCTACAATCCGCAGTTCGCGGCCCGTTACGGTTTTCCGAACACTGCCGGATTCAGCACGCTCGATCCGATCATCATGCCGCGTCTGGCCCTGTCCTACGACGTTGACGACTTCGCCGTGTTCTCGCGCATGAACGTGCGCGGCGGCGTGGGCATCTTCTCGGGCGGCGACCCGCTCGTCTGGTTCGGCAATGCCTTCCAGAACGACGGACGCGGATTCGCGCAGGGAACGACCCAGGATGCCGCCTGCGGCACCGGCCGCATCGACGTGGTGCAGAACGGGCAGTTCACCGGCGTTCCGACCTGCTTCCAGCAATCCGCCTCGGCCCAGGCCGCCCGCGGTCTCGGCGACACGCAGTCGATCAGTCCCGACATCAAGCAGCCTTCGGTCATTCGTGCGAACATCGGGCTCGTGACGGACATGGACTTTGCGCCGAGCGGCTTCTTCAGCGGTTGGAACCTCAATCTCGATTACATCTACAGCCATTATCGCGATCCGCTGACGATCGTCGACCTTTCGCAGACGGTGAACCCGGCTCTGGGTCTGAACGGTTTCACCATCGATGGTCGGCCGATCTATCGGGCCATCGATCCGACGGTTGCCGGGTGTAGCGCCCAGTTGGTCGATCTGAACCCCGGTCCGGTCTACCAGAACGTCAGCGCGCCTTGCTTCAACACGAGCCGCGACGACGAGCTGCAGCTGACCAATGCCGGCAGCTACGATGGGCACGTCGCGTCCGCGATCCTGTCGAAATCGTTCGACGGGGGACTGTTCAGCCAGGGCGGCGGCGTCGATTTCAACCTCGGCTATGCCTATACGGATACCCAGGACCGCCGGAACATGTACAATTCCACGGCCGGATCGAACTACGATCTGACCGCGGCCTTCGACCGTCAGAACCCGGATGCCTCGCGCAGCTTCTTCTCGAGCAAGCACAATTTCTCTACCCGTCTGGCATTCCGCGAAGAATTCTTCTCGGATCTGGCCACCCGGTTCGCGTTGACTTTCATCGCCCGTTCGGGACGGCCCTACAGCCTGACCTTCGCCGGGGGTGCCGTGTTCAACGATTCGGCATCGGGCAACGACAACGCGCTGGTCTATATTCCGACGGGCCGCACCGATCCGAACATCTCGCCGACGTCCAACCTCGACGCCGTCGACCAGCTGGCGGCGTTTGCCGCGGGCCTCGACTGCGCGAGCGACTTCGCGGGCCGGTCGATCGATCGCAACACCTGCTCGAATGACTGGTATTACGACATGGACCTCTCCTTCTCGCAGGAGATTCCCGGTCCGGGCCGGTTCTTCGGGCGCAACGACCGGCTTCGGCTCTACGCGACGATGGACAACTTCCTGAACTTCCTCGACGATGATTGGAACGTGCAGCGTCGCCGCAACTTCGCGGGTCTGCAGGATATCGCTTCCATCTCGGGGGTCGATGCCCAGGGCCGCTACATCATCTCCGGCTTCAACGGCGCCGCCCAGTTCGAGGACGACAACGACATCAACACCAGTTCTTCGGTGTGGCGTCTCAAGGTCGGGATCAGCTACGATTTCTGATCGACGCTCCTGAATACGACGATCGCGGCGGCCCTTCGGGGTCGCCGTTTTCGTTTGGGGATCACGTGGCGGACAGCAACGCCTTCGCCGCGCGCCTTCTGGCCTCGGTGCCCGCGTCGGCAAGCAGGGCATGCTCGAGGACGGCGGCATTGCGGCCCAATTCGCTTTCGCCGAACAGCGCAGCGCTGCCCGCGACCTTGTGCATCAGCGCGGTTATCTCCCGCGCCCGTTCGGGCGCCAATCGTTCTGCGCCGAGCGCCTCTCGTGCGGCCGCGAAGGCTTGTTCGCGGCGCTCACGCCAACGGGTCTCGACACTTGCCGTTCGGGATGCCCGGGGGCCATCCTCGCCAACGATCCGGTACGGCAACCAGCGCCGGAGCACCGCGCGCAAGTCGTCGAAATTGATCGGCCTGGTCAAATGGCCCTGCATGCCGGCCGCCCGCATGGCTGCCGTATCGTCGGCCAGCACATCGGCCGTCAGCGCGATGATCGGCAGGTGCTCGCCCGTGAGGCCGGCCAGCCTCAGCGCCCGAGCCGCTTCGAAACCGTCGCATCCCGGCAACCGCAGCGCCATCAGCACAAGGTCGTAGGGGCGGTCGCCGTGCTCTGCATCCAGCACCCTGTCCACGGCCGCGTCACCGTCGGTTGCGGTTTCCACCATGAGATCGAAGGTGCCGAGCATGTCCTGGATCAGCCTGCGGGTGGCGTCGTAATTTTCGACAAGAAGGAGACGTCCGGTGCCGGGAAAGCGCAGGTGTTCCTCGACCAGATGTCCACGTCGTTCCACCGGCCCGACCGGAACCGTATTCCGATGGGGCAGGCGCAGCACTGCTCGCGAACTGTCTTGCCGCGAAGTTCGGGTGGTGAGCGAGCCGCCAATCTTTCGGGCCAATTCCTTCGAAATCGCGATCGGGAATTGCCTCGCGTTCGAGAGGTCGCCGCCGCCGACTTCGATCACCAAGGCATTTTCTTCGTGAGCCAGGGCAACCGTCACCCCTCCTTCCCGTCCGGCTTGCGCGGCATGCGAAAGGAGATGGCCGAGTATCCGACGCAGGCGGATCGGGTCGGTCGCCGTCACGCGCGGCGTGTTCCGATCAAGGACGACTTCGAGCGTCCGCCCTCCCTCTTCGATCGCCATCCGGTGATTTCCCGCACATTCCTCCACCAACCGGGCAACATCGCAGGAACGGTGCTCGATCGCGACCTCGCCCGCCTCGATCTTGGCGAGGTCGAGCATGTCGTCGAGGATCGCCATCATCGCCCGGCCCGAATGGGCGATGATGTCCGCATACCGCGCCGGCTCCGGAGCGAGCTCGCACTTCTGGAGAATCCCGGCAAAACCGAGCATCCCGTTCATCGGCACCCGTATCTCGTCGCTCATGGAGGCCAGATATCGCCACCGGGCCCGGGCGGTACGCAAGCTATGCCGCTTGGTCCGTGCGAGCCGACGCCGGAGTCGCGAAAGCTCCGCTTCCCGTTGTCGCGCACTCTCGTCCCGGTTCGCCATCGTTCCCCGGTGCCAGATCAGCAGCGCTCCGATCGGAACGGCATAAGCGCAGGCAGTGACGGATACTGTCGCTGCGAGCGGAAGTGCGGCACCGCTTCCAATCTCGATCGTTTCGAGGCCGACATACGCTGCGATTGCGGGAAGTATCGTTCCTGCCAGAGCAGCAACGATCCGACCTGTGCGCTCGTTCAGGACGGGTAACTTGGCAAATTCGCTGCGGCTCGGCATGGCTGCAGCCTAGATCGCAAAGCCGGAGGGAGCGTAAGCGAGCCCCGAACCGATGGATCGAAAGCGGAGTTTTTGACGCGATTGCCGGACCGCGAGCCCAACTTCTCGACGACGAAGCGCAAGCCCAACCCTTGGGTTATCGCGTTGATAGCGATCATCCATATCGGGCTTTTCTATGGCCTGATCCGAGCTCTCGCCCCGGGCGCGGTGCAGTCGGTCGAGCGGTCCGTCGTCTCGGCTTTCACCGTGAATATCACTGCTCCGGACGATCCACCGGAGCCTCTTCCGGAGCCGGACGCCGGGGCTGAGGGCAATCCGGGCGAAATCGCGATCGCCGAACCGGTCGTCGCACCGAGCCCACGGCAGCCGATCCAGAGTCCAAGCCCGCTCCCCCGCGCATCCTCGACAGGCGAGGCCCCCGCTTCGGGCGCGCGAGAAAGCGGGGCGGGGACCGGTGCCGCCGGCAGCGGAGCGGGTACCGGCAGCGGGCGGGGCGGCAGCGGGCAGGGGGGCGGTATCGCCCGACGGCCCACCGTCCGATCGGGCGAGCTCGACACCGCCTCCGATTTTCCGGTTCCTCCGGGCGGACGGCAGACCCGGTTCGGCAAGTCGGTGACCGTCGCCTTCACGGTAACTGCCGAAGGGCGCGCGCGCGATTGCTCGGTGCTGCGCAGCTCGGTCGATCCGCAGACCACGGCCATGGTCTGCCCCCTCGTCGTCGAACGGATTCGCTTCAACCCCGCCACGCGCGCGGACGGTACGCCGGTCGAGGCGCCCTACGGTTACAGGGTGGATTTCAAAGCGAGATGATTTCGTAATCGCGGCGTGATAGGCATTGCACGATGAGCGGTTTCGATCCCAAGGGGCGGATTGTCCCGGTCATCCTTTGTGGGGGTAGCGGAACGCGGCTCTGGCCGCGCAGCCGCAGGGACCGGCCAAAGCCCTTTCTCCCGCTCTTGGGAGAACGGACCCTGTTCCAGCAAAGCCTGGACCGGGTATCCGATCGAAGCGTCTTCGCGCCGCCCCTGATCGTCGCCGGCGAGGGTCACGTCCGGCTGATCGAAGAGCAGGCTTCGCAGGTCGAGGGTCTGCGCGTCCTGGTCGAACCCACGGCGAAAAACACGGCGCCGGCGATTGCGCTTGCAGCCGCCTCTCTGCCTGCGGATGCCATCATGCTGGTCTGTCCCAGCGACCACTACATCGAATATCGCGATGCCTTCGTCGCCGGGGCCAAGGGTGCGGCCGCCCTGGCCCGCGAAGGCTACATGGTCGCCTTCGGGATCGAACCCTCCAACCCCGAGACGGGCTACGGCTATATCCGCCGGGGCGAGGCCCTGCGCGGGGGGCACCGCATCGCCCGCTTCGTCGAAAAGCCCGACCGGGAAACCGCGGAGAGGCTCTTGCAGACCCGAGATTACGTCTGGAACGGCGGCATCTTCGCCTTCCGCGCGGGGGCGCTGCTGGAGGAGCTTCACCGGCATCGACCCGAGATGGCGGATTTGATCGGCGAGTCGATCCAACAGGCCCAGGAAAGCGACGCGAAGATCATGCCCGCCGCCCCGCCGTTCACTCGGATCGTCGGCGAATCGATCGATTATGCCCTGATGGAGAATACCGAATGTGCGGCGGTCGTGTCCGCCGACATGGGCTGGTCGGACATCGGCAACTGGGATGCCCTGATGGCAGCCCGTCCGGCCGATCCCGAAGGCAATCGCCTCGCCGGCCCGGTCGACGCCGTCGAATGTCGCAACGTCATGGTCGACAGCGATGGCCCACGCGTATCGGTCGTCGGGATCGAGGACGCGATCGTGGTGATCGATGGCGACGAGGTGTTGGTGATGTCGCGGGCTGCGGCCCAGTCGGTCGGCAAGCTCCCCGGCGCGCTTGCACAATGAAGCTCGCCACCCGGACGGTCGAGAAGGTCTGGGGGCGGTGCGAATTGCCCGCGCCGTTCGAGCGTACCTATAGCAAGCCGGTCGGAGAAATCTGGTTCGAGCCGCCGGCCATGCTCGACGGGCTGCTGATCAAATACCTCTTCACCAGCGAAAAGCTCTCCGTCCAGGTTCATCCCGGGGAAGGGCAGGCCGGTCCGGGTCAGCCGGGCAAGGAAGAATGCTGGCTGGTTCTGGATGCCGATGCGGATGCGCGGCTGGCGATCGGCTTTCGTCGCGCGGTCTCTGCAGAAGAGATGCGCGCTGCCGCCCGCGACGGTTCCATCGAAGAGCTTCTCCAATGGCATCGGGTGCAGGCCGGCGATTTCTTCTATCTGCCGGCCGGGACGGTCCACGCCATAGGACCGGGCCTGACCCTGGTGGAAGTGCAACAGAACACCGACATCACCTACCGGCTCTACGACTATGGCCGTCCGCGCGAACTGCATCTCGACCAGGCCATGGCCGTAGCCAAGAGCGAGGTCTACGCGGACGATCGGCGACGCAAGGGGGTCGGCCATCGGAGCATCGCCTTGGTCGAAGGACCCTTCTTTCGCCTCGATCTGTGCCTCGGCGCGCCCGGCGAGGAGATGGCTTCGCGCCACGCCGGTACGGTTGCGATCCTGCCGTTGTCCGGCATTATCGCCATCGAAGGCGAAGCGATCGCTGCGGGCGAGTGCGGGGTAGCGCCTGCACTGGAAGCGGTATCCTTCCGGGCCGGAGCGAAGACGCTGATCGCTTCGATGGCGGGCGGTTAGTCCCCGCTGCCGGATTTGTTCTCTTTCAGAATGTTGCCGAGTTCTTCCTTGCCGTAGGGTTTGACCAGCAGCCCTTGCGCACCGATCTCTTCGAGCTTTTCCTCCATTTCGCCGTAGCCCGTGGCGAGCCAGAAGGGGACACCGAGCGCGACCAGTTCAGCCGCGACCCGTTCGCTCGATTCCGAACCGAGATTGTAGTCGACCACGGCGAGGTCGATCCGATTTTTCTTCAAGCTCTCTAGAGCTGAGGAAACGGAGCCGTCGACGATCACCTCCTTCACACCGAGCTGACGGAGGCATTCCTCCGTATCCATGGCGATGATCATGCTGTCCTCGACGACCAACACGCATTCCGGCGCACCCGCGGTGGCGAACTCCGATTTCTCGGTCTCGCGCTTGGCTCTGCGGCGGTCGGCGTGATCGATGTCGGCGCAAACGACGTATCGGCCGGGAATCCAGAAGCGGGCTTCCACGCCCGAGAGCTTGTATTCCAGCTTGGCCTCGCCGTTCAGTTCGTAGGGGATCGATTTCTCGATGATGGTGCTGCCGAAGCCGCGCCGTTCGGGCGGCTTCACCGGCGGGCCGCCGCGCTCGCGCCATTCGATGGTCATGCCCGCCTCGTCGCAGGCAACGTCTATCGTCAGCGATCCCGACTGGTCGCACAGAGCGCCGTATTTGGCCGAATTGGTGATCATCTCGTGAAGCACGAGCGCCAGCACCGTATAGGCCTCCGGGGATACCAGGGCTTCGTCGCCTTGGAGGACGAGCCGCTCGCGCTTGCCGGAAAGATAGGCATCCGCCTCGGAATCGATGAGGTCGCTCAGCGATGCGTTCGACCAGTTCTCGCGGGTGATGTTGTCGTGGGCATTGGCCAGAGCCGCGATCCGCCCGCCGATCAGCCTGGTGAATTCCTCGATATCGATCGCCTCGTGCCGCGACTGGTTGATCAGGCCGCGAATGAGGTTGAGGATGTTGCGCACCCGGTGGTTGAGCTCGGCGATCAGCAATTCCTGCTGCTGCTGGGCGCGGGCGCGCTCCTGCACCGCCTCGTCGGTGATGCGCAGGATCACTTCGAGAAGCGTGACCCTCAGGCCCTCGGCCAGGCGCAGCTCGATGTCGGTCCATTCGGCGCTGCGCCCCTCGACCGACTGTTGCCACGCCTCGAAGCTCTTGCGGGGCGTAAGCCGGTCGCCGTGCGGGCCCGTCTCGACCGGCTTCGAAGGGTTGCCGGCCCAGGTCACCATGTGCCTGAGTTCGCGCCGCCAGAGGATGAAATAGTCGCGCGGGCTGCGGGAAATGGGGATGATCATCGCGCCCGCCGCGGTCACGGGAAAGGCCGCGCTTTGCGGAAACTTCTCGGAGAGGCGGTCGGTCGCGATGACCCGGCTCGAAGCCGCGGCGTTGAGCATCGGGACCAGCGCCCGGAACTCCTCCTCGCTCGGAGCCGAGCCGCGAGCCTGATAAACCCCGTCGACGAAGACGCTCGCTCCGTCGTGGGGGATCGCGCGCTGGATGATCGGCCGCAGTTCCGGCAGGCTCTCGACCAGCGACTGGCCCCCCACCACCGCGCGCATCAACTTGTCGTGGAGATCCTGGCCGATGCGCTGGAAGTTCGATTGGGTCTGGTTGAGCGTGCGTTCGACGACCAGAGAGAACAGCGCGGAAAACAGCTCGGCCCCGGTGCGCAGCGGATAGGACAGGGTCTTGGCCGAATAGTGGTGACAGGCGAACAGCCCCCACAGCTTCCCATCGACGATGATCGAGATCGAGAGCGAGGCGCCGACGCCCATGTTGCGCAGATATTCGATATGGATCGGCGAGACGGCGCGCAGCGTGCTCATGCTGAGGTCGATCGGCTCCCCGTCCATCGAGGCGCCGGGTTCGATCGGGACCGGCTCGGCATCGACATCGGCGATGATGCGGAAGCGGTTGCGCACATAGAGCGCGCGGGCCTGCCTGGGAATGTCCGTGTGCGGATAGCGCAGGTGGAGGAAGGATTCGAGCTCCTCCGCCTTGGCTTCGGCCACCACGTCGCCACTGCCGTCGCTCTGGAAGCGGTAGAGCATGACCCGGTCGAAGCCGAGGATCTTGCGCAGTTCCTCCGCTGCGACCTGGCCCTGGGCCACGAGGTCGCCGACGTCGTCGAGCTTGCGCATGACCGGTTGGAGCATTCGCAATTGTCCTCCGCGGAAATCGTCGCGATGCGGCTCGATTTCCAGGATGGTGTAATGTCCGCTGGCGTGCAGCGCACAATCGAAGCGGTGTTCGGTACCGAACAAGGCGAGATCGAACACCCGTTCGACATCGTCCTTCTCGACCAGCAGCGCAGCCGTTTGCCGGATCGTATTGGCCGCTTCGGGTAGAAACAGGGATTCCAGGGCGCTGCCCGGTTCGGGATTCTCGTCGAGCCCGGCAATTGCAGCGAAATTCGCGGAACGATGCGCCACCAGCCAGTCGCTGGTGATGGCGATCAGCGCGCCGAAATCCTGGATATGGCCGAGCTCGTGGATCGGCTCGCGGTCGCAATTGGTAAGATCGACCCGACGTTCGAGATTCATGCCGCGAGCCTCGCGGCCTGATTTTTCAAAGCCGTCTCGAAGGCGTCGAAAACGCGCAGCGCGGCAGCCACGGCAGCCTCCTCCTGGCTGCTGGGAACCGGACGTTCCAAAATCGGCAGCAGCCGGCGGAAATAGCGGGGCATCGCCGGATCGGACAGAAACCGGTCCGGACCGCTGGCGGCGAGCTTGCGACGGCGGACCAGCATCGCGCGGTTCCCGAGCGACGAGCCACCGAGCGCCCAGGCGATCCCGCGCCAGTCGGCGCCGTCCAGAGGCGCAAGGGGGACCGGTGGGGGCAGGTCGCGACCGAGCGCTGACAAATCGTCCGCGATCAGGGGGGACTGCGCTGGAGGCTCAAGATCGGGCGGGCAATTTCCTGCGATCCAGTCTTCCAATGGCAGTCGCGCGCTGTACTGGACGGCAAGGAAGTCGGCATAGGCCCTACCGTCCGCCGCGCCGTCGGCTCCCATTTTGCGGTCGAGAGCGTCATGCACCGATCGGGTCGATCGCTTCAACGCGTCCCTGAGCGTTCGGGCCCCATCCCTCGCCATTGTGTGCTGTTCCCTCAAATTCTGCCCGGGAGCCATGCTGCCGCGATCGGCTGTGCATAGCTCGGGCCTCCCTCGGATCGAGGCGGTTCTGCCTGTCGGAAAACAACCCCCTTACGCTCGCCTGGTTCCCCGGCGGGGATACGAGCCCTGTGACACGTGGCGGCTCGTGCGGGCCTATTTCTGTTCGAGCAGTTTCTGGCCCTGGTCCCGGATCGCGCCGGCGACCATCGGCTCGGCGAAGGAGAGGGCCGGGGGCAGGTTGACCTCGAAGATCACCTGCCGTTCCTCGATGATGACCTGCCCGTCGATGCCCTGACCCATCGCGCGCACGCCCAGCGTCATATGGTCTTGGTCCGGCCAGCCCGTGGTCACCTTCGCCATCCCGCCGGGAACGAAATCGGCGATCTCGTGGCTGCGCTCGCGGAGCCGACGGCGGACCTCCTCCTTGGGCAAATCGTGGGCGATCGGAACTCGCATCAGGTCTTGTCCTCCAGGGCGGTCGGAGCCGCCGCCCCCTCGCCGAACTTGTAGTCGAGATAGCGATGCTTGATCGCCAGATCGTCGAGCGATCCTTCGGCCAGCTGGCGGGTGATCGAATCGATCTCGCCGCTGATCTTCCCGAGGCTGTCGGTGAGCTGTTCGTCGGGCGTCGCGCCGGCGCGCTTCTCGGTACGCAGATGCGCCGGGATGCGGCGATAGCTGTCGATCATCTCGGGCAGCTGCTCCCCGACCAGGCTGCGCACTTCGCGCGCCTTGGGGTGGTTCTGGTCTACCCCCTGGAGCTGGAGGCCGAGCGCATCGAGCTGTACGCCCATGTCCTCCACGATCCGCGCGGCCGGCGGGGGCAGGGCGGGGCGCTGCGCCTCGAGCCACAATTCGGTGCGACCGACCATCTGCTGCACGTTGCCCTTGTTGATGTCGGTCCGGCTGGGGACCTTAACCTTCGGAAAGTTCGTGAACACGAACGCGGCCACCACCACGGCAAGAGCCACCGCCATCACCCCGGCGAAGCCGATCCCGTCGAGGATCAATCCGGCAACCGAAGCGCCGACCAGGATCAGGAATACTGCGCCGACGAAAAACCCCAACCGCTTCGTCAAATTCTTTCGTCTAGCGCTGGCTGACCCCTTGCCGATCGATCTGACGCGGCGGTGCCTACCCCCATCGCGATTGTCGTCGCGCAGCCGCCGGGCTTCCTCGATGAGCCGGTTCGATTGGGGCGTCAGATCGGCCAAGTCAGCCCTCCAGGCTCAGCAGGCCGGAATCCGCCACCTGCCGCTGCGCCTGGTTCTGGCCTTCGGCGCGGGCGATGTATCCCTTCGACTTTTCGACCTCGCTCGAGAGCAGCGTGACGGTCTGCTTCATGCTGTCGAGCGCGCGCAGCTTGAAGGCGTCGACCTCGTCCATCGTGTCGTAGATGTTCTGGAAGGCCCGCTGCAGCGTTTCGAGCGGAATGGTGGAAGCCGCGGCCTGTTCGTGGATCTTGCCGGTCTGCTCGCGCAGCATCGTGCTGGTGCTGTCGATGATACCGGCGGTGGTCTCGTTGAGCGCAGTGATCTGCCCGAGCACGAGGCGCTGGTTGGTCATTGCCTCGGCCACGGTCACGGCGGTCCGCAGCGCGCCGACCGTCGTGGTGCTCGCCCGGTCGACACCCTTGACCAGCTCGACATTGTTCTTCTTGACCAGGTCGAGCGCGAGATAGCCCTGCACGCTTACCGCCATCTGGGTCAGCAGGTCCTGTGTGCGCTGGCGGACGTAGAACAGCGCGGTCTCGCGGATCGCCTTGGCCTTGGCCGGATCGGTGGCGTCGAGATCGGCCGCCTTTTCCTCCAGCTTCTCGTCGAGCGCCTTGGAGATGTGGATCATCTGTTCGAGATTCCCCATCGCCTCCCACAGCTTCTGCCGTTCGACATCGATCGCAGCATTGTCCATGATCAGTTCGTCCTTGCCGCTGGCCAGGTTCGACAGGATCGACTGGATGTGGGTCTGCGCGCTCTGATAGCTGCGGAAGTAATTGGTCAGCTTGTTGCCGAAGGGAATGATGCCGAGGATCTTGCGCGTCCCCGAAAGCTTGCCGCGCTTGCCGGGATCCAGATCCTCGACCACGCGGCGCAGCTCGGACAGGTTGGCACCGACACCCTCGTCCTTGTCCATCGCGCGGACCGGCCGATCGAGAAAGCGGTTCGACATGCCCGCCGCAGCCATGATCTCCTTGCGGCCCATATTGGTGATCTGGTCGACCTTCTTGCCGAATTCGGGCGAATTGGCATCCTCGTTGACGAGATCGTCGACGAAGCTGTCGACCTTGCTCTGCAGCTTCGACTTCGTCTCTTCCGAGACCGGGACAAGGCCGGCGGCCTTTTCCGGCGCGACGTCGGGCACCGGGTCGGGCGGCGTCAGTTCGAATTCGCCATCGGTTTTGACGGCCACGGGAGCGGCGGCGGAAGAGGTTCGGGTGTTCAGCGTATCGGCCATCGTTTCGTCCTTTGCCACCATTATGGCGACGCCAAGTGTGTTGCGCAACTAAAACGGCTGGATCGCCGGATCGTTCGCGCGTCTCTTTCGTTCGGTCGCCAGTTCCGTCGGTCTATGAGCCTCGTCAGTCTATGGGATCGCGATAATGAATGGCAAGGCGGGAGCTACCACGGCCGTGGCTCCGAACGGAAACGGAACGGCACCGAGCGGATGGATCGAGCGCGCGCTCGACGGAAGGCTCGAGAAATACCGGCGCTGGTGGCGCATGGCGGTGCTCGAGACGGTCGACCAGGAAGAGGTGATAAGGCAACGGCGGGAAGAGGCCTATACCTCCCCGCGGTATCTCTTCATGCTGGCCATGTCGGCTGGCATCGCGATCCTGGGCCTGCTCCTCTCCTCGCCGGCGGTCGTGATCGGGGCGATGCTGATCGCGCCGCTGATGGGCCCGATCATCGGCGCGGGCTTCGCGCTCGCGATCGGCGACTATACCTGGCTGCGCGGATCGGCGGTGGCGCTGGTGGCTGGCACGGTGCTGGGCATCGCGCTGACGGCGCTCATCGTCTTCGTCTCTCCCTTGCAGACCGTAACCGCGGAGATCGCGGCGCGAACCCAGCCGAACCTCTTCGACTTGGCGGTCGCCGTCTTCTCGGCGTTGGCGGGTGCCTATTCGATGATCCGCGGTCGCGCCGGCACCATCGTCGGCGTGGCGATCGCCACTGCGCTGATGCCGCCGCTGGGCGTTGTCGGCTTCGGTCTCGCCACGGCGAACTGGACGGTCTTTTCGGGCGCGCTGCTGCTCTACGTCACCAATTTGGTGACGATCGCGCTGGTCTCGACCATGGTGGCGCGGCTCTACGGCTTCAGCGCGCGGCTCTCGGGCAAACAGACACGCTGGCAGACCGCGTTGATCGTCACGGTTTTCATCGCGCTTGCCGTGCCGCTTTTCTTTTCGCTCCGCGAGATCGTCTGGGAGAGCAACGCTGCCCGACTGATCCGCACGACCATCGTGGCCGAGGCGGGGCCCGAAGTGCGACTGAGTCAGGTCGAATTCGATCTTGATTCGCAGCCGGTTTCGATCTCGGCAACTCTGCTCACGCCCAAGGTCAGAGAGAGCGCGGAAGACGCGAGCGAAAGAGCTCTGGCCGAACAATTGGGGCGCCCGGTGGACCTTTCGCTTACCCAGTTCCTCGTCGGAACCGGCGAGGAGGCCGAGGCGCTGGAGCTGCTCGCTGCACGGGAAAATTCGCGCAATGCGCTGAACGAGGAATCGCGCCTGCTCGAGGAACGGCTGATCGTGGTCGCCGCCAACGGACCGAACAGCATCACGATCGACCGCGATGCCCGCCGCGCGATCGTGAAGGCGAGCATTCCCGGAGCCGATCTGGCGGCGTACCGGGCGTTGGAGGCCCGCATCGCCCGCGCCTCCCCCGAATGGGCCGTGCGCATAGAGCCTCCGCTGATGGCCCTTCCCCAAATACCTTTCGCGGGCGGCGAACCGACGAGGCAGGGAGTTGCCGCGCTCGAACTCGTCGCCTGGGCCGCGCAGCGCAGGGATCAGCCGGTAAGCCTGACCGGCGGATCGCCCGAAACCCGCGAAATCGCCTCAGCGGAGCTGGCCGATCGGGGTGTGGCAGCAACGATGATTGTCGGCGGACCGGTCATGCAGGCCGGCTGGGCGACCTTAGCCGACGACACGCTCCGATAGTGCGGAATCAGGCGGCGAGATCGAGCGGCTGGATTTCGCCCGAGAGATATAGCCGCTTGGCCTTGGCGCGGCTGAGCTTGCCCGAACTGGTCCGTGGCAGAGTGCGCGGGGGCACCAGCTCGACGACGCAGTTCATGCCCGTGATCGAGCGCACCTTGTCCGAGATCTGATCGCGCAACCGCACCCGTTCCTCGGGATCGGAAACGCGGCAATGGACCAGCACGGCCGGTGCTTCCTCCCCGCTCTCGGTTTCGATCGAGAAGGCGGCGATATCCCCGTGATTGAACCCCGGGAGCTGTTCCACCGCCCACTCGATATCCTGCGGCCAGTGGTTCTTGCCGTTGATGATGATCATGTCCTTCGCCCGGCCGACGATGAACAGATAGCCTTCGGCCATGTAGCCCATGTCGCCGGTATCGAGCCATCCGTCGACGAGGCAGTCTTTGGTTGCCTCCTCGTTGCGGAAATAGGAGTGCATCACGCTTTCGCCGCGACACCAGACCTTGCCGATCTGCCGGTCGGACTTGGGGGCATCGTCCTCGCCGCGGATTTCAACATCCATGCCGGGCAAGGGTTTTCCGCAATTGACGATGGCGCGATAGCGCGCGGGCTTGGAAAGATCGCGCGGGCGGCCCGAAAGCCGTTCTTCCTCGACCAGTTCGACCCGGATACCTTCTCCCGGGGGCATGACCGTGACCGCGAGCGTGGCTTCGGCGAGGCCGTAACTCGGCGTGAAGGCCTTGGCTCGGAAGCCGGCCGGGGCAAAGGCGTTGACGAAATTCTGCATGACGTCGGGCCGGATCATGTCCGCGCCATTGCCCGCCGTGCGCCACCGCGACAGGTCGAACCGTTCGGCCACGTGGCTCTGGCTGGAAATCCTGCGCGCGCAGATGTCGTAGCCGAAAGTGGGCGAGTAGGAGAGCGTCGTCCCCTTGTTGCGGCTGATGAGATCGAGCCATGCCAGCGGCCGGCGCGCGAAATGCTCGGTCTTGAGGTAATCGACCGAGACCTGGTTAGCGATGACCGAAAGGAAGCAGCCGACCAGTCCCATGTCGTGATACCAGGGCAGCCAGCTTACCACCCGATCATCCGTGCCGATGTCCATCGACGCAGCATGGCCGTAGAGATTGTGCAGCAGCGCCCTGTGGGTCACCGCAACCCCGGTGGGGAAGCGGGTCGAGCCGCTGGAATATTGCAGATAGCAGATGTCCTCGGGTGTGGCCGTGGGCAGCTCGCATTCGGGGGCCGGTCGTTCCGCGAAGCTTTCCCAATCCTCGCCCGCGCAACCCTGCTTGTCCGCGGCGGCCTTGGCCATTTCCGCGATCTCGCGGGGATAAAGCAGGATCTTCGGGTCGCAGCTTTCGAGCTGAACCGCCAGCTGGTCGATGTAGCTCTCCTTACCGCCGAAGGTGGTCGGCAGGGGCAGCGGCACCGGCCAGGCTCCGACATAGACGCAGGCGCAGAACAGGGCGGCGAATTCCGGGCTGGTTTCGGCGACCAGAGCGACGCGGTCGTTCTTGACGATGCCGAGCGCTGCCATCCGGCGCGCCATCGTCATGGCGTCGTCGCGCATGCGGCTGTAGGGATAGGCGCAGGTCAATTCACCGCGCATATCGTGAAAATTAAGTCCCTTTCCGCTTCGCGCGGCGTAATCGATCGCCTCGCTGAAGGTCGAAAAGTCCGATCTGCGGCGCGGCAGATCGCAGTAGTTCGGCGTCGGCGTGAGAGCGGCGTCGGTCATATAAGCGGAAATACCCGTGATTTGTCAGCGCCTTGCGGCATCCTCATCTGGTTCCGGCAGTGCGCATCTGTGGTGCGATTGCCCGCAAACTTTCCCATTTGATAAGGACTGTGGCACGAATATGACCAATGGACCATAGTCGCCCTTCGCGCCGTCGCAATTCGCGCACGGCCAAGCCGCTCGACCGGGCGGCTCTGAAAGACCTCGCGATGGCCTATGTCGCCCGCTATGCGACGACCTCCGGCAAGCTTGGGCAATATCTCCGGCGCAAGCTGCGCGAACGGGATTGGATCGGGGACGACGCGCCTGAGGTCGACGGTCTGGTGGCGGAATTCGTCGAGCGCGGCTTCGTCGACGACGAGGGCTGGGCGCAGGCGCGCGCGGCGAACCTTTCTTCCCGGGGGTACGGACGCCGTCGCATCGGCGAGAGCCTGCGTGCCGCCGGGATCGGCGAGACCATTCGGGAAGGGACCGCTCCGGGCGAGGGCGAGGCCCGCGAAGCCGCGGTTCGTCTCGCGCGGCGCAGGCGTTTCGGGCCGTTTGGCGAGCCACTTGCCGGAGAGGACGGCGCCAAGCGCCGCGACAAGCAGCTTGCCGCGATGGCCCGGGCGGGGCATGATTTCGCCCATGCCCGCCGGGTGATCGAATCCCCCGGCGAAGACGATCTCGCGAACTGGATCGCCGAGGCCGAAAGCGACGAGGACACCGCCCGATGACCATTCGACTGACCGCCCCGTGCGCCGCACTTGCCGCCTTGGCCTTGACGGCCTGCTCGCCGCAGACGCAGGCCGAAGCCGCGCCGAGGGTCGAGGAGGCTCCTGCGACACATCCGGTCTCGGGCTTGCAGGTGATCCCCCTGACGGTGCGGACGGACAGCGAGGTGCACCGCTTCCGCGTCGAGGTGGCGCGCACTGCGGAGGAGCAGGCCCGCGGTCTGATGTTCCGGACCGAACTGGGGCCGAACGAGGGGATGATCTTCCCGAACGAGCCTCCACAGCCGCGCAGCTTCTGGATGAAGAACACACCTCTGCCGCTCGATATCATCTACATCGGGCCGGACCGGCGGATCCGCAACATCGCCGCCAAGACGACGCCGTATTCGACCGAATCGGTCCCCTCTGTCGGGGCAGTGGTCAATGTTTTGGAGATTCCGGGCGGGCGGGCTGCGGAACTGGGGATCGAGGCCGGGGATAGCGTCGAGTGGTAGGCCTGCTATCCCCGCTTGGACGCCGGACACCAATCGGCTAGGGCCCCGGTCCATGAGCATTTTCGGCAAGATCTTCACCTGGTGGGACGGGGCCACGATCGGCACGCTCCTCCACACGTCGCGCAAGGGCGAAAAGGTCGGGACCGATTCCCAGGGCAACGCCTATTATCGGTCCAAGCCTAAAGGGACGGAGCGCGAGCGCCGCTGGGTCATCTACGAGGGCGCGAACGATGCCAGCCGGGTCCCTTCCGAATGGCACGGCTGGCTGCACGGGGCATTCGACGACGTGCCGGAAAGCAATCTCCCGCCGCCGCGGATCTGGGAAACCGAATACACACCCAATGCCACCGGCACCGCCACTGCCTATCGCCCGGCCGGTGCGCTGGAGCGTGGTGGCAAGCGCGCGGCGGCGACGGGCGATTACGAAGCCTGGTCGCCGGACGCCTGAGCCGATGCGGCGCGCTGTCCTGACGCTTCTGCTGTTCGCTGGCGTGACGGCATGCGGCGAGGAACCGCCGGAACCCCGACCTGTCGAAACCGAAGTGCCGGAAGAACTGCAGGCGAATCGGCCGGCGCCCGCGGTCCCGGCCGAGGAGGCCGGCATCGGGACGCCGCTGGATGAGCGCGTCGCCACGCTGGGCGTGCTCAACAAGCGCAACAACGTCTCGCAGGACATCGAGATGTCTCCTGGGGAGACGCGGCGCATCGGCCCGGTGATCGTCCGCCTGCAGAGCTGCGAGCGCACGGCACCGTGGGAAATGCCGCAGGAAACCGGCGCTTTCGTGCAGGTCCATGTGCAGGACAGCGAGGGTGCGGATTTCCGCCGCATCTTCTCCGGCTGGCTGTTCAAGAACTCGCCCAGCCTCAACGTCGTCGAGCATCCGATCTACGATGTCTGGGTGAAGGACTGCGCGATGGACTTCCCCGGCGAGGAAGACGGCGACGAAGCCGACGACGAGGCCGAACAAGCCGAAGCGTAGCTGTGCCAGGTCTCTGGCAGGCTGGCGGCCGGTGTCCCACGCGCAGCCTTCAACCGTTCGAGATATTCGCTTTGCGGCATGCTCACCGCGCCCATTCGTTGCAGATGATCGGTCATGAACTGGCAGTCGAGCAGGCGATATCCAGCGGCGCGCATGCAGGCGACGAGCCAGGCGAGCGCCACCTTGCTGGCATCGGGAACGCGCGAGAACATGCTCTCGCCGCAGAACACCCTGTCGAACGCCACGCCGTAGAGCCCTCCCACGAGTTTGCCCTCGAGCCAGCATTCGAAGCTGTGCGCGTGCCCTGTGTGATAGAGCGCCAGATAGCTCGCTTCGATCCGGTGGCTGATCCAGCTCTCGGCATGTTCCTCGCGCGGCTCGGCGCAGGCGGCGATGATCGCGGGAAAATCCGCATCGCATGTGACCCGGAACCGGTCGCACCGGATTGTCTTGCGCAGCGATCGGGAGGGGCGAAAGCTCTCAAGCGGGATTATCGCGCGGCTGCGCGGCTCCACCCAGAACAGCTCCGGATCGTCACGGTGATCGGCCATCGGGAAAATTCCCGCGCGATAGGCGCTGAGGAGCAGTTCCGGCGGCACAGGCTGGGCGGGCATAACGGGCGCATGCATGGCGCCCTGCTTAGCATCGCATCGCGCACAAACACATTGTCTTGTCAGGTGCCATGCGCTCCTTTAGGGGCGCGGGCTTGCTGCAGGGGTGTAGCTCAGCTGGTAGAGCATCGGTCTCCAAAACCGAGGGCCACGGGTTCGAATCCTGTCACCCCTGCCATTTCTTCGAGATGGCCCAAGCGATTCACAAACATCTGGCTCCGCTGAAGGTCAGGTCCGTCCGACCGCTAGTGTCGAATGCGATGGCTCCAGCGCAATTCGCCGTGGTCTCCGGCGGGCTGGTTCAAGCCCGCCAGTAGAGCCTTTCGGGATTCGTCACGAGCAGCTTGCGCTGCAGCTCTTCCGTAATCGCGATGCGGGGAATGACGTCGACCAGCGTTCCGTCGTCGGGAACCCTGTGCTCCATGTTGGGATGCGGCCAGTCGGTCCCCCACAGGACACGGTCGGGAAAGGCTTCCACGATCGGTCGGACAACCTCCACGAAATCGTCGAATGGCGGCCCGTGGATCGAGAGCCGCTCGGCACCCGAGACCTTGGTCCAGATATGCGGATGCGTATCGAGCAGTGCCTTGAACGCCGCGATGTCGCGCCCGTCCGGACCCTGCGCGATGTCCGGGCGGCCGAGATGATCGACGACGACGATCGTAGGGATGGCCTCGAGAAAGGGCATCAGCTCCTCGAGCAGGTCCGCCTCGAAATAGACCACGACATGCCAGCCGAGGGGCTCGATCTGCCTTGCGATCTCGAGGAATTTATCCTTGGGGGCATGATCCACGAGTCGCTTCAGGAAGTTGAAGCGCACGCCGCGAATGCCCCCGGCGTGGAGCCGCTGCAATTCGTCCATGCCGATATCGGGATCGACCACCGCCACTCCTCGCGCTGCACCGTTCGACTTGGCGATGCCGGCCAGCGTCGCCGCATTGTCGGTGCCGTGGCAGCTCGCCTGGACGATCACGTTGCGGGAAAAGCCCAGTCTGTCGCGCAGTGCAAACAGCATCTCGGGCGTCGCGTCCTCGGGATGGTATTTGGCCTTGGGACTGAACGGGAAGTCCGCTTCGGGTCCGAACACGTGGACATGCGCATCCACCGCGCCGGGCGGCGGGACAAAACGCGGCGTGGATGGATTGTCGATCCAGGTCTTGCTGCGCGTCATCCGAACACCGCTCCATCCATAAGCTTACGCGCCGTGCGCAGCAATGCGGCGGACACCACCGCGCCATCCGCGTCGACTTCCAGCACGCAGGTCATCTCGCCGGTCGGATGCTCGACCGACAGCGTCTTGCGCTTCCCATCGGGGATCGTTGCCACTGCGGCCGCGGGCGAGCCGGCAATCAAACATGCGGTCGCGACCCCGACCGCGCCGAGCACCCCGATCGAGGCATGGGCGCGCTTGGGGATGAAGCTGCGCACGCTCACCGCGCCCCCGTGGCGCGGCGGGGCGACAAGCATGATCTTCGGCACCGACAATTCGGTCACATCTCCCAAGTTCATCATCGGCCCCGCTTTCAGCCGGATCGCTTCGATCCGGGCCTTCACGTCGTCCGCGTTGTCCAGCGTCTCGCGATCCTCGTAACCGGTGGCCCCGACGTCCGCCGCTTTGAGCACGATGCACGGCATGCCATTGTCGATCAGGGTGCACGGCACACCGTCGATCTCGTCGACCGCGTTCCCGCTGGGCAGCAAGGCGCCGCACGTCGACCCCGCGGTATCGCGAAATTCGATCGGGATCGGCGCTGCGCTGCCGGGCACGCCATCGATCCGCGCATCGCCCGCATAGGTCACCTGCCCGCCGGGCGTGGAGACTGTCGCGACGGCAGTCTGGCCGGTGTTCTCCATGTGGATCGTCACGCGCGTCTCGTCGCCCTTCACCTGCACCAGTCCGCGTTCGATTCCGAAGGGGCCCACGCCGGCGAGCAAGTTGCCGCAATTCTGCTTGTCGGTCACGATCGCTTCATCGACGAACACTTGCAGGAACAGGTAATCCAGATCGACGCCTTCGCGCGCCGACTTGGCCACCACTGCGACCTTGCTCGCAAGCGGATCGGCGCCGCCCATGCCGTCGATCTGGCGGGGGTCGGGCGATCCCATCATGCGCAGCAGAAACGCATCGCGCTGCGCCGTATCGGCAGGCAGATCGCTCTTCAGGAAATAGCCGCCCTTCGATGTGCCGCCGCGCATCCACATGCAGCGCACGCCATCATTCATAGCGCAGCCCCATCGCCTCCAGCTTGCCGCGCATGCCGTAGATATCGAGACCCAGCTCGCCCGCGGCCAGGCGCTGGCGCTTCTCCTCTTCCTTCGCCTCGCGTTCGCGCGCCTTTTCGAGCACCCTTTCGGCATCGCCGCGTTTCACCACGCACACGCCATCGTCATCCGCCACGATCACGTCTCCGGGTTCGATCGCCGCGCCGGCACAGACGATCGGCACATTGACGGACCCGAGCGTCGCCTTGACCGTGCCTTGCGAAAAGACCGCCTTCGACCAGACCGGGAACCTCATTTCGGTCAGGTCGCGCACGTCGCGCACGCCCGCATCGATCACCAGCCCACGGCACCCGCGCGCCATCGCGGAGGTGGCGAGCAGATCGCCGAAATATCCGTCCTCGCAGGGGGATGTGGGGGCCAGGACCATGATGTCGCCCTCCCGCAATTGCTCGATCGCGACATGGATCATCCAGTTGTCGCCCGGCGGGGCGGAAATGGTAACGGCAGAGCCCGCAATCCGTGCGCCCGGGTAGATTGGCCGGATGCGGCTGGCGAGCAGACCGGAGCGACCCTGGGCCTCGTGCACGGTCGCGACGCCGCAGGCGGCGAGCCCGTCCACGACTTCGGGATCCGCCCGTTCGATGTTGCGTATCACGCGTCCAGTCATGTGCACCTCCGAGGCGGTCGCTCCTCGCGTGGCTCTTCCCTGGCAACAAGCAGAAAGCCTGTTCTCGCGATAAGTTTTTGCTATGTCCCGTCGCGATGGACCCCTTTTCCCTCAATCTCCGGCATATCCGCGCACTGTCCGAAATCGTGACCCGCGGCAGCGTTAGCGCTGCCGCCGAGAGCGTTCACCTGAGCCAGCCCGCTCTCACGCAAGGCATTGCCAAGATGGAGCGGCAACTGGGGCTGCGATTGTTCGAGCGCGGCACCAAGGGTATGGAACCGACGCCGGAAGGATTGCTCCTCGCCGAGCGCGCGGCTGCGGCTATTCGCCACCTTCGCGGCGGAGGTCGCGGTGCGCGGGGCATGGCCCACCCCGAACAGCTGTTGACGGCGACACAGTTGCGGGCTTTCGTTGCCCTGGTCGATAACGGTAGCTTCGCCGCGGCGGCGCAGGCGACCGGGCAATCGCAACCTGCGCTTCATCGAGCGGTACGCGATCTGGAGCAGCTGTTCGCGCTGCCTCTGGTGGAGCGGCGGGGGCGTACCGTGGCATTGACCGGCGCCGGGCAGAAACTTGCGCGCGCGGCCCGGTTGGCTGCCTCCGAGCTGACAGCGGGAATTGCCGAAACGCATCCCGAGGAGGACCGTCGGGGTGGCCGCATCATTGTCGGGGCGATGCCACTGTGCCGCGCATTGGTTTTGCCGCGTGCGATCTCCCGCTTTGTTCGCGCGTGGCCACGCGCCAAGATCGATGTGATCGAAGGGTCGTGGAGAGAGCTGGTCGATCCCTTGCGGGACGGGGAAATCGATCTCATGATCGGCGCGCTGCGCGACGATGATCCGCCCGATCTGGTCCAGTCGCCGCTGATGATCGATCGGCTCGCCGTTATCGGTCGCGCGAACCATCCCTTGACGGGCCGAGCCCCGGCGCTGCCCGATCTTGCGCGCTATCCGTGGATCGTCGGCAATGCCGGAAGCCCGCTGCGGGCGCATTGGGAAACGCTGTTCGACGAGGGCGTCGCGCCCGACGCGCCGATCGAATGCGGGTCGGTGATGGTCATCCGCAGTGTGCTGGCCGAAAGCGACTTTCTTACATTGCTTTCGGTCGATCAGGTGGCGCTGGAACTCGACGCGGGGATGCTCGGGATTATTGCCGGACCGCTCGAGCGGGTGGTCCGTACCATCGGTATCAGCCGACGTGCCAGTTGGCGGCCCACGCGCGCTCAAAGCGAGCTGATCGCGCTGGTGGAGGAGGTCGCTCGCGAAACCAGAATTTCGGAAAATCAATAGGCTTCGCGGGCTTCCGATTGGCGTCGTCGGCAAGTCGCTCCCAGATTGTAAGCGATGCAGACGATTTCCTTCATCGGTTTCGGAGAGGCGGGCCAGGCGTTTGCGGCGGATTGGCCGCCAATGCTGGCGAATGCCCGCGCGTACGATGTGAAGACCGACAGTCCGCCGACGCGCGCAGCCAAGTTTGCAGACTATTCGGCATGCGCGGTCGAGGGTTGCGAAACACGCGCCGACGCGCTCGCTGGTGCCGATGCGGTCTTTTCGCTGGTCACGGCGGACAGCGCTCTCGCCGCTGCCGAGGCGGGTGCGCCGCATCTGACGCGGGGGGCGCTCTGGCTGGACATGAACAGCGTTGCGCCGGAGACCAAGCGCGCAGCGGCGGCCGGAGTCGAACGTGCGGGAGGGCGTTACGTCGACGTGGCGGTGATGGCCCCGGTCCATCCCGCTCGCCGCAATGTGCCTCTGCTTGTTTCCGGGCCGCATGCCGAAGCGGGGGCCGGGCTGTTGCGTACGGTCGGATTCGGCAAGGTCCGCATCGTCGATGGGCCGGTGGGTGCCGCGTCCGCGATCAAGATGATCCGGTCGGTAATGGTGAAGGGCATGGAGGCGCTCAGCGCCGAATGCATCCTCGCCGCGGAGGCGGCCGGCGTGCTCGACGAGGTAGTCGCCTCGCTGGAAGCCACTCCGCCCGAGAGTTTCGCGCAGCAGGTCGATTACAATCTGGAGCGCATGATGCTCCACGGCCTGCGCCGCGCAGCCGAGATGGAAGAAGTGGTCAAGACGTTGGACGGGCTGGGCACCGGCAGCGCGATGTCCCGCGGAACGGTGGAGGGCCAGCGTGACATCGGTTCTCGGACGCTGCCTCCGATAGCCGGTCTGCGCGCGAAGCTTGCGGCGCTGCTCGGCGAGGAAGCGGAGCGCGCCGCATGACGCTGATCATCGACTGTCACGGCCACTATACCACCGCACCCGCCGCCCACAGCGACTGGCGCGAAAAGCAGAAGGGGGCCTACCGGGCCGGGGAAACCCCGCCACCTTATCCCGACATCTCCGACGACCAGATTCGCGAAACGCTGGAGGCGAACCAGCTGCGGCTGCTGCGCGAGCGCGGTGCGGACATGACGCTGTTCAGCCCGCGGGCCTCGGCGATGGCACCGCATATCGGCGACGAGGCGGTGGCCAAGGTTTGGTCGCGGGCCAACAACGACCTGATCAAGCGATGCGTGGATCTCTATCCGGAGACGTTCGTCGGCGTGTGCATGTTGCCGCAGAGCCCCAAGGCGGACATGGCTGGATCGGTCGCGGAGCTCGAACGGTGCGTGACCGAACTCGGTTTCGTGGGATGCAATCTCAATCCCGATCCGGGCGGCGGAAAGTTCGAACATCCGCCGCTCACCGATCGCTACTGGTATCCTTTCTACGAGAAGATGGCCGAGCTTGACGTTCCGGCGATGATCCACGTTTCGGGCAGCTGCAACCCCGGTATGCACGCGACCGGCGCCTATTACATCGCCGCCGACACGCTGGCCTTCATGCAGTTGATCGAGGGCGATCTGTTCGCCGATTTTCCCACATTGCGCTTCATCATCCCGCACGGTGGCGGCGCGGTTCCCTACCATTGGGGCCGTTATCGCGGACTGGCCGACATGCTCAAGCAGCCCAGCCTCGATCGGCATGTGATGAACAACGTGTTCTTCGACACCTGCGTCTATCACCAGCCTGGCATCGATCTGCTGGCCGAAGTGATCGAGACCAAGAACATCCTGTTCGGCAGCGAGATGGTGGGGGCGGTGCGCGGCATCGACCCGCAGACCGGGCAGTATTTCGACGACACCAAGCGCTACGTCGACAGCCTCGATCTTTCCGACGCGGATCGCCACGCGATCTACGAGGGCAATGCCCGCCGCGTCTTCCCGCGTCTCGACGCCCAACTGAAGGAACGCGGCCTGTGACCGGACCTCGCGACATCCATGCCTACCTCGCCGAGTTCGAGGACATTCCCGGCACCCGCGTGTTCACCGCCAGCCGCGCGCGGCAGGGATACAAGCTCAACCAGTTCGCGATGAGCCTCATGAAGCCGGAGAACCGCGAGCGCTGGAAGGCGGACGAGCGCGCCTATCTGGAAGATTGGAATCTTACGCCGGAACAGGAAGCGGCGGTGCTGTCGCGCGATTACAATGCGCTGCTCGACCTGGGCGGCAACATCTATTTCCTCGCCAAGGTCTTTTCCACCGACGGGCTCAGCTTCGTTCAGGCGGTCAGCACGATGACCGGCGTTTCGGTGGAGGAATATCAGGCGATGATGAACGCGGGCGGGCGTTCACCCGACGGGGTCCGATCCATCAGGGAGAAGCGCTGACATGGCCCGAATCACCGCCGGAGTTGCCACAAGCCACGTACCTCTGCTGGGCGTCGCGCACGACCAGAAGAAGGATCGCGACGCCTATTTCGGACCGATTTTCGCAGGTTACGACTGGACCCGCGAATGGGAGAGATCGGAGAAACCCGATGTCGTGATCCTGGTCTACAACGATCACGCATCGGCCTTCGACATGAGGATCATTCCGACTTTCGCGATCGGATGCGGCGAACGCTACGCCCCCGCCGACGAAGGCTGGGGCCCGCGCCAAGTGCCCGACGTGATCGGCCACCCCGATCTCGCATGGCACGTCGCCCAGAGCCTGATCCTAGACGAATTTGACATGACGATTATCAACGAGATGGACGTCGATCACGGCCTCACCGTGCCGCTTTCCATGATGTTCGGCGATGTCGCCGAATGGCCGGTCAAGGTGATCCCGCTCGCGGTCAATGTCGTCACTTATCCGCCCCCGTCGGGCAATCGGTGCTGGGCGCTGGGCGAGGCGATCCGCACGGCGGTGGCAAGTTACGACGAAGATCTGAACGTGCAGATCTGGGGCACCGGCGGAATGAGCCACCAGCTCCAGGGTCCGCGCGCCGGGCTGATCAATCGCGAATGGGACAACCGTTTCCTCGATGGCCTGATCGGTGACGGCGATGCGCTGCGCCACATTCCGCATATCGAATATCTGCGCGAGACCGGGTCCGAAGGGATCGAGATGGTGATGTGGCTCATCATGCGCGGCGCGCTCGGCGACCGGACGCAGGCCTTGCACCGCCATTACCACGTCCCGTGCAGCAATACCGCGATCGGCCATCTCGTGCTGCGCCCCGACAATGGCGAGGGATTCGACATGACGGGTAGCAGCGCCGCCGAGCTCGTGGCGGCGCGATAGCAACTCGCTTCCTCCGCGGAGGGACCAAGAAAGGATAGACTATGAAAATCGCCCTCGCAGGCGCCGGCGCTTTCGGCGAAAAGCATCTCGACGGCCTCAAGAACATCGCCGACGTCGAAGTAATTTCGCTCGTCGGCCGCAGGCTCGAACCCACTCGGGCGATGGCTGACAAATACGGTATCGGCCACGCCTGCACCGATCTCGCCGAGGCGCTCGAACAGCCCGGGCTGGACGCGGTGATCCTGTGCACGCCCACGCAGATGCATGCCGAACAAGCGATACAATGCATGGATGCGGGCAAGCATGTCGAGGTCGAAATTCCGCTGTGCGACAATCTCGCCGATGGCGAGGCGGTGCTGGAGAAGCAGAAGGAGACAGGCCTCGTTTGCATGGTCGGGCACACCCGGCGCTTCAATCCCAGCCACCAGTGGGTGAAAAAGCGGATCGAGGCCGGCGAGCTGACGATCCAGTCGATGGACGTGCAGACCTTCTTCTTCCGCCGGGAAAACAAGAATGCCAAGGGCGAGCCGCGCAGCTGGACCGACCACCTGCTGTGGCACCACGCCGCCCATACGATCGACATTTTCCAGTACATGACCGGCGAAGAGATGGTCGACATGCATGTGCTCGAAGGGCCCAAACACCCCGAGCTGGGCATCGCGATGGACATGTCGATCCAGATGAAATCGGCCAAGGGCCAGATCCTTACGCTGGCGCTCAGCTTCAACAACGACGGGCCGCTGGGCACTTTTTTCCGCTACATCTGCGACAAGGGCACGTACATCGCGCGCTACGACGATCTGGTAACGGGCCGCGAGGAAGCGATCGACGTGTCGGACGTGGACGTCTCGATGAACGGTATCGAGCTGCAGGACCGCGAATTCATCGCCGCGATCCGCGAAGGGCGCGAGCCCAATTCCAGCGTCGCGCAGGTCATGCCGTGCTACCGCGCACTCGACCGGCTCGAGAAGCAGCTCGCCGGGGGATGAAACGCCAGGTCGCGATTATCGGCGCCGGGCCTTCGGGCATGCTGCTCGGCCATTTGCTGCGGCAGGCCGGCGTCGACTGCATCGTGCTGGAGCGGCAATCGGCCGACTATGTGCTGGGCCGGATCCGCGCGGGCGTGCTGGAGACCGTGACCACCGATCTGATGCGGCAGCTCGGCCTCGACGGGCGGATGAACGCCGAGGGCATGATCGAGGGCGGGTTCAACCTTGCCGATGGCGAACGCCGCATCCGGATCGATATCGAGGCGCTCACCGGACGGCACGTCATGGTCTATGGTCAGACCGAACTGACCCGCGACCTCATGGATGCCGCCCCGGATCGCGACCTCGAGGTCATCTACGGCGCGGATGCCGTGACGCTGCACGACATCGATGGCGAAGCGCCCTTCGTGACTTACGTGAAGGACCGCGACACGCATCGCATCGAGGTGGATTTCATCGCCGGCTGCGACGGGTTCCACGGCCCTTCGCGCAAGGCCATCCCGGGATCGGCTGTCCGTGAATTCGAGCGCGAATATCCGTTCGGATGGCTCGGCATCTTGGCGGACGTGCCGCCCTGCCATTCCGAGCTGATCTATTCGAACGGGCCTCGCGGTTTCGCGCTCGCCTCGATGCGCTCGCCGTCGCGGAGCCGTTACTACATCCAGGTCCCGCTCACCGACCGTCTCGAAGACTGGCCCGAAAGCAGGCTCTGGGACGAACTCGCACTTCGCTTCGATCCCATAAGCGAGCGTGGCGTCACGCGCGGTGCGGCGCTCGAGATGTCGATCGCGCCGCTGCGCTCCTACGTCTTCGAGACGATGCGCCACGGTCGCCTGTTCCTCGCCGGAGACGCGGCGCATATCGTGCCGCCCACCGGGGCGAAGGGCCTCAACCTCGCCGCCTCGGACATCGCCTATCTCTCGCAGGCGCTGATCGCCCATTATTCGAAAGGGGACGGCAGTGGCCTCGAGAGCTATCAAGACCGCGCCCTGTCGCGCGTGTGGAAGGCAGAACGCTTCAGTTGGTATCTCACCAAGCTGATGCACCGCTTTCCGGAAGACGGCACGTTCGAACACCGGATGCAGATCGCCGAGCTCGACTACGTCGCTGCCTCGCCGGCGATGCAGGAGTCTATTGCCGAAAACTACGTCGGCCTGCCGCTCTAGAGCCGTATCTAGGAAGAAGATGACCATACCCAAACGCCAGCTCGGGCCCTTTACCGTATCTGCCGTCGGGCTGGGGTGCATGAACCTGAGCCATGCCTACGATGTCGTGCCTTCCGTCCAGGATGCCGCGCAGCTGCTCGACCGTTCGCTCGATCTGGGCGTCACGCTGCTCGACACCGCGGCGCTCTATGGCATGGGCGATAACGAACGGCTGCTCGGCAAGGCCGTCGGGCATCGCCGCAACGACTTCACCCTCGCGAGCAAATGTGTCCTGTTCGGCAAGGACGGCAAAAGGGTGCTGGACGGATCGCCTGCTGCGATCGCAGATACGCTCGAGGCATCGCTCGAGCGGCTGCAGACCGATCATATCGATCTCTATTATCTCCATCGGCTCGATCGGAACGTGCCGATCGAGGATTCGGTCGGCGCGCTCGTCCGCGCGAAGGAAGCAGGGAAGATCGGCGCGATCGGGCTCAGCGAGATGTCGGCCGAAACCATTCGCCGGGCGCATGCGGTTCACACGATTGCGGCCGTGCAATCGGAATACTCGCCGATGGTGCGCAACCCCGAAATCGCCGTCCTCGACGCATGTCGAGAACTCGGGATCGGCTTCGTCGCCTTCTCGCCGCTGGCACGCGGGATGCTGGCGGGTTCCGTGCGCGGCGACGATTACGTGGAAGGCGACATCCGCGCCAATATGCCGCGCTTTTCCGGCGATGCGCTCGCCCACAACCTTTCACTGGCAGATCGGTTTTTCGCGCTTGCCGGAGAGGCAGGGTGCACGCCGGGCCAACTCGCGCTCGCCTGGCTGTTGGCGAAGGGGGATCACATCGTGGCGATACCCGGCACACGGCGGGTCGAACGCGTGGAGGAAAACCTCGGGGCCGCAAAGATCGCGCTGTCGCCGGATACGGTCGAACAGATCGATGAACTGTTCGTTCCGGGTGCGGTGCATGGTCCGCGCTATCTTGCAGGCGCGCAGGCCCAGATCGACACCGAGACCTTCCCCGACGAGGAATTGGCCGCGGGTTGACGGCGAACGCCCCGTTTCAGGCGATCATCGCGCCTGTTCGCCGTCGATCATCTGCTGATCGGGCCCTCCGAGGATCAGCGCATCGAGTGCGACGACGCCTTGGCCCTCGGCAAATACCACAACCGGATTGAGATCGATTTCGCGGATCGACGGCGTACCGGACAGGACCTCGCCTAGTCGGGCGATCAATTCAGCCACCGCCTTCACGTCCAGCGCAGGCGATCCGCGATAACCATCGAGCAGCGCGCCCTGTTTCAGGGAACGCAGTTCCGCTGCTATCTCGTCGGTCGGCAGGTCGTGCGGGATCAGTCTGACATCGTGCAGCAGTTCAGCTGTCACGCCGCCGAACCCCACCAGGATCACGGGTCCCCATTCCGGATCGTTCCGCGCTCCGACGATAAGCTCGGTGCCGCGTGCTCCCATCGCCTCGACCAAAACGCCATCCAGTGCGATCGATGCGTCGAATGCCTCGACGTTTGCGAACAAGCTGCTCCATGCAGCCTCCAGAGCCGCATCGTCCGCGATATTCAGCAAGACACCCCCGGCATCGCTCTTGTGGCTAAGGGCTGCCGATTGTGCCTTCAGCACGACAGGATAGCCGACCCGGCCAGCGATCGCCTTCGCTTCTTCCGCGGTTCTGGCGAATGCGCCTTCGGGAAAGGGAATCCCGGTGGAAGCGAGCAATTCCTTGGCGCGGTATTCCGGTACGACGCCGCCGGGCAGCTCGATCTCCACAGCCGCCGTATCGGTCCTGTCGAATGACTTCTCGGCGCGTTTGGAAAGGTATCGCAGGGCTCTGAAGGCGCGGTCGGCCGATGGGAAATACGGCACTCCGAGCGCATGCAGACCATCGATATATTCCGCCGGAACCGGCGCACCATCGTCGAGCCCGGCGAATATCACCGGCTTGTCCGGGTCCAGGGCCTTCACAGCTTCGATGATCGGAGCGAATTTGCGGGCCGACGTGGCCTCGTCGGTCTGAATTATCGCCAGCACCAGCGCCGCGAACCGATCATCGCTCAGCAAGGGCTCGATGGTGCGGCGATAGAGATCGGGATCGACGAGCGCCTGCGCCGTCAAATCCATCGGGTTGGACACGGGGATGAAATCCGGGATTCCGGCGCGCATCGCCTTCGCGGTGGCACCCTCGACCTGCGGCAGCTCGAGCCCGATGCGCTCCGCCAGGTCCAACGTCAGCGCCTTGAACGCACCGGATTCGGTCAAGACCGCCGTTCCCCCCGGCCGTACCGGCTTGGCGCGGGCGACGATGTCGATCACGTCGCCCAGCGCCTCCAGATCCTCGACCAATATGACCCCGGCTCGCTCTACCTTGGCCTTCATGAGCTGCCAGTCGCCGGCGATGGCGCCGGTATGTGTGGCTGCACTCTCCCGCGCGGCGCTCGAGGTCCCCGGGTGCAGCAGGACGATATGCTTGCCTGCGGATCGGGCCCGCTCGGCGAGTGCCAAGAAGCGGGCGGGTTTGCGGAACTGTTCGACGATCATCGCGATCGCCGGAGTAGCGGGGTCGTCGATCAGGTGAGCGACATAGTCCTCAACCCCCGACGCCGCCTCGTTCCCGGTCGAGACAGATACGGTGATGCCCAGCCCCTTGGCGATCAGCGTGGTTCCCAGCACCACGGCCATCGCGCCCGATTGGCTGACGATGCCGACCGCGGGCTTGCCAGCCAGCTCGAGTACCGGCGTCTCGACGAAGGTCAGCGGTATACCGGCTTGATGGTTGATCAGCCCGAGGCAGTTCGGCCCCTCGACCACCATGCCGTGCTCCCGTGCGATCCGCGCCACTTCGGCTTGGGCGGCGATGCCTTCGTCGCCGCCTTCGGCAAACCCGGCCGAGAAGATGATCGCCGCGCCCACCCCGCGCGCAGCCAGCGCCTGGATTGCGGGCAGAACCGCGGGCCCGGGGATCGCGAGGACGGCTGCATCGATTCCCTGCGGAAGCTCTTCGATGGATTTCAGGCACGGACGCCCGTCGATCTCGTCGCGCTTCGGGTTGATGAGATGGATTTCGCCCGCAAAGCCATGCCGGTCGAGGTTGCGCAGCACCGAATTGCCGAGCGCGCCGGGCGTGGGCGAGGCACCCACGATCACGACCGAACGCGGGGCGAGGAGGCGGGCAAGATCGGGCATCGGGTTCGCTTCTTCTCGAGCGCCTTCCCTTCGGGCAGGGCGCTGCAAGTCCATTACGCCTCCACGCGGTCCTTGTCGTAGGCGCCGAGGCCGGGCTTGTAGCTCTTCTCGTCGATGAACTGCTTGATGCCTTCCTTGCGGCCGTCATTGTCGAAGCTGTTGGCAGCTTCTTGCGCCCGGATGAGGTAATCCTCGGCGTCGTCATAACTCATGATGCCGACGCGGCGGACGGCGTCCTTGGTTGCCTTGAGCGCGACCGGATTCTTCTTGAGCAGCACGTTCGCAACTTCGGTCACGCGATCCTTGAGCTGGGCCAGCGGCAGCGATTCATTGACCAGGCCCCATTCCGCCGCGGTCTTGCCGTCGATATTCTCGCCCATCATCGCGTGATACATCGCCTTGCGGAAAGGCATCAGCTCGGTTGCGACCTTCGTCGCGCCGCCGCCCGGCAAGATGCCCCAGTTGATTTCGGACAGGCCGAACTGCGCGTCGTCGGCGGCAAAGGCGAGGTCGCAAGCGAATAGCGGCCCATACGCTCCGCCGAAGCACCAGCCGTTGACCATCGCGAGGGTCGGCTTCTGATACCACCGCAGGCGGCGCCACCAGCCATAGGCCTCCCGCTGCGCCTGACGGCTGGCACCCAGACCTTGCGCCTCGGTTTCGCGGAAATATTCCTTGAGGTCCATGCCGGCGCAAAAGGCCTCGCCTTCGCCGGTCAGCACCAGCACGCCGACATCGTCGCGGAACTCCAGCGCGTCGAGCACCTCCATCATGTCGCGGTTCAGCGTCGGGCTTTGTGCATTGCGCTTGTCCGGGCGGTTGTACTTCACCCAGGCGATCCCGGCTTCAACGCTGTATGCGACGACGCCGTTTGTGCTCAGTTCGGTCATGGAATGTCCTTCAGTCTTGACGCGCCGCCCAAGTGGCGACCCGAAAATTGGTTCTTCGTCAGATCGGATAGTGACCCGGCTCGGTCTCGATGGTGATCCAGCGAAGTTCGGTGAAGCTGTCGATGCCAGCGCGGCCGCCGAACCTGCCATAGCCCGACGCCTTGACTCCGCCGAACGGCATCTGCGCCTCGTCGTGAACCGTCGGTCCGTTGACGTGGCAGATGCCGGACTTGATCTGTCGCGCGACCTTGAGCCCGCGAGCAGTGTCGCGTGTGAAGACCGAAGCCGAAAGCCCGTATTCGGTGTCATTCGCCAGTTCGATTGCATGATCCTCGTCGCGGGCGCGGATCACGCCGACGACGGGACCGAAGCTTTCGTCGCGAAACAGCTTCATGTCCGGGGTCACCTTGTCGATGACGTGTGCGGGCATCAATACGCCCCCGCCCTTACTCAAGACATCGCCGCCGTTCACCTGCACCGCGCCGTTCGAAACCGCCTCGGCGATCAGCGACCGCACATGCCCGACGGTCTTGCTGTCGACCACCGCGCCCAGCGGAGTCTTGCCCTCGCGCGGGTCGCCGACCGGCATCGTTCCGACCTTCGCCGCGAACTTGTCCACGAACGCATCGGCGATGCTGTCGACGACGATGATCCTCTCGGTCGACATACAGATCTGGCCTTGGTTCATGAACGCACCGAACGCGGCGGCCTTGACCGCTTCGTCGATGTCGGCGTCCTCAAGCACGATCAGTGGCGCCTTCCCGCCAAGTTCGAGCAGAACCGGCTTGAGATGATCCGCCGCCCGCTTCGCGATGATCCGCCCGACTGCGGTCGAACCGGTGAAATTGATCCGGCGCACATGGGCATTGTCGATCAAGGCGCCGACGATTTCGGCCGCATCCTTCGGGGCGTTGGTGACGATGCTGACTGCCCCTTCGGGCAATCCCGCTTCGGCAAACGCTTCGGCGATCAGGCTATGGGTGCGCGGGCATTGCTCGCTCGCCTTCAGCACCACGGTGTTGCCGCAAGCGAGCGGCACCGCGATCGCGCGCACGCCGAGAATGATCGGCGCGTTCCACGGCGCAATTCCCAGAATGACCCCGACCGGCTCGCGCAGCGCCATCGCGATGCAACCGGGTTTGTCCGACGGGATGATTTCGCCCCCGATCTGGGTGGTGAGCGCGGCAGCCTCGCGCACCATGCCGGCGGCAAGCATTAGGTTGAACCGCGCCCACCCCTCGGTCGCACCGATCTCGTCCATCATCGCCTCGACGAACGCGTCAGCCTTGGCCTCAAGCGCATCCGCGGCCTTGTTGAGTGCGGCACGGCGGGCATTCGGACCCAAATTCGACCATGCCGGGAAGGCCGCCGCCGCCGCCTCGGCCGCAGCATCGGCGTCTCCGACACTTGCGGCCATGGCGGTCGTCGCCACCTCGCCGGTTAGTGGATTCAGCCGGGTGAAAGTGGCGGAACCGGTGCGTTCGGGGGCAATAGTCGCCATGGTCGCTCTCCTCGAATTAGTTATGCTATATAGCTAAAAAGATTGGTGCGCAAGTCTTCGCCGTCAGGTCGTTGGCGCCTCGGGCTGCTGCCAGCCGCGCAGTCCGAAAAGTGCAAGGGCGGCGATGGTCGATCCAAGACCCATGAGAATCGCGACGGTTTGCAGCTGATATCCCGCGGCGAATAGGAAGCCGGCCAGTGCCGGTGCCAGCGCCGAACCTCCACGTCCGATCCCGATCACAAAACCCGTCGCGGTTGCTCGCGTCCCGGTCGGGAAGGACTGGGCTATCAATGCGTACAGACCGACGACGCCCGCATTGGTGGCGAAGCCCGCAAGGGCGGCCACCAGCGACAGACCCGTCAGATCGTCCGCGCCCCGCCCGAACAGGATCACGAGCGCGGTGGATCCGATCATCGCGAAGATGGTGAGACCGAGCAGCCGCACACGCGCCGTCAAGAGACCCAGAAGCAGTGAGCCGCTGGCCCCGCCTATGCTCGCCCAGACGAGGACACCGGCGGCGGTGGACAGCACGAAACCCATGTCGACGACGATCTTCGGAATCCATTTCAGAATGAAATAGAACGTCATGATGTGAGTGAGGTAGGCGATGGTCAGCAACAGGGTGGCGCGGACAAGCGCCGGTGTGAACAGGGCGACAAGCGGAGCCTTGTCGCTCTTGGTCTCGGGCTCGGGCAGCGCATCGATCGCCGGGTGTCCCATTCGCGCCAGGGTTCGGTTGATGCGGCGCAGTGCATCGGGGGGGCGCTTGTGCATCAGGAATGCGATCGATTCCGGGGCCCGCCAAAGCACGATCGGAACGAAGCACAGGCTCGCGACGGCCCCGAAGACGAAAACCGCTCTCCAATCGAAATAGTTCAGCAGGACGGCCGAGATCAGGCCTCCGACGATCGTGCCCACCGGATATCCCGCCGCCATCAGCACGACCGCAAGGGAGCGCCGTCTGTCGTTCGCCGCCTCTGCGACGGCGGCGTTCGTCGAGGCGAGCATTCCGCCGATCCCCAGACCCGTCAGCACTCGCCAGGCCGAAAGCGTGGTGACCTCGTCAGCCGTCGAGGCACCCAGCATTCCGATGGTCATCAAGGCGAGACAGCCCAGGATCGTGGCGCGGCGACCGATCCGGTCGGCCACGCCGCCCAGCAGCAAGGAGCCGACCGCCATGCCGACGAGCTCCATCGACAACACGATGCCCAGCGCGGCACGGTCGATCCCCCATTCCGCCGCAATTCCGGGCGAAGCGAAACTGATGGACAGTACATCGAAACCGTCGAGAGCGTTGAGGCCTATCATCGTCCCGACGACACCCCACTGGAAGCGCGACATGGGCGCGCGCTGGATGACTACCCGCGGATCCGTGGACATGTCCTCTCCTGGCCTTTCAATTCCCGCTCACTGCGGTCGAATGCTACGCTTTGTAAACAGTTCGCTCGATCGGAATGCGCCAATCCGAGGAGACCGGGGTGTGGAAGTGTATCAACGGTTTCCGCAGTTGGATGACCAAGAACAAGGAATCGAAACGGGGCTATTCCCACTTGGCCCGCCCCCTCGGCCGATCTGCCGCGCCGGGCACGCGACGAGCAACAGCGCCCCGGGCTAGCCATGTATCGGGCAACACTCGTCAGAACTCGGCCGACACCTGGACGTACCAGTTCCGCGGCCGCGCGAAGATCCGTTCGGCGTAGCCCAGCGTTCCCAGGGATGCGTTGCCCTGGATGAGATAACGTTCGTCCAGCACGTTGATTACGCCGGCGGTCACTTCGAAGCGATCGTTCAGGTCCAGCGAGAGAGACGCGTTGCCCGTGAAATAGCCATCTTCCTCGATCACCGGGACGCTTCCGGTGATGAACGTGATCTTCGAGGTATAGCTCCCGTCGATACGCGACGTCAGCGTGGTCCCGCCACCGATGTCGAATTCGTAGGCGATCCCGAAGTTCGCCTGCAGATCGGGGGTGAACGGCAGGTCATCACCCGGTGCAACGGTCGCGGTCGCGCCCGGAACCGGCGTGATGGTCTGAATTTCATCGTCCAGATAGCCGGCACCCGCATCGACGATGAGACCCCACGGCGACCGATAGCTGAGCTCGCCCTCGAGGCCGCGTATGCGCGCTTCGCCGGCATTGAACAGCAAGGGAACCACGCCCTGCCGGAAGATCAGCTGGATATCGTCGTACTGCGCCTGGAATGCGGCCAGATTGACCCGGACACCCGCGAAGTTCGTCTTGACCCCGACTTCGTAGCTGGTGACCGTTTCTTCATCGAACGGCAGCGGCACGAAGCCGGCGGGGGGAGCGTTGTAACGGGTATTGACCCCCCCCGATTTGAAACTGCGCGCATAGGAAAGATAGGCGCTGACCGCATCGCTGAAGCGGTATTGCACGTTGGCCGATCCGGTCAGGGCCGAAAAGGTATCGGTGAACGGCCGGTCGAAGATGAATAGGGGCCCGCCCTCGGGAATGGCCAAGCTCGGCAACGGATCCGGATCCGGCTGGTTCGCCGGGAAGAGGTTGAATACCGTCCCCTGGAAGGTCTTGCGATCGGTGGTGTAACGCAGCCCACCCGTAACCTCGACACCCGATACGGGTTCGACACTGACTTCGCCGAACACTGCCAGCGAATCCGTCTCCAATCGCGAGACTTGCAGATCGCGGCTCGCAGGACCACCGGCAAGGATCGATCCGATCACCGGCGGAGAGGGCGGAAAGGACAGCGGAACGGTCGCACGTTCGTGGGTGACTTCGTTAAAGTAATAGCCGCCGAGTATCGCGCTGACGCCGGTCCAGTCCAACTGCATCTGGACTTCCTGGCTGAATTGCGCCGACTGAGCGCCCACGTCGGTGGTTATCAGCAGGAACGGCGTATTGTCCGCATCGCGGATGCCGCGCGAGTCGGTCTCCCGATACGCGCTGATCACCTTCATGGAGACCACGTCGGTCAGATTGATATTTCCGGTCGCGGCGATGCCCCAGACTTCGGATTCACTCAGGACATCGGCGGTGCCGCCATTGACGAAATCGCCGCGTGCCTGGAAATCGTTGGCACAACGCGGATCGTCAATCAGCGGTACGTTGGGCGCTCCGAACCGCGGATCACCCGGGGTGAGCGGCGCGAAGGGAATGGTCGCGCCCGGGCAACCGGCCGCCACACTTACGATCGCCGCGACGGGCGCCTGTTCGTTGATACCGGCAAAAGTGAAGGGCGCTCCGTTCTCGTCGCGCCGATTATAGTCGCCGCGCACGTAAAGGTCGAAGTCGCTCGACGGCTCCCATTTCAGCGCGCCGTTCAAGGAATAGCTGTCTTCGTTGCCCAGATCGAGCCCGTCGAAAGCACGAATCACATAGCCGTCGCGCTTGCGGAAACCGCCGGAAACCCTGGCTGCGACGGTTTCTCCGACAGGGATATTGAGCGCGCCGAACCCTTCGTAGAGATTGTCTTCCCCGACCCGAAAGCGCCCACGACCCCCGAACACGCCGATCTCCGGCTGCCGTGTCCGTACCAGGATCGCACCGCCGATCGTGTTGCGCCCGAACAGGGTGCCCTGGGGGCCACGCAGCACCTCGACCCCCTCGATATCGCCGAAATCGATAGCGCCACCAACCGCGCGGCCCAGGTAAACCTCGTCGAGATAGATGCCCACGCCAGGATCGACCGCCGCGGTGGGGTCGACCTGGCCGACGCCGCGTATGAAGACGACGGATGACGACGAATTGCCGGAAAGCTGGCCGGCCGGCTTGAACTGCAGGCTGGGCGTAATCCGTTCGAGATCCTGGGTCTGCTGGATCTGACGATCCTGAAGCATCTCGCTGCTGAACGCGGAGATCGCGATCGGCGTGTCCTGAAGGCTTTCCTCGCGCCGGCGGGCCGTGACGACGATGACATCGTCGCTGCTATCGGCCTGCTCGCCGTCGTCGGTGCCCCGATCGTTCTGTTCAACCTGCTCGTCTGCCTGCGCCGCGACCGGGGACGCGAAGCCAAACGAGCAAAGGGCGACGAGCGCCGCAGCGCTGCAAGTCGTGCGACCCCGCACGCGGAGTGTGCTTCCAACCATCATATCCTCCCCCAATGTCTCGGGCATTTGTTCGCACCGACGACGCGACCGACTATCCCATCCAACCTTGTTTTGGTCAATAACTGTTATGTCATAAACCGAACCAAACGTGCTGTTCGATCAAATGGCCCCGAGCGCAGTGAGCGCAGTCACTCCTGCGGCTTCCCGGTCCGCCAACCCTGATGGTAGGTTTCGCGCGCCACGCGGGAGTAGGGCACCGGGCTGACCACCGCACGCACCTCGATTTGCTTGTGCGGCTCCACCGTCGTCTTGCGAGTTCCGCCGCCCGGCTCCCCCCACACGACCCGCAGCTCGGTGCCGACCGGGATTTCCGGGTCGATCGTCGCGAGGCTCAGTGCCGATTTCTCGTTGTAGCTGTAGCCGGTGAACATCGACAGGCCGACCGTGCGGCCATCCGCGTCGATCACCTTGTCGTAATTGGACGAGGCATAATTGGCGAGCGGCAGATCGAAGAATTTATACTGCTCTCCATCCGGATCGAACAGCGAGGCGAAGATTTTGGTCATGTCCTCGCCATTCCATGCGAGCGTGACCTTGCGACGCTGCGTTTCGGGGGCGATCGCCTCGAGCGCTTCGCGGCCGTGGAAATCGTGATCGAACTTCACGAACGGGCCGTAACCCAGTTCGTAGGGCGTCAGGTAATAATCCTCGATGTCGTCGGATACGAAGCTGCCGCCGATCGCTCCGGTCGCTTCGTAGCTGTCCGCGCCCAGCCATTCGCGATAGGGCTTGAGCTTGTCGCCGGTGTAGATTGCGGGAAGGGGCGAAGGTATCCAGCCGCTTTCCAGCGTATTGGAGGGATAGGCGCGGCTGCCGCAGGGGACGATCCCGAATTCCTCGCCCGCTTCGAGGATCGCGCTGCGGATTTCTTCCTGCTGGTCATAGGGTCCCCAGATTTCCAGCCCCGGTGCGCCGGACATGCCGTGGCGCAGCGTGCGAACCTTATGGCCGGCGATGTTCATTTCGCTCATGTTGAAGAACTTGAGCTGTTCGAGCGGCCCCCCGTGGAGCTTCTCGATGATCTCCCAGGCGCGGGGCCCTTGGATCTGGAAGCGCCAATTGACGCGCTTGACGGGCTTGCCCATCGGGCGCGACGGGCTGCGGTCATCCTTGACGATCCGTACGTCGTAGCCGCCCGTTTCGGCATGGAACATCAGCCAGTTGGCCGCCGGGGCCCGGCCGACATAAACGAACTTTTCCTCGGCAAGCCAGAACAGGATGCCATCGCCGATCACGTGGCCGTAAGGCGTTGTCGGCACGTATTGCTTCGCCTTGTTGACGGCGAAGCCCTTCATGGAGTTGACGGCGGTGTCGCCGATCAGCTTGAGCGCGTCGGGCCCTTCGATGAAGAGATCGACCATGTGGTGCGACTGGTCGAACAGCACCGCCGAGTGCTGCCATGCCCATTGTTCGGAGCGCCAGTTGTGGAATTCTGGAGCTACGACCGGATAGACATACGCGCCGATCTGCGAATTGCGCAGCATCTCTACCGGATTACCCGCAGCCTCCAGCACCTGCTCCAAATTGCTTGCCGTCATCGATCGTTCCTCTCTCGCATCTTAGGTTCGAACCGCCGCGTCCCGGGCGCTTTCCCTTTTCTATCCTTGGGAATATTGGTATGCAACACATACGAAAAATCGGCATGCCTGGTGTTCACCAGTTAATTCGGAACGCAGGGCCTTGGCTTGCGCGGCGGTGGACGGGGCGGAGGCTATCGCGCAGGAGGGCATCGACGAAGCAGGGGAACCGGGTTTGACGAACGAGGCGGAGCCGGACCACGCGGGCGCGGTTGAGGACAAGGGCGGGGTCGGCGCGATCGGCGATATTCTGGGATTCCACATCCGGCTCGCCCACGGGGCGGTGTATCGCCATTTCATGGAAACCTTCGCCCATCTCGACCTCACCCAAAAGCAGGTCTCGGTAATGTGGTTGGTGGACGAACACCCGGGCATCGCCCAGACCGACCTGGCGCGGCGTCTGCAGATGGATCGCGCAACCGTCATGGCGATCGTCAACCGCCTGCAGGCACGCGACTTCCTCGAACGAGGCCGCTCCCAGAGCGACCGGCGTCGCCAAACCCTGTCGCTCCGACCGGCGGGAAAGGACGCTCTGGCGGACGCACGTCAGGCGATCCAGGCGCACGAAGCATGGCTGAAAGCGCGATTCAGCGAGCGCGAGGTCAAGCAGTTGATCGGGTTGCTCGAGCGGATCCACCATTGATGCGTCCGACCGCCAGCGGCCCTGCGTGCGAGATCTGATCGCGACACGGCCGAACTCGAGGCCGAGGCAAATCGCCGCTTCGCGGCGTGCGCTTTAAGGTCAAGATTGACTAGCCAGCGCGAAAGTGTTCTGCCTCTGCGCCATGGTTGGGGATCAGGACAGCGTCGGGGCACTTGATCCGTTGGTTGGCTACCACCTGCGCCGAGCCTTCGGCGCCTTCTCCGGCGATTTTACCGCGGCGATGGAAGGCACGGGGATGCGCCAAGTTCTGGTCGGCGTATTGGCGGTGGTCGCGCGAAGCCCCGGTATCAATCAGGGAGCAGTGGGCCGGGTTCTGGACATCAAACGCGCCAACATGGTCTCGCTCATAAACGAGCTCGTCGAAGCCAAGCTTCTGACGCGCGAAACCGATCCCCAAGACCGCCGGGCATTCGCGCTGGCTGTCACTGATCGCGGACGCGAAGTTCTGGCCGATTCTCTCGCCCGGATCGAGGCGCACGAAGCGCGAATGCTTGCGGGATTCACCGAAACCGAACGCGCGGCTCTGCTTGAGTTGCTGCGGCGGATCGAACGGCGTGCAGGGGATTCCGCCTGACTCCATCCGCGATCAGGGTTAGAGTCCTGGCGGCACGTCAGCTCCAGTCTTCGCGAACCTTCAGCGGCCCGTCGCCGTAAAGGTAATCGGGATCGAACTGCGCGTAGGCTTTCAGTGCCGCCCAGTCGGAGGTGTAGAGATCGCCGCGGCGGATTTCTGCCAAGCCCATGTCGCGCAGCTTGCCGACCGCGCGGTTGGCGTGGATCGCGCTCACCCCGCACATGTCGGCCATGTCGAACTGAGTGAAGGGCGTGCGCAGAGCGCGGGTCACGCTGCGCCCGATCAGTTCCAGCCGCGCGTGCAGTTCCGAATAGAGATGGGCGATACGCCGCGGCGCGTCGAGTTGCTCCAGCGTCTGGATCCATTTGCGATGGATCGCCGCATCCAGCAGTGTCGCGAACCACATCGCGCGAGCGATCCCGGGCCGCTCGTGCATGACACGGCTCAGAGTATCGTGGCTGACGCAGCCGACTTTCACTCGACCGGCGGCATCGATGTTGTGGTCGAGCCGCTTGAGCGCGAAGCCATGCAGATCGACGAAATCGCCGGGAACATGGACTCCGGTGATATAGCGCTTGTCCCGGCTTTCAACGGTTCGGAAGATGTAGCCTTCGATCAGGATGGTGCTGCGATCGGTCTTGCGGCCCCGTTCGAGCAGGCGGGCACCATCCTCGTGCTGTTCGACGGTTTCGACCAACTGCTCGATATAGGCGAGGTCGTCGCCGCTGAGGTTGCGCCTCAGACGGCCTGCCAGGAAGTCGCCGGTGAGGGGATACTGAAGGCCCCCGGTGCCTGCGTCGGTCGCGTACATGAGCGGCGATAAAGCAAGTCGAACCGCCCCGGTCTATTGACGGATGTTAGCTTTCTGTTCTTTTTGTGCGGTACGCCTGAAGCATTGGCCGCAGCCCGTTCAGGCGGCGATCGTACGCAGTGCGAGCGCGCCGTCGCCGTAGAGATAGTCGGCCGAGAAATCGGCGTAGTCCTCGAGTTTGTCGCGGTCGCGGATGCGAACTTCGCCGCGCTGGAAATCGGCGATTCCCTTGCTCCGAAGCTCGGCCAGGGCGCGGTTGGCGTGGATCGCGGTGGTGCCGCACATCTGGGCGATGTCGGTCTGGCGCAGCGGGGTGTCGAAACCGTCGGCATACCCCAGCCCGACCATTTCCAGACGCCGCCAGATCTCCGCGAAGACATGCGCGATGCGGCGCGGCGCGGTGAGCTGTTCCAGCTTCATGATCCATTCGCGGTGCATCGCCGCATCGAGCAGGGTCTGGAACCACAGCAGCCGGGCGAGGTGCGGGCGGCGCTGCATGATGTCGAGGATGGCGGCGTGGGAGACATGGCCGAACCGGGCCGGACCGATGCAGTCGAGATTGTGATCGAGCCGCTTCAGCGCGAAGCAATGCAGATCGACGAAATCGCCGGGTACATGGAAGCTTACCGCGTAGCGCCGCCCGTCGTTCTCGATGGTGCGGACTACGAAGCCCTCGATCAGCAGCGTAGAGCGATCGCATTGCTCGCCGCGCTCGACGATCCGGTCGCCATCCCCGGCCGTGCTGGTCTGTTCGACGAGGCGCTCGAGCTCTTCCTTTTCCGCCTCGCTCATGTCGTGCCGAAGACGCCCGGCAAGGAACCGTCCCGTATTCGGGAAGCGCGCGATCTCTTTCGCCAAGTCCATTGGGTCCTCCTGTCGGGGAAATGCCGGCGGCGGGCGGCTGTTCCATCCGTACCCCGCATCGATGTTAGCTTTGCATTCTACACGTCTGGGCCGCGTTTTCGCCTTATGCCCAAAACGAATTGCCGCAAGCCGTGAAGATTGCCGTCCTCGCGCATATCCGCCACGCCATCGCGCAGCCCTTCAGCGGCGGCATGGAATCGCATTGCGACATGCTGTGCCGGGCATTGCGCGCGGCGGGTCACGAGGTCGTACTCTTCGCTGCCGGAGGCTCGCAGGATGCCGCGCTCGTGCCGATCTGCGACGCGCCCTACGAACGGGTGCTGCCCTGGCACGTCTATCGCGGATCGAGCGAGCTTTCCGCCTATCAGCGTACGGCGTTCGAGAAGGTGATGCTGACGATCGCGGCAGGCGATTTCGACGTCGTTCACAACAATTCGCTCTACCCCTCGATCATCGACTGGATGGCGGAGGCGGGGGTACCCTGCGTCACATCGCAACATGTGCCGCCCTTCGGCGCGATGTCCGACGCGGTGCTGCGCAACATCTCCCTGCCGCATGCCGGTTTCACCGTAACCTCGCACAATCAGCGCGAACTGTGGGCCGAGCGTGGATGTGCGCAGGTCGGAGTGGTCCCCAATGGCGTCGACACGCAGCTCTGGTCGCCAACCCCGGATCGCGGCGACTATTTCACATGGACCGGACGCATCGTGCCGAACAAGGGTCTGGCCGAAGCGGTTCGTGCCGCCCGCATCGCCGGGGTCAAGCTGCGGATCTACGGACCGATCGAGGATGCCGCCTATTTCGCCACGAGCGTCGAGCCCCTGCTTTCCAACGGGATCGAATTTCACGGCCATCGCTCCATCGAGGGGCTTGCCGGCGAAGTCGCGAGGGCCAAGGGAGCGCTGGTGACCCCGCTGTGGGACGAGCCCTTCGGTCTGGTCGCCGCCGAGGCGCTGTCCTGCGGGACTCCCGTGGTCGGATTCGACCGCGGAGCCTTGCGCGAAGTGGTCGGAGATTGCGGCGTTCTGGTGGAAGGCGGCGATATCGCGGCGCTGGCCCGCGCGATCGCGCAGGCCGACGTGATCGATCGCGCTGCCTGTCGCGAACGTGCCGTGACCAGCCTGTCGGTCGACGCGATGATTGCCGGTTACGAAGAGGCCTACGCCGCGGTCATTGCGGGTGCGCGACTGGCGGCGCTGCCGCGGCTTTCCTGGTCTTCCAGCTTTTCCAGCACCCAGGCGCTGCTGGCATAGGGCTGATGCTCCTGCTGGCGGGTCAGCGCCAGATGCGCCTCGGAAGGATCGCGCAGCTTGCGCCAACCCCCGGAGCCATCCGATTCGATCAGTCCCATCAGACTAAAGGCGCGCAACCAGTGATCCATCGTCGAATGCCCCCACTTGCGTGCGAAGACGGCGGCATTGGCAAGGACGCTGTCGAGATGATGCACCGGGGGCATGTGATGCTTGTGATACTGGTGGTAGGCCTTGGCCCCGCGCACCCACCACAGAGGCACGCCGTTCGACGTCGCGACGCGGCCGAAGTCGGTGTCTTCCCCGCCATAGCCGACGTAGTCCTCGTCGAATCCACCGAGTTGCGCGAAGGTTGCCTTCCGCATCGCGAAATTGAGCGACCAGAAGCAGCGATAATCCTCGCAGCTTCCGAGAAATCCAGGGGGCGGACCGGCGCGCTCGCTGTGCTCGACCGCCAGTTCCTCGAAGGTCTCGAAGTCGATCCCGCCGACCGTTGCGCCGCTCGGCAGATAGCCGACCTCGCCCATAAAGATGCCGTCCTCCAGCGCGAGTGCCGCGGCGTAGTCTTGGATCAGCGAGGGGGCAGGGATGCAGTCGACGTCGAGGAAGACGAGCATTTCGCCTCGCGCATGTTCGGCGGCGACATTGCGAGCCTTGGCGAGACAGATCGCGTCGGTTCCCAGAACAATCTGGCGGATCGGAAAACCCGTCTCCGGAAGCTCGTACCGCCGGTCCTGCATTGCGGCGACGACCAGTTCGCATGGCGGCCGTCTCGAATGATTGAGGCCGCGGACGAGATACTGCAGATGTTCGTCGCGTCCGTGGGCGAGGGTGCAGACAGAGATCGTCATGCGACCGCCTCCAGCCCGGGACGGTCCGTCGCGCCCTGCCACAGGTTCGTTGCCAATTCGCTCAGCCAATCCGCCGCTTCCGTGGCGGGATCGGGCTCGATCAAGGCGCGCTGGCGTTCGGTGTCGATCAGCGCGGCGGCGCTCCACAATCTTTCCCAGGCAGCGGCGTGGGAAGGCCAATGCCGGGCCACCGCGGCAAGCCCCTCGCGGTCGAGGACTTCGGCCTTGCAGCATTGCTCGTCGAAATATCGCCACTCGGGGACGACCACCCACGGCCTGCCTGCGGCGAGCACCATGTGCACGGTGGTGTTGCCGCACGAGGATACCACGCGGTCCGCGGCGACGATCCATTCGCGCGGGTTCTCGACCCAGCCGCGATGTTCGAGATTGCCCGGAGGCGTCTCATGCCATTCGCTGCGGACCTTGCCGATGGTGACCCACCGGCTGTCGGGCTCGGCTCTGGCGCCGAGCGTCAGCGGCGCGGTGGGGCTTCCTTCGCCGCCACCTCCGGCAATCACCAGGACCAGATCGTCCTCCGGATCGAGACCGAGCCGCACTCTGGCTTTGGCTTTTTCAATCGGGGACGAACAATCGATCCCGACACCGGAAAAATAGCGCGTCTTTGCACGCAGCCGGGCGGGGCGATCCTGCTGTTCCAGTGCCTCGGCGTAGGGGGCGAGCAATCCCACGGCGCCGTCATAGGCGGCCATGTGCCCCGGATCGCCACGCTCCCCATGCTGCAGCACGGCGACATGCGGTACGGAGCAAAGCCGCGCCAGTTGCGCGAGTTCGGCCGAGACATCGGTCACGAAAAGAGCGGGGCGCCGTTCGGCGAACCCTTGCGCGATTCGGGAAAAGGCGGAGGTGATGCCCGGCCAGCCGAGTGGCGCGCAGTGAACGGTCTCCGGCATGGGGAGTGCGGACATCGCCGGGGCTTCCCGCCCGGTCGGTTCGAAGAGCGAGGGGATCGTTTCCAAAACTATTCGCGGATCGAGTTCGGGAAAGATATCGTCGCGAGCGCAGAACAGCGTGACGGGACGCCTGTCGGCAAGGCGATTGGCGATCGCCGCCGCGCGCTCGGCGTGACCGCGTCCCTGGTGATGAACGAAATATCCGATCGGTCCGTTTCCGCTCATCGTTCGCCTCCAGCTCGACGTCGACCGTTCACCTGCCTCGACCGAAACTGCGCCAGCACGCCTTCCAGCGCGCCCGACGCGTGATGGCGGCGGGCGAGATAGACGTTGGTGCGGTCCGCCAGCCCGGCGATCTCCTGCGCATGATTGCCCACCAGGATAGCGTTGTGGCACTCGGTCAGCATGTCAGCATCGTTGCCGCTGTCTCCCGCGGCGAAGATGTCCGTCGAAGGGATACCGAAGCTGTAGGCGACATGCCGCATGGCGGCCGCCTTGCCTGCGGAAACGGGAAGGACGTCGAGCAGCCGGTCGTGACTGAAGATCACTTTCGCGCGCAGACCGTGGTGGTGGAGAAGTGCCCGCACTTCGCCCACCAGCGCCGGCGTCTCCGCAAAATAGCTGCGCTTGAATGCGCGTTGGTCGCAGGGCGCCTGCGGGACGAGACCTTCGATGCCTGCAAGCAAGGCGGAAATACGCTCCGGCTGCCAGTCGACCGCGATTTGCGCGGCGAATTCCGGGTCGAGCCGCAGGCCCTCCGTACCCTCGCGATAGACCTCGGTGCCGACCGAGGTGATCCACGCGATCGGTGCCGGGAGGCCCCATTCCCCGACCAGCCGCCTCGCCTCGACGATCGAACGCCCGGTAGCGACGACGAAGCCGAACTCCGGCCGGCGGCGGAAGAACCCGGAAAACCGCAACGCCCCCCGATCGCAGCCGGTCAGAGTGTTGTCGAGATCGCTGACGACAAGGCGATTTGGGCATGGGCAGGAATAGGACCGAGGTTCGACGACACTGCGAGCGATCGCCATGAACCCTTCGGCATAACCGTCCCAGTCCATCGCCATGCTTCGCAGCAGGCCGTTTCGCGAGCAGCGTTCCCACGCCGCGCGGTCGAATATCAGCCGCTCGACGGCTTGCGCTATGGCGACGGTCGAATGGGGGTCGACGAGCAGGCCGTTCTCGAGCTCGCCGACGATGTCCTGCGGCCCCCCGACCTGCGTCGCGACGACGGGCAAGCCGTGCGAAGCCGCTTCGATCAGCGTGAGGCCGTAGGGTTCGATCAGCGCCGGATTGACGAACACGCCTCCGGTCCGGACCGCGCAGCGATAGAGCGCCTCGACATCCGGCCGCGAATGGCTTTTCGGATAGGCCACCGATCCGTAAAGATCGTGCCGGTCGATGGCGTTGACGATGTCGCCGAGCACTTCGTTCTGCTCGGGCTCATCCGCCCGCAAATCGCTCCGCAGTCCCGCGAGAACGACCAGATTGCACCTTTCGCGCAATGCCTGGTTCTTGCCGAAAGCCTCGACCAGCGCAGCGAGGTTCTTCTTGTGCACCGGGCGCGCGATCGCGAGCACCATCGGCTTGTCGGGATCGCGCAGGAACGGCTCGACAAGCACCCTTCCGCGCGCATGGGAAACGGACGGTTCCGGTCTTGTCACGCCGGGGATCAAGCGATGTATCCTGCCGATTTCGGCCGATGGGTATGCGAGCAATTGCCGCTCGCACTCGTCGCGCGAGGAACCGATGATTGCGCGAGCTCCGCGGATTGCGCGGTCCTCCTCGGCGATCCGCATGTCGAGCGCAGCGCTGTCGCCTCCGACCGCCTCGCGCTTATCCATTCCGAGGGAATGAGCGGTGTAGACGAAGGGTATGCCGAGAGCTTCTTCCACCCTGGCAGCAACATCCGCAGCATCGGCAAAATGCGCGTGGATGAGATCGGGTAGTCGGTCGCGCGCGCGGAAGTCGGCGATCAAGGCTTCGGTAAAGCCCGATCGGTCGGCATGAAGTGCTGCCTTGGCCAGATAGCGCGGATCGCCGCTGTCGATCCGCCGGATGACGCATTTGGCGCCGATCCATTCCTCACGACGCGCGTACTCCGGGCCCAGCCTTGCATCTTCGAACCGCCGTGTGACAATCTCTGCCAGGGCGACATCCCCACGCCGTGCCAGCGCGCCCATCTCGCCCAGAATATAGCCGATATGGCCGCCGGTATCCTCGGTAATCCCGTATTTGACAGGCTCACCCTTCAGACAGCCCCCCAAGGCCAGCGAAACGATGTGCAAGGTGCGTCCCTTTCGAAGTCTACCCCCACCGAACCGGGGTGGCGGGCCGGTGCCGTCAGAACAAATCAATGTTTGGAGCGTGGCCGATCGCAATCCATCGCTTCGATGAACGACATTGTGTGCCCGACCGAGGTGGTTTGCGCGGACAACACAGTCCTGTTAGCCTGCGGCCAACGGAGGGTATCCCAATGCTTGAACTGCAAGGTGTGACGCACGTCTATCCCAACGGCGTGCGTGCGCTCGACGACGTGTCCTTGTCGATTCCGAAGGGGATGTACGGTCTGCTCGGCCCCAACGGCGCGGGCAAGTCGACGCTGATGCGCACCGTGGCCACGCTGCAGACCCCCACCGAGGGGCGAATCACCTTCGGCGACATCGACGTCATCGAACAGCCCGAACGCCTGCGCGAACGGCTGGGTTACCTGCCGCAGGATTTCGGCGTCTATCCGCGCGTTTCCGCCTACGACATGCTCGATCACATGGCGGTTCTGAAGGGCGTGGCATCGTCCAGCGACCGCAAGGCGACAGTCGAGACGCTTCTCAACCAGACGAACCTGTGGAGCGTGCGGAAGAAGGCGATCGCCGGCTTTTCAGGCGGCATGCGCCAGCGCTTCGGCATCGCCCAGGCGCTGATCGGCAATCCCGAACTGATCATCGTCGACGAGCCGACCGCCGGCCTCGATCCCGAAGAACGCAACCGCTTCCTCAACCTCCTCGCCGAGATCGGCGAGAACGTGGTGGTCATCCTGTCCACCCATATCGTCGAGGATGTGGCCGACCTCTGCCCGCGGATGGCGGTGATCAGCGATGGTCGCATCCGGCTCGAGGGCGCGCCGCGCGACCTGATCGACCAGGCGCGCGGCACGGTATGGGCCAAGACCATCGCGCGCGACGAGCTCGGCGCGATGCGCGAGCGCCACGAGGTCATCTCGACCAGGCTTTTCGCCGGACGGACGATCATCCACGTGCTGTCCGAAAGCGATCCCGGCGACGGGTTCGAGCCGGTGTCCGGTGGGCTCGAAGATGTTTACTTCTCGACGCTCGCCAGGACCCGGCGCGGCCCCTCCGAAGACGCTCTGGCCGCCTGAGGAGCCGCGCAAACATGTTCGCAAAGATTGCCGCCTTCGAGGTCCGCTACCAGTTCCGCAATCCCGTGTTCTGGGTCGCGGTGGTCCTGTTCTTCCTTCTGACCTTCGGCGCCACGGCGAGCGAGAACATCCAGATCGGCAGCGGCGGGAACGTCCACGTCAACGCGCCTTACGCGATCGTCCAGACGCATCTCGTCCTGACGCTGTTCTTCATGTTCGTTTCCACGGCCTTCGTCGCCAATGTGGTCGTGCGCGACGAGGAAAGCGGCTTCGGGCCGATGGTCCGCTCGACCCGCGTGGGGAAGGTCGACTACCTGCTCGGCCGGTTCGCCGGCGCATTCCTTGCGGCGGCAACCGCCTTCCTCAGCGTGCCGCTGGCGGTGTGGCTGGGCTCCTCCATGCCGTGGGTCGATCCCGAGACGGTCGGGCCGAACCGCCTTGCCTGGTATGCCGAAGCCTACCTGCTCTATGGGCTGCCCAACGTCTTCATGGCGAGCGCGTTGTTCTTCGCCGTGGCGACGATGACCCGCTCGATGATGTACACTTATGTCGCGGTGGTGGTCTTCATCGTCCTAAACGTGGTCCTGGGAACGATCGGGCAGAGCCAGCCGCAATTGCGCGACTTCATAACTTATGCCGAGCCATTCGGTCTCGCCGCCTTCGGCCTCGAGACGCGTTACTGGACTGCAGCGGAGATGAACTCGCAGCTCCCCGCTTTCGCGGGAGCCATCGCCTGGCAGAAATTGCTGTGGTCCGGCATCGGGGTGCTCGCACTGGTCCTCGCGCTGCTGCGCTTCCGCTTCGGCGAGAGGGGCCTTTCGGCCCGCAAGGCCCGGCGCCGCGCGAAGAAGGAAGCAAAGCTCGCCGCCGGAACTCCGCGGATCGTCGAAGTGCTTCCCGGTCTCGATCCCGACCGCGCAGGCTGGGCGCGGCTGGTTTCGCGCACGCGCTTCGAAGTGTCTCAGGTGGTGAGGAGCCCGGCCTTCTTCATCCTGCTCGCCATCGGGCTCTTCAACACTTTCGGCGCGCTTTATTTCGGCAACGAACTCTACGGGACGCCGGCCCGCCCCGTCACGTTCTCGCTGATCGAGCCGCTGATCGGCAGCTTCGTCCTGATTCCGGTCATTATCGCCATATACTACGGTGGGGAACTCGTGTGGCGCGACCGCGAGCGCAAGATGCACGAGATCATCGACGCAACCTCCGTACCGGGCTGGAGCTACATGGTCCCCAAGACCGTGGCGGTGGCCCTGGTGCTGTTCGCAACCGTGCTGATATCGGTGGTCGGGGCGATGCTCATCCAGCTTGCCCGCGGCGTGACGCCCGAATTCGGCAAGTTCTTCTTCTGGTACGTGCTGCCGCTGTCGGTCGATATGGTGATCCTCGCGATCCTGGCGGTGTTCGTCCAGGCGCTGAGCCCGAACAAATACATCGGCTGGGGCATCATGGTGCTCTACATCGTCGCCCAGCTCGTTCTGAACTCGCTCGGTTTCGAGCATCCGCTCTATTCCTACGGCGACACCGGCCAGACGCTGGTATCCGACCTCAACGGCACCGAGGTCGGGGGTGCGGCGAGCTGGTGGCTGCGGCTCTATTGGGGCGCCTTCGCCCTGATGCTCGCAGTGCTTGCGCACCTGCTCTGGCGCCGGGGTGCGGACGCCGCCCTGCGGCCACGGCTCAGGCGCCTGCCCCGGCGTCTCGTCTCGCCTTCGGGTGCACTCCTCGCCGGCGGGCTGCTCGTCGCGATCGCAACCGGAAGCTTCCTGTTCTGGCAGATGAACATCGTCGAGGATTACCGGACGCAGGACGATGCCGAAGCGTTGCAGGCGCGGTACGAGAAGAAATATCTGCAGTACGAGAACGTTGCCCAACCCGCCGCGACCGCGGTGGTGCTCGACGTCGATCTATATCCCTCCGAAACACGGATGGAGGCGCAGGGCCGGGTCGATTTCGTCAACGATACGGGAGAACCCATACGGCAGCTGCATCTGCGCCTTCCCGATCCGCTGATCGAGATCCGTCGGATCGAGGTCCCCGGCGCGCGGCTGACCATGGAGGACGACGAGTTCAACTACCGCATCTTCACCTTCGACGAGCCTCTGGCGCCGGGAGAGGCTGGCCGGTTCACTTTCGCCACCCGCCGCTGGCAGCAGGGGCTGCGCGCCGGGGGTGACGATACAAGGCTGGTGGAAAACGGCACCTTCCTCGCCAACAGCGAATTCATGCCGCAGATCGGCATGAACCGTGCCGGCCTGCTGCAGGACCGCGCGACCCGGCGCAAATACGGGCTCGAGCCCGAACTGCGCCCCGCCAAGCTCGAAGACGAAAGCGCGCTGGAGAAGAATTACATCGGCGCCGACTGGGTGACCGCCGATATCACCGTGAGCACAGTTCCCGGCCAGACCCCCGTCGCCCCCGGCGTCCGCGTGTCGGACCAAACCGTGGACGGACGTCGGACCGCGCGCTTCGTTTCCGAAAGCCCGATCCTCTCGTTCTTCTCGATCCAGTCCGCCGATTATGCGCTGGCGGAACGCGGGGCGGACGGGGTGAATTTGCAGGTGTTCTACCACCCCGAACATGATTTCAACGTGGAGCGGATGCTCACCGCGATGGAACGCGCGCTCGGCTATTACCGCGCGAACTTCGGCCCCTACCAGTTCCCGCACGCGAGGATCATCGAGTTCCCCGGCTACGCCACCTTCGCCCAGGCCTTCGCCGGGACCATGCCCTATTCCGAACGCATCGGCTTCATCGCCGACAATGCGGCGAAAGAGGACATCGACTACGTTACCTACGTCACCGCGCACGAGGTCGCGCACCAATACTGGGCGCACCAGCTGATCAGCGCCGATCGCCAAGGCGGGACGATCATGGTCGAGACGCTGGCGCAATATTCCGCGCTGATGGTGATGAAGGAGCTCTATGGCGAGGACAAGATCCGCCGCTTCCTCAAGTTCGAGCTCGACAATTATCTCAACGGGCGCGGGAGCGAGATCATCGAGGAGCTGCCGCTCGAACGGGTCGAGGATCAGGGTTACATCCACTACCGCAAGGGCGCGGTGGTCATGTATCTGCTGCAGGACAGACTGGGCGAGGACCGCGTCAACGCGATGCTACGCAATCTGCTCGACCGCTATCGCTTCAAGGGCCCGCCCTATGCCAGCTCGACCGATCTGGTCGACGGTTTTCTGGGGCTCGCGCGCAACGAGAGCGAACGCCGGCTGGTGCGCGACCTGTTGCAGAGGATCACGATCTACGACCTCAAAGCCGAAGAGGCGGTCGTGCGCGAACTGCCAGACGGACGGTTCGAGACCACGCTCACGGTCGACGCGGGCAAGGCCTATGCCGACGGGCAGGGCAAGGAGCGAGATTCGCGCCTCGATGTGCCTATCGAAGTGGGCCTGTTCCTCGAGGAACCCGGCGACGGGGCCTTCGATCGAAGCAAGGTGCTCTATCTTGAACGGCGGCTGATCACCTCCGGTCGGCAGCCGATCAAGATCGTCACCCGCCGTCGGCCGGTTCACGCCGGCATCGATCCCTACAACAAATTCATTGATCGCAACTCGGAAGATAATCTAACCGAAACGACCTGATATGATATTGGTAAATGGCGGGGGTCGCATTCCCGTTGCAGGCGTCAGCGACGAGGATTTGAATGACGGAAGGATCGTCAGATGGTTCGGAGAGCCGGCGTGAGCCGCGCCATGTGGTGCAGGTCGCCGGCAATTACCGCGCCCGCAACCGTGGCGGCGGGACCAAGGACATATGGATCAAGGACATCTCCGAGACCGGTTGCCGCTTCTTCGACAAGTTCTCGATACTCGAAGTCGGCAGCTCGATCCTGTTTCGCGTCGGCAACGTGGGGCCGATCTCGGCCCAGGTCCGCTGGCGGGAGAAGAACGTGGTCGGCATCCAGTTCGATCAGCCGCTCTATCCCAGCGTGCTCGAGCATATCGTCGCGACCATGAATATCGGCCAGGCTGACGCGGACTGACGGCTAGAAGCCGTAGCGCAATCCCGCCCACAAGGTTCGGGGTGTCCCGAGGTCCACCGTGCCGTCGGCATTGCGGGTAACCACGGTTTCGCCGGTCAGGTTCTCTCCCCGCAACACCAGCGACAATCCGCCCGCCAGCGGTGCTTGCACATAAGCACCCAGAGTTGTCGCCGGGGGCAGGCGATCGGTCTCGATGTCGCTTTCGAACTGGGCACCGACATGGCGCAGGGTCAGTGCCGCGAGCCAGTCGCTAGCCGGCCGCCAGCTCGCCGTCGCCGCGGCTGCCCAACGCGGGGTCTGGGCCGGCCGGTTGCCATCGAGAGCGACCGAGGTGCCGCGGCCGACGACCTCGGCATCGGTATAGGCGAGGGTGCCGTCGAAGCCGATCGCACCGAGCGCCGCCCTGACGCCGAACTCGATCCCGCGCGCCTCGATCGCCGGGAGATTCTGCCGCTGCCGCAGATCGGGCGCGAGAGTGACATTGGCGATCGCGCCGGCTACGCGGTTGTCGAACGCCGTCAGCGAGAGCTCGACATTGGTGACCGGCGTGATGTCGAAACCGGCTTCGAAACCCTCCAGTTCCTCGTTCTCCAGCTCCGCGTTCGCCAGAGTCACGACCGGGAAGACGACGAAGGGCCGCAGCAATTCGTTCAGAGTGGGCAGGCGCAGTCCTCGATAAGCGGCCCCGCGCAAGCGCAGCGCGTCGTTGGCCTGCCAGGCAGCCCCCGCTCGCCAGGAAAGCGTCCAGTCCGATCGGGCCGGTGTCAGGGTCCGCTCGACCACCCCGCCGGCAGGGTCGCGCGCGATATAGAACCCTTCGCCGATCCGCGTGCGGTCGGCGCGCAGTCCTCCGGTGAGCACCAGATCGCCGAGGGTCCAGTCGTCCTCGACGAAGAGCCCGATGTCCGCTGTCGATCCGCCGGCCCGGCGTCGTTCGGTAACCGCGCCGGTGAAGGCGCTGTAGGCGTCCTCTTGCAGTTCCCCCTCGGCCTTGCGGTAATCGGCGCCGATCCGCAGCGTATGGCCCCCGCCGAGAGGCGGTCGCAGCTCGAGCTTCCCTCCGATTCCGGTCGAGGGAGTGTTGCGCTGGTCGAGAACGCGGACGAAGCGGGTCGAACTGATCACCACATTGGAGAAGTTGCGCGCCTGGACATAGGCGAGCGCGTCGAACTGCCAGCGTCCGCGCCCGATCAGCCGCAGGCTGGCATCGGTCCCTTCCGCAGTGCTGTCCGCCCCCGCGAAGCGCAGTGTGCGGCGATCGTCGAAGACCAGGCCGCTCGCCTGCAACTCGATGTCCGGGGTGATCGGCGCGACCCCCCGCAGGCTGGCGGACCAGCTGTCGTACCGTGCCCTGGCACTGGCGGGCACCTGCTGGTCGCGCGGCGTGGTGAAGAACCCCTCGGACCGGTCCCATCGCCCTCCGGCGACCACGAAACCAGTGCCGAGCTCGGTCGCCAATTGCGCGCTTGCCTCGGTGGCGCCGCGATCGTTGGCCAGCAGGCTTGCGGTCACGGGGGCCAGCGTCTCGATCCCGGCGCTTTCGAGCTCGATCGTCCCGGCGAGCGCGCCCGCACCGAAGGGGCCCGATCCCCCGCCGCGCGTCACCCGGATACTCGCGAGCCGCTCGGTGGCCAAGGCGCCGAAGGGGATGTAGCCGAAGAACGGATCGGCGATCGGCACCCCGTCGAGCAGCACGAGCGCGCGGCTGGTGGCGTTTCCGCCGAGCGCGCGCAGGGTGACGCCCTGTGCGCTGGGATTGGCCGAGCGACTGTCCGAGCGGCGGAATTGCTGGAAGCCCGCGACCGCGCCAAGCACGTCCTCGACCCGGCCCGAAGGCGCGGTCACGATCTGCTCGCGGTCCAGCTCGCGCGAAGCATAGGCGGGTGTCGCCGGAGTGTCTTCCAGTCCCTCGCCGGTCACGATGATGATCGGCTCGGCATCTGCGGAATCCTCGGAATCTTGCGCTTGCGCACTGATCGGAACCGCGAAGGCGAGAAGGCTGAAGAGTGTGAGCGACCGCATGGCCGCGCGCTTGCCGCCATCGGTTGCGCATTGCAACGGGGCTGGCGCGCTGGCCGTGCTTGGGTTACGTTTGCGTCAAGCTGGAGAGGAGGCTGTACATGACCGATCCGAGGACCGATTTCGACGTGTTGATCGTGGGCGCGGGCATTTCCGGGATCGGGATGGCGGCGCACATGACCGCCAAGAGCCCCAGCCGGAGCTATGCCATCCTCGAACGGCGCAAGAACCTCGGCGGCACCTGGGACCTGTTCCGCTATCCCGGCATTCGCTCGGACAGCGACATGCATACGCTCGGCTTCGACTTCGAGCCGTGGAAGCACGAGAAATCGATCGCAGACGCACCCGCCATCCTCGATTATCTTCATCGGATCGTCGACGAGCGCGGCATCCGGGAGAACATTCGACTGGATCACAAGGTCGTCTCGGCCGATTTCGACAGCGGGGCCGCCCGCTGGCAGGTTGTCGCCGAAACCGCGGACGGCGAGAAGAAGCGGCTGACCGCGAACTGGCTCTATCTCGGTTCGGGTTATTACGACTACGACGAGCCCTACGACCCGGGCTTCGCGCTCGACGCCTTCGAGGGCAGGGTGGTCCATCCGCAATTCTGGCCGGACGATCTCGACTACGCGGGCAAGCAGGTCGTGGTCGTGGGTTCCGGTGCGACCGCCGTGACCATCGTCCCGTCGATGGCGCGCGAGGCGGCGAAGGTCACCATGCTCCAGCGCACCCCGACCTGGATGTTCGGGCGTCCGGCCAAGGACAGGGTGGCGAATTTCCTGCGCAGGTTCCTGCCGGAGGAAACCGCCTATCGGATCACGCGCTGGAAGAACATCAAGCTGCAGGCTTTCGGGTTCAAGCGCGCGCGCACCCGGCCCGAAAAGATGGGGCAGGGGCTGCACAAGCGGATCGAGAAGGTGCTCGGCGAGAATTTCGACCGCGCGACCTTCACTCCGCCCTACGACCCCTGGGACCAGCGGCTTTGCCTGGTGCCCGACGACGATCTGTTCCACGCGATGAACCAGGGTCGCGCCGAGATCGTGACCGGGCGAATCGAGGCATTCGAGGCGAAGGGCATTCGGCTGGCCGACGATCGCTTCGTTCCCGCCGACGTGATCGTCACCGCCACTGGCCTCAAGCTGTGCGTCGCCGGCAAGATCGCTGTCTCGGTCGACGGCGAGCCCGTCGATTTCGCGGAGCATTTCTATTACAAGGGCTGCATGTTCTCGAACGTGCCGAACCTGGCGGTGGTGTTCGGCTATCTCAACGCCAGCTGGACACTGCGGGCGGACATCAATTCCGACTATGTCTGCCGCGTGCTCAACCACATGGAACGCACCGGGGCGGATATGGCGGTGCCCGTTCTGGCAGAGGACCACGGGCTGGAGGAGGACGACATCTTCGATTTCTCCAGCGGCTATATCCAGCGTTCCAAGCACATCATGCCGAAGAACGCGGTCGAATTTCCCTGGCGGCTCAACCAGGAATATATCGTCGATCGCAAGCGTATGACGGAAGAGCCCGTGACGGACGGCATCCTCGAATTCTCCCGCGCGCGGGCGGACCGGGCCGAGCCGCGCTCGCTCGAAGCGGCCGAGTAGCCAAGAGTCTTTTCGCGCGGTAATCGCCCGGATCATGAGCGAACGCATCTACACCGCCGGGCTGGTCGTGATCGGCGACGAGATCCTCTCGGGCCGCACGCATGACCGGAACATCGCGCAGGTCGCCAGCTGGCTGCAGGTGCAGGGCATCCGCCTGATGGAGGTGCGGGTGGTTCCCGATGTCGTCTCGCGGATCGTCGAGGCGGTCAACGCCGTGCGCGAGGGGTACGATTATCTCTTCACCACCGGCGGGATCGGCCCGACGCACGACGACATCACCGTCGATGCCGTGGCCGAGGCGCTGGGAGTGCCGGTGGTCGTCCATCCCGAGGCGAAGGCCATGCTCGCGCGCTATTATGCGAGCATCGGCAAGGAACTGACCGAGGCGCGGTTGCGCATGGCACGGGTGCCCGAAGGCGCCGAGCTCATCCCCAACCGCATGTCGGGCGCGCCCGGCATCCGCATCGGCAAGATCCACCTGATGGCGGGCGTGCCGCACATCACTGCGGGCATGCTCGATGCGCTGACCGGTACGCTCGAGGGCGGTGCGCCGTTGCTGTCGGAGACCATCGGCTGCTGGACCCCCGAAAGCGAGGTCGCCGACATCCTGCGCCAGGTGGAAAAGGCGCATGCCGCCTGCCAGATCGGCAGCTATCCCTTCTTCCGCGAAGGCAAGGTGGGGGCCAATTTCGTCGTCCGGTCGACCGATGCGGGCGATCTCGGGCGCTGTGTCGACAGTCTTTGCGACGGGCTCGCGACCGCGGGGTTCGATTTCACGCCCGGCGGAATCTGACAGGCCACGCCGAAAACCCACCTTTAACCTCCGCGCGCTAAGGTACGGACATGACCGGCGTCTTCATCACGATCGACACCGAATATTCCTATGGGCTCGCCGCTCGCCGCCGACCGGTGAGTCGCGAGGAGAATTTCGCGCGCTCGATCTCCTGCGAAACGGCGGAGGGGGCGGTCGGCATCGGCTATCAGATGGACCTGTTCGAACGTCACGGCCTCAAGGGCGTGTTCTTCGTCGATCCGATGCCCGCGCTGGTTTACGGGACCGAGGCGATCGCCGATGTCGTCGGGCCGATCGTGGACCGCGGGCACGACGTGCAGCTCCATCTCCACGCCGAATGGCTCGCGCTGGCGGGTCCGGCCAATCCGCTCGGGAACCGGACCGGCCGCAACATTCGCGATTTCACCTTCGACGAGCAATGCACGCTGATCGACCATGCGCGCTCGGTGCTGATGGCCGCCGGGGCACCGCGCCCGGTGGCGTTCCGGGCCGGCAATTACGGTGCCAACGACGACACGCTGCGCGCTCTCGCGGAGCTCGGCTTCACGCACGAGACCAGCCATTGCCCCGGCATCGCCGCGAGCGAGAGCGAATGCGGGATCGCGCTGGGCAGCGAGGATCGTCATCCGACGTCGCGCTGGGGCGTGGTCGCGGTGCCGATCGGCTGCATCGACAATTTCGGCGGGGGCTTGCGCCATGCGCAGCTGACTGCGCTCTCGGCGCCGGAGATGCGCGCGGCGCTGCTCCATGCCCGCGACGAGGCGTTCGCCAGTTTCACCCTGGTGTCGCACAGTTTCGAGCTGCTGTGCCGCGACCGGCGGCGGATCAACCGCATCGTCCGCCGTCGCTTCGAGAACCTGTGCGAGACGGTCGCCGAACTGCCGGGCATCGACAGCGCGACCTATGCCGCGAACCCACCGTCGCCGGCGAAGCGGGACGAGCCGCGCCCGGTGCTCCCGCTCAACGGCGTGCGCAGCGGGTTGCGGGTCGCCGAACAGGCAGTGGCGAATGCGCTCTATGCCCGCGAATGGCCACGCCGCGCGAGGGAAACGGCGACGATGGGCATCTTCATGGTGTGCTAGGTCTGCCGCGGCGCCTGGCCGCGCCGACCGGCAAAAACGGAAGGGGCCGGCGATCCGCATCGCCGGCCCCTTCGCATTGTCGGTTTCGAGCAGGAAAGCGCGCTTACGCCCCCTCGACCTCCGCGAGATCGACCTTGAGGCCCGGGCCCATGCTGCTGGTCAACGAGATCTTGCGGACATACTTGCCCTTGGATCCGCTCGGCTTGGCCTTGACCACGGCCTGGGTCAGCGCTTCGAAGTTCTTCTTCAGGTCCTCGTCCTTGAAGCTGAGCTTGCCGATGCCGGAGTGGATGATGCCCTGCTTCTCTACGCGGAATTCGACCTGGCCGCCCTTGGCGTCCTTCACGGCCTGCTCCACGTTCGGGGTCACGGTACCGAGCTTGGGGTTCGGCATCAGACCCTTGGGGCCCAGAACCTTGCCCAGACGCCCGACCACGCCCATCATGTCCGGCGTGGCGATCACACGGTCGTAGTCGAGATTGCCGTTCTGCATCTCTTCCATCAGGTCCTCGGCCCCAACCTTGTCGGCACCGGCGGCCAACGCCTTGTCGGCATTGTCGCCCTTGGCGAACACCGCGACGCGCACGTCCTTGCCGGTCCCGCTGGGCAGCGAGACCATGCCGCGGACCATCTGGTCGGCGTGGCGCGGATCGACGCCGAGATTCATCGCCACTTCGACGGTCTCGTCGAACTTCGCCTTGTGCTCGCGCAGCGTGGCGAGTGCCTCGTCGACGGTGTAGAGCTTCTCGCGGTCGAGCTCGTTCGCCTTCTGCTGCTTCTTGCTTGCCTTGGCCATCGGTTCAGCCCTCCACCACTTCGATGCCCATCGAACGGGCGCTGCCGGCGATGATCTTGACCGCCTGGCCGAGATCGTTGGCGTTGAGATCCTCCATCTTGGTCTGCGCGATCTCTTCCAGCTGGCTGGTCTTGATCGAGCCGATGATGTTCTTGCCGGGCTCCTTGGAGCCGGACTTGATCTTCATAGCCTTCTTGATGAGGAAGCTCGCGGGCGGGCTCTTGGTGATGAAGGTGAAGGAACGGTCGGCATAGACGGTGATCTTCGTCGGGATCGGCATGCCCTTTTCCAGGCTGTCGGTCGCGGCGTTGAACGCCTTGCAGAATTCCATGATGTTGACGCCGCGCTGGCCTAGCGCGGGGCCGATCGGCGGGGAGGGGTTGGCGGTGCCGGCGGGCACCTGAAGGTTGATGTAACCTTCGATCTTCTTGGCCATTGCTGGCCTCCTTTCTCACTGTCGCCATGTGCCGTGAGGCGCATGGCTCATGTTATGCGGTCAAGCGGATCGCCGAGGCCATCCTCCCGCGCGGAATTCCCGATGGATTGGGAAGGCGCGCAGATAGCGAAATCCCCTCACGAACGCAAGCGGTCTCGGGGCGCCACGAGCGTTCACGGCCGACCAGATCGACGGTTCCTTGGCGAGAGGCGTCAGCGGCCCACAGACGAGACCTGGATTCCGCCGAGCGAAAAATCTGACTAATCAGTATGGACAGGATCGATAATGCGAATTAGTCGCAATCGCAAGAATGGCGCCGTGAGGGACGGCGTGAGCGACAGGGGCTCTCATGAAATTCATTACTGCATGCACTGCTTTCACATATGCGACCGGTGCGTTTTTCACCGCTTCTGCGGCTTTCGCCCAGAACGGCGACCCCGGCGCGGCACCCCTACAGGAGGACGGTGCGGAGGCCGGCGACAGCGGCGATACGATTATCGTCACGGGGCGCGCGCAGAAGCTTTACCGCGTCGACGAAACACTATCGGGCAAGCTCGAAACGCCTCCGCTCGAATCGAGCCTGGTCATCACCACGATCACCGAACAGTTGATCGAGGACCAGGGGGCGCGGGATGCGCAGGATCTCTATCGCAACATTTCCGGGGTGAGTTTCTTCTCCTATGCCGGCGTGACCGCGCGTGGTTTTCGCCAAGAGGAGATCTTCTACGACGGGCTTCGCGGCGATCCCTACGCGGGCTTTTCCGTCCCACAGCTCTTCAACATAGAGCGGGTCGAGTTCCTCAAGGGCCCCAGCGGGATGCTCTACGGTCCCGGCGCTCCGGGCGGCCTGTTCAACTACATCACGAAGAAGCCCGACGCCGGAGAATTCTCGGGTCGGGTAAAGGGGATCGTCGGAACCGAGGATCGCTTTGGCGGGTCGGGCGAGATCAATGCGCCGCTCGGTGGCGGGTTCGCGGCCCGCGGCGGATTGTTCTACGAGGACCGCGGCACCTTCCGCTTCAACGCCGCCTCGCGCACTCTGATCGCCGATGGCGGCCTGTCCTTCGAAGAAGGGCCGGGCAAGATCATCCTCCAGGCGACCCGTTACGATCAGGAACTCGATGCCAATCGGTTGCGCGGTGTGCCGGTCGACGATGATGGCGAATTCCTCACCAGCCGCCGCTGGAATCACAACGAGCCGACCGATTTCCTCAATCTTCGCTCGGACGTATTGCAGGCGCGGGCCGAGGTCGACGTGTCAGCCGGCCTGCGGTTCGACGTCACGGCCCGCTACAACGATGCCGTGGAAGTGCAGAACTATCACGAACCGCGCGGCCTGTTCGATTCCGACGGCGATGGGGTCATCGATGCGTCGATCCGCGAGTTCCGCGACCAGATGCGCCATCAGGAAACCTTTTCGCTCGGAGCCAACGCGGCATGGTCGAGCGACCTTGGCGGGGGAATGCGAAACAGGGTACTGATAGGCGGGGATTTCTTCGATTCCAGCACCTTCTTCCTGGGCCGCTCGCTGCGCGGTGGGACCACGGACAGACCGGGCCTGCCCAATCCGCTGAGCCTGTTCGATCCGCAATACGGGCTCTCCGATCCCGCGACGTACAACCAGGGTCCGTTCAACGAGACCCTTACCGACAGCGAGCGGTTCGGGGTCTATCTGCTCGACGAATTGACCATCGGGCGGCTCATCCTGACCGGCGGCATCCGGTTCGATCGTTTCACCGACAATGCGAGCGGTACGATCTTCGAGGACGAGCAGGAGACTTACCGCGCCGGTGCGGTCTACCGGATCACGGACGACATCTCCGCATTCGCGCAATATGCCGACAGCTTCGAGCCTCAGGCTGCAACGTCGCAGAACGCACTCGCGGGTGGGCCTTTCGCGCCCACCACCGGTGACATTTACGAAGGTGGGGTGAAGACCGCGCTGATGGGCGGGCGGGTCCAATCCAGCCTTTCAGCCTATCGCCTGAGGCGTACGAACATCCTCCAGGTCGATCCTCGGGGCGATGTCGGCGGCGACGGCGTGGACGATCTCGTGGCGCTCGGTGAGATCACCAGCAAGGGCATCGAATTCGACCTCGCCGCCGACATCACGCCCGACTGGGTGGTGACGCTGGCCTATGGCTACAACGACACGCGGATCACCGGCGACAACGGCGGGGGCGGCTTCTCCAATGCCGTGGGCGATCGCTTCGCCAATGCGCCAGAACATCAGCTGGGTTTCTGGACCCGCTATCAGTTCCGCCGGCTCGGCCTCGCCGCCGCGGTGGGTGGGGACTACGTCTCGAGCCGCCTCAGCATCGACGGCCAGCCGGTCGATCCCTACATGGTCTTCGACGCCTCGCTGATCTACGAGACGGGACCGATCCGCGCGTTGGTGCGTGTCGACAACCTTTTCGACAAGACCTACGCCGCGTCCGGCTTCATCGAGCGCACCGGGCATTTTCCGGGAGAGCCGCGTTCGGTCTTTGTCGAGCTCGGCTACAGCTTCTGATGGAACTGGCGCGGCACGTGGCGGATGGACCGATCGCTGGTGCCAGAGCCGTGCCCAAGCCGGCCCGGACCTGGTGGACAATCCACCAATGGGTGGGCTTGAAGCTGAGCCTGTTCATGACCTTCATCCTTTTTACCGGCACGCTGGCGGTGATGAGCGCGGAGATCGACTGGCTGCTGCAGCCCAGCCTCAGAGTGTCTCCGGTGAGCGTCGAGGGACCCGTCGCCTGGGCCGAGATCGCCGAGAACGCGGCCCGCCATCCGGGCGTTGCCAAAGCCAACCGGATCGACGCGCCCACCGCCTCCGCCTTCGCCGCCAAGGTGACAGTAGAGAACGGGGCGGGGGACCTGTTCTTTCTCCACGCACACCCCACGACCGGAGAGATAACGGGGACCGGTCCGTGGGTCGGTGCTCAGCGGGTGCTGCGCAACATGCACCGGCATCTCAATCTGCCGGTCTGGATCGGCGTGCCGATCGTCTCCTCGCTCGCCTTTCTCCTGCTGGTGAGCCTGGTCTCCTCGTTCATCGTCTACAAGAAGTGGTGGCGCGGGTTCGGCAAGCCGCTGCGAAGCCGAGACGCGCGGACCTGGTGGGGCGATTTCCACCGGCTGGCCGGCGTCTGGTCGCTGTGGTTCGTGGCACTGATCACACTCACCAGCATCTGGTACTTCGTCGAGAGCCTTGGCGGCGAGGCACCGCCGCATCCGGGGGTCGAGCGCGAAGCCGATGCGGGTCCAATACGCCCCGGCAATATGGCAGCATCGATCGACGCCGCCCTCGCAGCCTATCCGGGGCTCGAGGTCGATGCGGTGCAATTGCCGGGAGAGGACGGGGTTCTGCAGGTCACCGGGGATTTCGAGGCGGTGCTGGTGCGTCCGCGATCGAATGCCGTCTTCGTCGACAGCCGCACGGCTCAGGTTCTGCTGACGACGGATGGACGCGATCTCGGCCTCCATCAGCGGATCAGCGAAATGGCCGACCCGCTGCATTTCGGCTTTTTCGGCGGCTACTGGACCAAGGTGCCATGGTTCCTGTTCGGTCTGGCATTGACCGGCCTCGCCGTATCGGGCGCGGCGATCTACTCGTTGCGCATCGCGCGCGAGCGCGGCGACCGCCCTCGGCTTGCCCGAGGCTTCAAAGGCATGTGGCAAGGGATGGCCGGCTGGCGCTGGCTTTCCGCCGGTCTGATCGGCGTCGGCTTTGCGTTCCTGGCCGTGCTCGTGGTCTCGAACTGACGCTCCAGGCGCCGGGAAAACGTTGCGCCGCTCTAAGCGACGCAACGGACGCTATTTCGAAAGTTCGACTTCCTCGAAGTCCAGCTCCACCGGCGTGGCGCGGCCGAAGATCGAGACCGAGACCTTGACCTTCTGCTTGTCGAAATCCAGCTCCTCGACAAGCCCGTTGAAGCTCGCGAAGGGGCCACCCAGCACCTTGACCTGGTCGCCAATCTCGTAATCGACGCTGATGTCCTTCTTGGGCGCCGACTTAGCTTCCTCCACCCCGCCGAAATAGCGCGCCGCTTCCTTTTCGGAAATCGGCTGCGGCTTGTTGTTGGTGCCGAGGAATCCGGTCACCTTGGGCGTGTTCTTGACGAGGTGATAGACATCGTCGGTGAGGTTGAGCTTGGCCAGCACGTAGCCGGGCATGAATTTGCGCTCGGTCTGGACCTTCTTGCCGCGCTTGATCTCGGTCACGGTCTCGGTCGGGACCTCGACCTCCTCGACGCCTTCGGAAAGACCCAGCCGCTCGGCCTCGGCGATGATCGCGTCGCGCACTTTGTTCTCGAAGCCGGAATAGGCGTGGATGATGTACCAGCGTGCCATGGTGTCGGTGTTGTCCCGTTGAACTTGCGTGAAAGGCTTAAGCGAGGGTGAGAAGCCACTGGACGACCGCGCCGAACAGTGAATCGACCCCCAGGAAAAACAGCGAGAGGACGATCATCATGATGAAGACGAAGATCGCCGTGCGGATCGTCTCCTCACGGGTCGGCCAGACGACCTTGCGGGTCTCGGCGCGTACCTGATTGACGAACTCCGCGGGCGATGTCTTGCGGGTCTTGTCGGCCATCGGCGGTCTGCTCACTCTCTTCGTCTTGGTCGTCGCGTGCTTCGGGACGGGTCTCAGGTAGGGTTTCGCGCCGCCCCGGTTCAAGACCGGGAGGGGCTTTTTGCCTGAGATGTCCGGAAAGACGGGCGAGTCCCTAGGCCCGGCCGCGCGCAAAAGCAAGCCGCCCGCGCCGCCCCGAAAAAGTCCGGGCCCCGCACTGGTATTCCCCTGCCCGGGCCTCTAGCGTGCCGGCTTTCGAGGTTCGAAACCCGAAGGGGGAATTGAGGGAATGAGCGCACAAGTGCCGCAGAGCATGGGCGAGAGACTGGTCGCACCGGTCACCAACGTATCGGATTTCATCTGGGGCGGCACCTGGAACGGGGAGGCCGTGATACCCTTTCCGCCACTGGCGCTGATCCTGCTCGGCGTCGGCCTGTGGTTCATGGTCGGCCTGCGGTTCTACCCGATCACTCGCTTCGGGGCGGCGCTGAAGGCGCTGTTCGCCGGGCGCAAGGGATCGGGCGCGGGCGAGATTTCGCCCTTCGCCGCGCTTTCGACCGCGCTCTCGGGCCAGGTCGGCACCGGCAATCTGGCCGGCGTCGCCACCGCCATCGCGCTGGGCGGGCCGGGGGCGATCTTCTGGATGTGGATCACCGCGCTGTTCGGCATGGCACTGGCCTTTGCCGAAGGTTCGCTCGCCATTCGCTATCGCGAGACCACCAGCGATGGGATCAAGCGCGGCGGACCGATGACCTACATCATGATGGGGCTGGGGCCGAAGTTCACCTGGCTGGCCATCCTGTTCTGCATCGGCACGCTGTTCAGCGCGCTCGTCACCGGCAATTCGATCCAGGCGAACGAGGTCGCCAGCGGGCTGAACGAACTGTTCGGCTGGGAACGCTGGTTCGGCGGCCTGGTGGTCGCAATCGCGGTGTTCGTGGTCATCATCGGCGGGATCAAGTCGATCGGCCGGGTTGCCGAAAGCGTCGTGCCGTTCATGGCGGCGACCTACATCGTCATGGCGGTGATCGCGCTGATCCTCAATTTCGGCGATCTTGGCGAGACCTTCGGCCGCATCTTCGCGGGCGCATTCAACTTCCAGAGCGCAAGTGGCGGGTTCGCCGGGGCGGCGCTGATCCTCGCGATCCGGGCGGGTGTGGCGCGCGGGCTGTTCTCCAACGAAGCGGGGCAGGGCTCGACCCCGATCGCCCACGCCGTCGCGCAGACCGACGATCCGGAACAGCAGGGCCGCATGGCGATGCTGGGCACCTTCATCGACACCATCGTGATCTGCACCATGACGGCGCTGGTGATCCTGACCGTGCAGGGCGATTTCACCTATCAGGGCCAGGCGGTCGACCATGTCTGGCAGTCCGATCTGGGCACCACGGCGATGAGCGGCTTCGTGACCACCTCGGGCGCCTTCGCCGCCGCCTTTCCCTACGAGATCGCGCAGATCCCGCTGGGAACGCTGGTCGCCTCGATCGCGCTGATCCTGTTCGTCTTCACCACGCTGCTCACCTGGTCCTATTACGGCGAGCGGGCGATCACCTTCATCTACGACCGGGTGCCGGGCTCCAGCCGGGGCGGCGAGAAGGTGCTGCACATCATCTGGCGCGTGGTGTGGTGCATCGCCATCTTCGTCGGCGCGACGCAGCCCTCGCAACTGGTCTGGCGGCTGGGTGACATCTCCAACGCCACCATGCTGCTGCCCAACGTGATCGGGCTGGCGCTGCTGTCGGGCGTGGTCTTCGCGCTGGCGCGGGGGAACCGCACCGCCGGGCGGACCTACACCGAGGCAACGCCGGAAGAGCCCGAGGAGTACTGACGGGCTCCGACCGGAAAGCAAGAAAGGGGCCGGCGGCGCGTAGCCACCGGCCCCTCTTTCTTTGCGAAGTCCCTCAGCGGGCCCCGAACAGCCTCTCGAGGAAAGTAGGCTGATACATCGGCTGGATCTTCCCGTGGGTCATGCGGCGCAGGCTCGCGTCGTTGAATCCCTTGGGGTCGGTCCAGCGGTCGGGGCGACTGCTGCGGAAGGTCAGGCTAGACATGGTCATGCTCCATGGTTCAGTCGGGCCCTCCGTCCGGGATGAGAACCGCCAAGGCAGCGGGCGGGTTCCCGAGGGACGTGCTACGATGGCAGGGGACCGTGTCCCTGCGGCAACGCTCGCCGGGTCCACACAAGTGCCAGCAGGGCGAACGCGGCCAGCGGCATCAGGTTCATCTCCAGCGGGAAAGCCGCCGCACGGGTCGCGTAAGGCGCGAACCAGAGACCAGCGAGGGCAAGCTTCTCGTAGGGGCGGAATCCGCGCGCGAGACCTTGCTCGACCAGCCACAGGGTCGGGACGATCAGGAACGGCAGATCGTAATTGAACAGATAGGGCGGGGCGAGCGCGGTTGCCGCCAGCACGGCCGCGCCGCTCGCGCGTGGATCGCCGTCGAAATGCCGCCACGATGCGAGTGCCATCCCGATCATGGCCAGTGCGAGGACGCTGGCGCCGCCGATCGCGGTTGGCTCGCCGAGATGGTGCCGCAGCTGCGCATACCAGCTCGCCATGCGGATCAGGAAGTCCGCGCCACCGGCAGCCATCAGCGCCCCGCTCGCGGCCCAGCTTTCGGTGTAGCCGGAGATGGTTTCGCCTCCGAACACGAGCCAACTCGCCAGCAGCAGCCCGGCCAGCGTGGCACCCGCGGCGATGAACGCGCTCCACCGCCTGCCCGCGGCCAGCCAGAACGGCAGCAGCAGGGCGAGATGGGGCTTGATCACGAGTGCGCCGATCGCGGCGCCCGCGCGGATCGGTCGTCCAGCCGCGAGCATCGTGACTGCCGCGACCAGCAGCGCTCCCGTCAGCAGCCCGTTCTGTCCATGCGTCGCCGCAACCAGCGCGCCGGGGTAGGCGAGGACCAGCGGCCACAGGCGCGGAAAGGCGCGGACGCCGGCCCAGGCCCACAGCGCGTAGGTTATCGAGGTCCAGGCGATCCAGGCCAGCGGGTAGGGCAGCGAGCCGAACGGCGCGACGGCGAAGAGGAAGGGCGGGGGATTGACGAAGACGAACCAGCCCTGCGACCCGGTGCCGGTCTGGATGGCTTGCTGGGTGGCAATATCGTAGGCGGCGGCGGGATTGCCGGCCAGCACCGCCTTGCCGGCCCCCCAGAAGGCGAGAAAGTCGCTTCCCGTGCTACCGACGGCGTCGCGCCAGGCGAACCACAGGACGGCAAGCGATGCCAGGCCGACCATCGCCGCATAGGCCCGAACCCGCGGGCCATCGAGCCAGCCCGCATCCCTCAGTGCCTCACGCAGCGTCATGGCGCAGGTCTATAGTCGCCGGGGGTGCCGTTCCAGTCCGGCGCATGGCGGCGCTGGGGAAAGCCCACCTGCCTCGCGCTAATGGAATCTTATCCCATCGCGGCTATGGCCCGGTCCGATCATCCAGCGAACGGGAGTATGCATGCGCGGCGAGGACAGGCTCAGGGTCAGCGTCATCGGACTGGGATACATCGGTCTGCCGACCGCGGCGGTGATCGCGCGGTCCGGATGCCCGGTGGTCGGCATCGACACATCCCAAACGGTGGTCGACACGATCAATCGGGGCGAAATCCATATCGAGGAGGCCGATCTCGACGGTCTCGTCCACGCCGTGGTCCAGAAGGGGCTGCTGCGCGCCGCGACCGCGATCGAGCCGGCGGACGTCTTCCTCATAGCTGTCCCGACCCCGTTCCTCGCGCACGAGGACCGCACGCCGGACCTCTCCTACGTACTGTCGGCGGTGGAAAGCCTCGCCGGCGCGCTCGAGCCCGGCAACACCGTGATCGTGGAATCGACCTGCCCCGTCGGCACGACCGAGAAGGTCCGCGACGCCATCGCCGCGGCGCGTCCCGATCTCAAGCTGCCCGGTCTTGCCGAGGGCACTCCGGATATCGCCATCGCCTATTGCCCCGAGCGGGTGCTGCCAGGCCGCATTCTCGAGGAGTTGACGCACAACGACCGGTCGATCGGCGGCGTCACCCCGCGCTGCGCGCGCAAGGCGCTCACCTTCTACAAGCGCTTCGTCAAGGGCACCTGCATCGCCACAGATGCGCGGTCGGCGGAAATGACCAAGCTGGTCGAGAACGCCTACCGCGACACCAACATCGCCTTCGCCAACGAGCTGTCGATGATCGCCGATGCGCAGGGGTTGGACGTCTGGGAGGTGATCCGGCTGGCCAACCGCCATCCGCGGGTCAACATCCTCCAGCCCGGGCCGGGTGTGGGCGGCCACTGCATCGCGGTCGATCCGTGGTTCATCGTCCACGGCGCGCCCGAGCAGAGCCGGCTGATCCGCACCGCGCGCGAGGTCAACGATGCCAAGATGCATCACGTCCTGGCCAAGGCGCGCGAACTCGTCGCCGCCGCGCCCGAAGGCAAGACTGCCTTCCTCGGCCTGTCCTTCAAGGCCAACATCGACGACTTCCGCGAGAGTCCGGCGCGCTTCGTCGTCGCCAAGATCGCCCGCGAATTCGGCGATGCGATCATGGTGGTGGAGCCGCATGCGAACGAACTCCCGCCCGAGCTTGCCGACACCGGCGCGGCGCTGGTCGATATCGACACCGCACTCGAGACCTGCCCGAAGATCGTGATGCTGGTCGACCACGACCTGTTCAAGGCGATCCCGGCGTCGGAACTGGCCGACAAGACGGTCTACGACACGCGCGGCATCTGGAGCTGAAGGCTCCCCTACGTCCCCCGCCGGGGAAACATCAGCCCCTGCCGATCGAGGTGTAGCGAAAGCCCTGACGCTGCATGTCCTCGGGGCGGTAGATGTTCCTGAGGTCGACCATGACCGCCGCATTGGCGAGCGATTTCACCCGATCGAGGTCGAGCGCGCGGAACGCGTCCCATTCGGTAACGATGGCGATCGCGTCCGCCCCCTCGATCGCCTGATAGGGATCGTCGCACATTTCCACCTGCGGCAGCATCGGCCGGGCGAGTTCCATGCCCTCGGGATCGTAGGCGGCGATGGCGATCCCGGCATCGCTCAATGCCTGGGCGATGGCGATTGCGGGCGAATCCCGCATGTCGTCGGTGTTGGGCTTGAAGGTGAGGCCGAGCAGCGCGACCCGCTTGCCGCGCGCCGCCTCCGCTCCGCCCAGCGCGTCGATCACCTTGCGGCCCATCGCCCGCTTGCGGCTCTCGTTGACCTTGACGACCGCTTCCACGATCCGCGTCGGGCTGTCGTAATCCTCGGCGGTCTTGAGCAGCGCCAGCGTGTCCTTGGGGAAGCACGATCCGCCATAACCCGGCCCGGCGTGCAGGAATTTCTTTCCGATGCGGTTGTCCATGCCGATCCCGCGGGCCACGTCCTGAACGTCGGCCCCCACCTTTTCGCACAGATCGGCCATCTCGTTGATGAAGGTGATCTTGGTCGCCAGGAAGGCATTGGCGGCGTATTTGATCAGCTCGCTGGTGCGCCGGCCGGTGAACAGGATCGGGGATTCGTTGAGGAACAGCGGCCGGTAGACCTCGCGCATCACCTCGCGGGCGAATTCGTCCTCGGCACCGATCACGATCCGGTCGGGGCGCTTGAAATCTCCGATCGCCGCGCCTTCGCGAAGGAATTCGGGATTGGAGACCACCGCAACCCTGTGCGTGCAGCCGCTGTCGGCGATGATCCGCTCGACCTCGTCCCCGGTGCCGACCGGCACCGTCGATTTCGTGACCACCACGCAGTCGTTCGTCAGGGCAGCGCCGATCTCTTCGGCTACCGCGTGGACGAAACTCAGATCGGCATGGCCGTCGCCACGGCGACTGGGGGTGCCGACGGCGATGAAGATCGCGCCCGCCCCCGCGATACCCTCGGCGAGACTGGTGGTGAAGGACAGCCGGCCGGCGCGGGCATTGCTCTCGACCAGTTCGGCAAGGCCGGGCTCGTAGATCGGCATCACGCCGTCGCGCAGCCGGGCCACCTTCGCCTCGTCCTTGTCGATGCAGACGACCTCGTGGCCGAAATCGGCGAAGCATGCCCCTGACACCAGGCCGACATAGCCCGAGCCAACCATCGCGATTTTCATGACCGTCCCCCGACGTGCTCGATCTCGATTGCGCCATCGCGTTCGACGGCCTGGATGAAGACGCGCTCCTTCCCCTCAAGCATGAGCGCGGTCAAGCGCCCCGAGCGAAAAGCGCCGGTATCGATACCGATCCGCGTGCCGCGGTCCTCGACGTCCTCGAAGATCGTGTGACCGTGGACGACGACATGGTCGTGGCTCTCGGTGCTGTTCAGAAACCGCTCGCGAATCCAGCGCAGGTCGCTGCTGCGCTGCTGGTCGATCGGCCGCGACGGATCGATACCGGCGTGGACGAAGAGATAGTCGCCGGCGATGATCATGTCCTCGAATCCGGCCAGAAACTCTCGATCCTCGCGCGGCACGATCTCGGCGATCTCGTCCTGCAGTTCCGCAAGGGTGAGGGAATTGTAGGTGCCGCGGTCGAGGCCGTAGCTCAGCACAGTCTCGCGCCCGCCGTGCTTGAGGAAATGCCGCAGCATCTCGGTATCCTCGAAGCTTTGCAGAAACATTTCCTCGTGATTGCCGGCGATATAGCGGACCGGGCGGCGTTGCCCCCAGTCGCGGGCCGAGCGGATGACGCCGGCACTGTCCGGCCCGCGGTCCACGAGATCGCCGAGCAGGACGATGGTGGTGTCGGCATCGTCGCGGGCCGCATCGTCAGCGTCGACCGCTTCGATGAGAGCGTCGAAGAGATCGCGGCGCCCGTGAATGTCGCCGACGACGTAGAACCGCTGACCCTCGGGCACGGTGGCGAGGGGGGCGCGCGCCGTTTGCGGACGGAAAAACTGTTTGAGCGATGCGATCATGAAAAAACCGAACGGGCCGGCTGGCGAAGGGTTTCGCAAACGGCGGTGACGGGCCAATAGCCTCGGTCCGACAAAATCGCAATGAACGCCTTCGCAGTTGCAAAATTGCTACAGATTGTCTTCGCAACCGCAAAAATACCGATTTGGCGCTTGCGCTGTCATGCGAATTGCTGAAACATAGTGTCACATCTGCCCGAGAAGTGCGCACGAATGATGCGTACCCGGCAGGCGTGCAGGTGGGACGAAGCGACAACCAGTCCAAGGGAATTTGTCATGCTCACGTCCTTTCGCGGCCGCACGGCTGCGTCCATGCTTCTATTGTCCCTCGCCGCCGCTCCGGCCTTCGCGCAGGACACGACCGAAACGAACACCGGCCTTCCGGACAACGACGCCGCCGCCTCCTCCGGCTTCGAGGTTTCCGGCAACGTCGCCATCGTCACCGACTATCGTTTTCGCGGGGTGTCGCTCTCAGGAGGCGATTTCGCCGTACAGGGCGGCGTGGACCTGGCTCACGAGAGCGGTTTCTACATCGGCACCTGGGCATCCTCGATTTCCGGAGGTCCTTCCTTCGGCGAGCTCGAGGTGGACGTCTATGCCGGCTACGGGCACGAATTCGACAACGGTCTGACGATGGATGTCGGTCTGCTCTACTACATCTATCCTACCGAGGATATCGGCGCGAACGTCAACTATTGGGAACCATACGCTTCGGTCGGCTTCGCGCTGGGGCCGGTGAGCACCTCGGTGGGCGTGGCCTATGCCTGGGAACAGGATTCGCTCGGCGGCGACGACAACCTCTACGTCTACACCGATTTCGAAGCGGGCCTTCCGAACACGCCGGTCACTCTGGCCGCCCATCTCGGCTATACCGACGGCGTACTCGCGCCGCCGTTCCTGAGCGGCCTCAGCGCCGACGACAGCGGTTTCGACTATTCCATCGGCGCGAGCACCACGGTGCTGGGCGGCCTGTCCCTGGGCGTGTCCTATGTCGGCGTCGATGGCCCTTCGGTCGACGGTTTTACCGACGACACGATCGTGGGCACCCTGGCCTACAGCTTCTGATCGATCGCGTGGGGGCGCAGCGCGGCGCGCTGCCCCTCGCGAGACGCCGCCGTCAGCCCGGGTTCGCCAGACCGCGGTTGTCGCCGGGATGCTCGGTGGTCATGCGCAGGATGGTGAAGCCGACGACGGCGGAGATGAGCGATCCCAGCAGGATGCCGATCTTCGCTTCTTCGATATACTCCCGCATGCCGGGGAAGGCGAGTTCGCCGATGAACAGCGACATGGTGAAGCCGATCCCGCACAGGATCGAGATGCCCCAGATTTCCGGCCAGTTGGCGTTTTCCGGCCGGGGGGCGAAACCGACGCGTTCGGCCGCGTAGATCGCGCTGAAGATGCCCACCTGCTTGCCCAGGAACAGGCCAGCGGCAATCGCGATCGGCAACGGCGCGAAGACACCCTCAAGGCCCAGGTCCGACAGATCGACACCGGCATTGGCGAAACCGAAGATCGGCACGATCAGATAAGCGCTCCAGGGTGCCAGCCCGTGTTCCAGCTTCTCCAGAACGGAACCGCCGTCGCGCTTGAACATGGGCACCGTGAAGGCGGCCACCACTCCGGCGATGGTTGCGTGGACGCCCGAATTCAGAACGAAGAACCACAGCACCAGAGCCATGACGATGTAAACCGCCAGGGAGGTCACACGCATCCGGTTGAGCCCGACCATGATGCCGAGCACCACGATGCTGCCGATCAGCCAGGTGAGATCGATGGTGGCGGTGTAGAACATGGCGATCACCAGGACCGCGCCTATGTCGTCGACGATCGCCACGGTCAGAAGGAACAGCCGCAGCGAGGACGGCACCCGGCTGCCAAGCAGGCCGAGAACGCCCATCGCAAAGGCGATGTCGGTGGCGGCCGGAATCGCCCAGCCGCGCGCCAGGAAGGGGTCCGCCTCGCGCACGAAGAACATGTAGACGAGTGCCGGCACCACCATTCCGGCGGCCGCGGCGAGCACGGGCAGGCGCCGCTGACGCGCGGTGGAAAGCTGTCCGGCGATGAGCTCGCGCTTCACCTCTAGACCCACGACGAAGAAGAAGATCGCCATCAACCCATCGTTGACCCACAGGTGCAAGGTGTTGAGTTTGAAAACATCCTTGTCGAACAAATAGCCGTGGAAGAGCGTGTAGTATTCCTCGCGAAAGATCGAATTGGCCGCCACCATCGCCGCGATGGCGATGAGGATCAGCAGGATGCCCGCCGACGCGTCGCCGACGAACAGCGCGCGGACGGGAGCGAAGAGGCGTGAGATGGTGCTGCGGCTTGCGGTCATGACGGGGCCGGGCTTTCGATGAATTGTGCGCACGTTGCAAGAGCGGCTTTGGGCGGGTAATCGGCGATCGGGGGACATGGCAATGGATCTGGGGGGATTCACCGCTGTCGATTGGTTCGTGCTGGTGCAGCACGAACTGTTTCTTTTCGCCGCCGCCTTTTTCCTGATCGGCGCGGTCGACGAGATCGCGATCGACGCCATCTACCTGTGGTTGCGGATCACGGGCAGGGTGGGGCGCGAAGAACGGCTCGGCCCCTGTATCGAGGGTGCCGCTCTCGCCGGTCCGACGGCGATCTTCATCCCGGCATGGCGCGAATCCCGGGTCATCGGCGTTACCATACGCCACGCGCTGGCAGCCTGGCCCCAGGCGGAGCTGCGCCTCTACGTCGGCTGTTATCGCAACGATCACGAGACGCCGGCCGCGGCTCTGGTCGGTGCCGACGGCGATTCGCGGGTCCGGATCATCCGCCACGATCGGGACGGCCCCACTTGCAAGGCGGACTGTCTGAACCAGCTTTACCAGGCGCTCGAAAGAGACGAGCAACTAGAGGGCTGGTGGGCCCGGATGGTCGTGCTTCACGATGCCGAGGACATGGTCGATCCCGCGGCGCTCAAACTGATGGAGCGCGCACTCGAAGGTGCCGCATTCGTGCAGCTTCCGGTCATGGCATTGCCCCGGCCCGGGTCGCGTTGGATCGGCGGCCATTACACGGACGAATTCGCCGAGGTCCACGGCAAGACGATGGTGGTACGCGACGCGCTGGGAGCGGGGGTCCCCGGAGCCGGCGTCGGGTGTGCGATCGAACGGGATGTCCTGCACCGCTTGTCAGTACGCAATCACGGCGAGCCCTTCGCCGCGGGTTCGCTGACAGAGGATTACGAGCTCGGGCTCGACATCGCCGCGCTGGGCGGGCGGACGCGGTTCGTCCGCGCACATGCCGCCGACGGGCGACTGGTAGCGACAAGGGCCTATTTCCCGTCGAACGTCCACGATGCGGTGCGCCAGAAGACCCGCTGGGTGCATGGCGTCGCCTTGCAGAGCTGGGACCGGCTGGGCTGGCGCGGCGGCTTTCGCGACGTGTGGATGCAGATGCGCGACCGCCGTGGGCCGCTGGCGGCGATGCTGCTCGGTCTGGCTTATGTTCTCGTGATCCTTTCCGGCGCACAGATCGCGCTCGCCGCGATCGGTATCGTGCCCTCGATCCGATTGTCGCCGCTGCTGGAGACGGTACTGTTCCTCAACCTTGCCGCGCTTGCCTGGCGGGCGCTGATGCGGTCCTGCTTCACCGCGCGCGATTTCGGATGGCGGGAGGGCCTGTTCGCCATCCCCCGGACCCTGGTGTCCAATGTTATCGCCATCATTGCCGGACGCCGGGCGATCGCCGCCTACCTGCGAACCCTAATGGGCGAGCCGGTGCGATGGGAAAAGACCGAACATCGCGACCACCCGGCGCTCGCCGAAGCCCCCGCGGCGACCTCGTGAACTCCACGGCCGCCCCCGTCGTTCGCCCCGGGAGGCCATTGCTGTTTCTCTATTTCCTGATCGCGGGATGGGTCGGCATAAGGGTCGCGATCGGCTCTCTCCCCTTCGAGATCGACGATCTGCCCGTGCGTCTGGCCGCGAAGGAAGCGATCTTGCAATCCGAGGTGCCTTACGCCGGAGGCTCGCGGCAAGATGCGAAGCCGCTCTTTTCCGAGCGGGTTGCTCCGACCGGCATTCGGACCACCCGGATCGCGGCTGACAAGGCGAGATCGCTTCTCCCGACAAAGACCTCCCCAGCCTTCGGGTTCGGGATGGGCCCCTGGCTGGATCGGATGGCATCGTCCGGACATGCGGTTGCGGGCTCGCCAGTGAGGCGCTCGTCCGCATCACAGGATGATTTGTGGATGGCAGAGATGGCCGGAGCTCGGGCCTCGTCGGACTTTGCCGCGTCGATGGAGGAACAGCCGTCCGGACTCCCGCTGTCGACCGAACCGCGCCGCGGCATGCAACTGGCCGATCGGCTCAGCGTCGACAGCTGGCTGTTCATCCGCGAGGGCGGCGCCAGCGGAGCAGCGGTGGGCACCGGCGCTCCCTTCGCCAGCTACGGGCGAAGCCAGGCGGGGGCGATCCTCCGCTATCGCCTGGCGCCGGACAGCCGCCTCGAACCGGCCGCCTATCTCCGCGCCGACGGCGCGCTCGCAGGCGAGGGCGAGCGCCAAGGGGCGGTCGGGCTCAGTTTCCGACCGGTCGCCGCATGGCCTTTGCGCGCCCATGCCGAGGCACGGGCCACGCGGCAGGGGGGACGCACCGACGTGCGGCCCGCCGCGTTCGTGACGGCCGGAACCGATGCGGTGGTCCTTCCCGCGGGTTTCGCGGCGCGCGCCTATGCCCAGGCGGGCTATATCGGTGGCCGCTTCTCGAGCGCTTTCGCCGACGGCCGGATCGTTGCCGATCGCGAGATCACGCGTTTCGATCTCGGCGCACTGCGATTGGGCGGGGGGATTTGGGGCGGGGCGCAGCGCGGCGCGCAGCGTCTCGACGCCGGACCCAGTGCTACCCTGTCGGTGGGCATGGGCGCTCTTCCGGCGAATATCTCGCTCGACTACCGTGTTCGGCTTGCCGGGGATGCCGTACCGGGAAGCGGCGCGGCGCTGACCCTTTCACGATCCTTTTAAACCGTCCAAACGGACCGGCGCGCCTTTCAACCGGCTCGCCGCTGCGATAGGGGCGGAGGATGGACGTCTACCTCCCTATCGCGAATCTTGCGGTGAACGGGTTGTGGATCGTCCTGCTCGGTGGTCTGACGGGAATTCTCTCGGGACTGTTCGGGGTCGGCGGAGGGTTTCTCACCACGCCCCTGCTGATCATCTTCTACGGCATCCCGCCCACGGTCGCAGCCGCCAGCGCCTCGACGCAGGTGACGGGCGCCAGCGTCTCGGGCGTCATGGCCCATGCCAAGCGGGCCGGAGTGGATTACCGGATGGGTGCGGTCACCGTGGTCGGCGGGTTGCTGGGATCGGGCATCGGAGCCCTGCTGTTCCGCTTCTTGCGCAGCGTCGGGCAGATCGATGTGGTCATCAACGCGCTCTACGTGCTGCTGCTGGGCTCGATCGGGGCGCTGATGATGCGCGAGGCGGTGCAATCGATCCGCGGCACCGCTCCGGCCCAGGTCCGCCGCCGTCGCCACCATCCGTTGGTCGCCTCGCTCCCCTGGCGGTGGCGGTTCTACCGCTCCGGGCTCTATATCTCGCCGCTGGCACCGCTGATCCTGGGTATCCTGGTCGGCATTCTGACCATGCTGATGGGCGTGGGTGGGGGCTTCATCCTCGTTCCGGCAATGCTCTACGTCCTAGGCATGAGCGCCAATGTCGTTGTCGGCACCAGCCTGTTCACGATCCTCTTCGTCACCATCGTTACCACGATGATGCATTCCCTGACGACCAAGGCGGTGGACATCGTGCTGGTCGCGCTGCTGCTGATCGGCTCGGTCACCGGCGCCCAGATGGGCACCCAGTGGGCGGCCAGGATCAAACCGGAATGGCTGCGGCTGGCCCTTGCATCCATCGTGCTGTTGATAGCCATCCGCATATTCATCGGCTTCTCGATCCGGCCCGACGAAATCTTCACGGTGTCGCCGTTGTGAGAGTGCTGCTGGCCTTGATTTGCGCCCTGACGCTCACGGCCCAGCGCGACCCGGTGCTGGTGCCCGAGGTCAGCCAGCACGAGGTACAGGTCCGCCAGGGCTTCACCGGCACGGAACTGTTGCTGTTCGGCGCGGTGCTCGACCCCGCACAGCGAACCACCGGCCAGCAATACGACGTGATCGTCGTTCTCAAGGGGCCGTCCGAACCGATCCGCCTGCGCGAGAAGGAACGGATCGGAGGGGTCTGGATCAATGCCGACAGCAGTGATTTCCGCTCCGCCCCCTCCTTCTTCGCCGTCGCCAGCACCCGCCCGATAGACGAGATCGTCGACGAGAAGACCGCGGCGATCTACGAATTCGGCACGCGCTACATCCAGCTAAGCCCGAGCGGAGCGATCGATCCCGAGGAACAGGCGCGCTTCGCCGCCGGCCTGGTCGACCTGCGGACCCGGATGGGCCTCTACAAGGAGGATATCGGCGGCGCGACCCTGCGCGAGGACATCCTCTACCAGGCGCGGATTTCGCTGCCGTCGAACGTTTCGACGGGCATCTATACCGCCGAGACATTCGTGGTCACCCGCGGACGGGTGATCGCCTCGGCGATTTCCGAGGTGGAGGTGCGCAAGGTCGGCTTCGAACGGGCCGTGGAATACAACGCCCAGGAAAACTCGCTGCTCTACGGCCTGGCGGCCGTGCTCCTGTCGATCGGCATGGGCTGGGCGGCAAGCCGGTTCTACGCAATGATCTGAGGCGCTTCGGCCCGAAAGACCTTCGGCACCGTTGACCCGATCTTAACCGGCCATCGCCTAATTTCCTCGAACGTCCATGCCGCTTGGCGCGCGGCGGGTGTTTCTGGGGATCCGGCCTTTCATGAGCGAAATGAACCACGACAGCTTCCGCACCTTCGATCCGGCCGGCGAGGACGGCGCGGTGCCACCGCCGCGCCGGTCGCTACGCGAGCGCATACGGCTCGGCGAACCCTCCGAAACACCGCAGCAGCAAGCGAATCCCGATGCGCCACCGGCGGAGGGGATTGTTGGCGGCAATGCCATGCAGCCGATCGGTGTGGTCCTCGAGATCGGCGGTTCGGGTTCGCAGATCGCGATCGACATCCAGCGGCTCAACGAATGTATGGAAGACGAAGATCCGTCCATCGCGCTCGCCGGGCAGGTCGGCAGCCAGATCAAGATCAGGGTCAACAACAACTGGTTGCTCGCCAGTGTTCGCAATCAGAAGCAGGATCGTCGTGCCGAGGGCTCGATCATCACCAATATCGATTTCCTCGGCGAGGGGCAGGAGGAAAAACTCACCGGCAAGCTGCACGGCTTCAAGCGCGGCGTGACCCGCTATCCCGTACCCGGCGCCTGGGTCTATCCCGCCACTACCGCCGATCTCGAGCAGGTCTATGCCAGCGACGGCCGCGATTCGATTACGATTGGCAAGGTCTATCCGACCAAGGACATCCGCGCCGGGCTTTATATCGACGCTTTGCTGGGTAAGCATTTCGCGCTGCTGGGGTCGACCGGCACCGGTAAGTCGACCAGTACCGCGCTCATTCTCCACCGTATCTGCCAGGCTGCGCCAGACGGGCACATCGTCATGATCGACCCGCACGGGGAATATTCGGCGGCGTTCCGCCAGACCGGTGTGATCCTCGACGTTTCCAACCTGCAGATGCCCTATTGGCTGATGAATTTCGAGGAGCATTGCGAGGTACTTCTGAGCTCGTCCGGCAATGACCGGCAGGTCGATGCGGACATTCTCGCCAAATGTCTGCTGAAGGCGCGCGGCAAGAGCAGGCTCGCCAACACGATGGGAAAGATCACGGTCGATTCGCCGGTTCCCTATCTGCTCTCCGACCTGTCGAACGAGCTTCAGGACCAGATGGGCAAGCTCGACAAGGCGACCAATTCGGCGCCCTACATGCGGATCAAGAACAAGCTCGACGAATTGAAGGGCGATCCGCGCTACCAGTTCATGTTTTCGGGCATGCTGGTCGGCGACACCATGGCGGAGTTCATTTCGAAGATCTTCCGTCTTCCCGCCAACGGCAAGCCGATCTCGATCATCGACGTGTCGGGCGTACCGTCCGATATCACTGCCACCGTGGTCGCGGTTCTCAGCCGGCTGGTCTTCGACTTCGCCATCTGGGGGCGCGAGGAAAAGACCGCACCGGTGCTGCTGGTCTGCGAGGAGGCGCATCGCTACGTTCCGAGCGAACAGCATGCGGACGGCAATTCGGTCGGCAAGATCCTCTCGCGAATCGCCAAGGAAGGGCGCAAATACGGCGTCAGCCTCGGCCTCATCACCCAGCGGCCCAGCGATCTGGCCGAAGGCGTGCTGTCGCAATGCGGCACGATCATCTCAATGCGGCTCAACAACGATCGCGACCAGGAATTCGTCCGCGCGGCAATGCCCGAAGGCGCACGCGGCTTCCTCGATTCGATCCCCGCGCTGCGCAACCGCGAATGCATCATCTGCGGCGAGGGCGTGGCGATCCCGATCCGGGTCAATTTCGACACGCTCGAGGAGGCCAAGCGCCCCGCCTCCGACGATCCGAGCTTCCTCGAACTGTGGAGCAATCCCGGCGGCGAGGAGGATGCGGTCGAGCGCATCGTCCAGCGTTGGCGCAGCCAGGGCTAGGTCCCGCGCGTATCCCCGTAAAGGTGGATGTGCAGCCGGTCGCTCATCCGGAAACCGTGTTCGAGACATAGCGGCGCGAGCCATTGCTGGCGGGCGCGCAAGCTGGCGCTGTCCGTGCCTTCGGCCATCAGGAAGATGCGTCCGGCGGGAATGCGATAGCGGGCCCGCAGTGCCAGCACCTCGTCGAGGTCGCCCGCCTCGGCCACCACGAACTTGAAGAAGGCGCGCGGGTCGGTGGCGTAGAAATCGAGCCGTTCTGGCAGAAGCGCGAGTTCGGCCGGATTGCCGCTGTGCGCCAGCTTGGGGCTGACGTTGTACTGATCGATACGGATGTCGAGCCGGGGTGGAGCGACGGTGGTGCCGTTGGTCTCGACCTCGACCGCGATATCCGGCAACAGGTCGAGCAGATCGGCGAGCGCGGGAGCCTGGAGCAGCGGCTCGCCGCCGGTGATCACCAGCCGCGACTGGCCGAATGCCGCAATACGCTCGGCGACCTCCGTCGGATCGAGCGTCACCTGATTGGCCTTGCGCGCGAAAGTCGGCTCGGAGCGATGCGGACGCTCGTCGCCCTCGAAGTGCCAGGTATAGGCCGTGTCGCACCAGACGCAGGCGAGGTTGCAGCGCGAGAGGCGCAGGAACGCGACCGGCACCCCGCTGCTCGGTCCTTCGCCCTGGAGGCTGGCGAAGATTTCCGCATTGCCGCCGGGCGCGTCCGTGGCGAGGACGAGACGGCTCACTCCAGCCGCGCCAGCGCCGCTTCGATCCGCTCGATCTCGGCCTCGTGGTGCGCGTAGTCCGCTCGCGCTTTCTCGACCGCCTCGGGCTTGGCACGCTCGACGAAATTGGGATTGCCGAGCCGCCCGGCGAGCGATTGCGCTTCCTTGCGGCTGGCTTCCAGCGCCTTCTCGAGACGCGCCTTTTCCGCGCCGATGTCGACGATTCCCGCCAGCGGCACGACGATGGTGTCGCCCCCGGCCGCGATCTGCATCGCCGGACCGTCCGGCGCAGCGCCGACATGGACCGGGGTCAACCGCGCCAGCCGCTCGACCGCGGCAGACGCGCGATCGAGTACGCCTTGTGCCACGGCCGAAGGATCGGCGATCCATGCTGCGAGCTTCGCGCCGGGGGCGATGCAGAGCTCGCTCTTGGCGGCGCGGGTGGCGGTGGTGAGGGCGATGACCCAGTCGATCGCGGCGACGGCATCGGCATCGACCTGCGCCTCCGGCTTCGGCCATTCGGCAGTGATCAGCGGATAGTCCGCCCGATTACCCTGTTTCGACCACAGCTCTTCGGTGACGAAAGGCATGAACGGGTGGAGCATGACCAAGATCTGGTCGAGCGCCCAGCCGGCGACTTCGCGGGTCTCCGCCTTCGCCGGGTTTTCGCCCTCGCCAGAGAAGACGGGTTTGATGAGCTCGAGATACCAGTCGCAGAACCGGTCCCAGACGAAATGATAGACGGTGTTCGCCGCCGCATCGAAGCGCAGCTCGGCCATCGCCTCGTCGAGCGAGGCGACGGTCTGCGCGACCTCGCCGATGATCCACTGGTTGGCAGCGAGCCGCGCAGGCGGGGCGGCGATGGTCGTGCTGGCGCCGATACCGTGCGACTGGCAGAAACGGGTCGCATTCCACAGCTTGGTGGCGAAGTTGCGATATCCCTCGACCCGGCTCTCGTCCATCTTGATGTCGCGGCCCTGGCTTTCCATCGCCGCCATGAAGAACCTGAGCGCGTCCGCACCGTAGCGGTCGATCAGGCCCAGCGGGTCGACGACATTGCCCTTGGATTTGGACATCTTCTGTCCGTCGGGCGCGCGCACCAGACCGTGGAGATAGAGCCGCGGCCAGGGGTTCTCGCCGGTCAGATGCCGCCCCATCATCATCATCCGCGCATCCCAGAAGAACAGGATGTCGAAGCCGGAGACCAGCAGCGAGTTGGGATAATGCTTTGCAAAAAGTTCGGTCGTCTCGGGCCAGCCGAGCGTGGCGAAGGGCCAGAGAGCTGAGGAGAACCAGGTGTCGAGGACGTCCTCGTCGCGGGTCAGTGCCACGCCATCGCCCCCCTGGGCCTGTGCCTCTTCCTCGGTCTCCGCGACGAAGACGTTGCCTTGCGCGTCGTACCAGGCCGGGATCCGGTGCCCCCACCATAGCTGGCGGCTGACGCACCAGGGCTGGATGTTCTCCATCCAGTTGAAGAAGGTCTTTTCCCAGCTCTTCGGCACGATCTCGATCGCGCCCGATCGCACCGCTTCGATGGGCTTTTGCGCCAGGGTCTCGGCATCGACGTACCACTGGTCCATCAGCATCGGCTCGATCACGACCCCGCCGCGATCGCCGAACGGCTGGGCGATCGGCTTGTCCTCGACCCCGATCATCAACCCTTCGGCATCGATATCCGCGACCACCTGCTTTCGCGCCTCGTAGCGGTCGAGCCCCCGATACTGGTCCGGCACGAGGTTGAGCGCGTCGATCTCTTCCGCATCCAGCGGCTCGCCTCGGGCTATCGCCATGGCCCGCGCCGCCGCCTCGGCATAGGGCGCGCCGTCGCTGCGCATGGCGGCGGCCTCGTCCATCAGCCGGTACATCGGAATGCCGTTGCGCTGGGCCACGCCGAAGTCGTTCTCGTCATGCGCCCCGGTGATCTTGACCGCGCCGGAACCGAAGTCGGGATCGGGATAATCGTCGGTGATGATCGGGATGAGCCGGCGATGCGCCTTCGGGCCCACCGGGATCTGGCAGAGCTTGCCGACGATCGGGGCATAGCGGGCATCGTCCGGATGGACCGCGACGGCGCCGTCGCCGAGCATGGTCTCGGGCCGCGTGGTGGCGATCGAGATGTAGTCGCGCTCTTCCTCGAGAGTCACATTGCCCTCGGCATCGCGCTCGACATAGGTATAGGTCTCGCCGTCCGCGAGCGGATATTTGAAGTGCCACATGTGCCCGGGCACCTCGCGGCTCTCGACCTCGAGATCGCTGATCGCGGTCTTCAGCTTGGGGTCCCAGTTGACCAGCCGCTTGTCGCGATAGATCAGCCCTTCGCGGTGCAGGTCGACAAAGACCTTCACGACCGCGCGGCTGAAATGCTCGTCCATGGTGAACTGCTCGCGGCTCCAGTCCATCGAGCAGCCGAGACGACGCAGCTGGCGGGTGATCGTGCCGCCGCTCTCCGCTTTCCACTCCCACACCTTGTCCACGAATTGTTCGCGCGTGTAATTGGTGCGCTTGTCCTGCCGTTGTTCCAGCTGACGCTCGACCACCATCTGCGTGGCGATGCCGGCATGATCGGTCCCGACCACCCACAACGCGTCCTTGCCGCGCAGCCGCTCGTAGCGGATGACGATATCCTGCAGCGTGTTGTCGAGCGCGTGGCCGATGTGCAGGCTGCCAGTCACGTTGGGCGGCGGGTTGACGATGGTGAAGGCCTCGGCCTCGGGGCGGTGGGGGCGGAACAGGCCGTTCTCTTCCCAATGCGCGTACCAGCGCTGTTCGATCTCTGCCGGGTCGAAGGTCTTTTGCAGTTCGGAGCTCATGGGCTGGCGCTTTGCCAGCGCCCTTGTCGCGGCGCAACATTGTCGCAAGCCGCTTGTGGCGCGGGCGATGTGCGCATAAACGCCTGTCCCCATGGAGGGCAGGGCCGATTTCGATATTGAGGAGGATGCGGGCGAAGGTGCCGTGCTCTTCCTGAAAGGCCCCTGGCTTGTCGCCACCATCGGCGCGGTCGAGGACGATCTCGCCGCGATCGACCGGCAGATCGCACGGATCGACCTTTCGGGTATCAGCGAGATCGACACGGTCGGGGCATGGATGACCTGCAGCCTCGCAGAGCGCTTCGATGCCGAGGTGACCGGAGCCGGCGAACGCGCCGCGCGACTGGTCAAGGCGGTCGAGGACATGGGCTTCGAGGGTGATATCGCCGCGCCGCGCGCGCCATTGCTGGCACGCGTTGCCGAATCCGCAGGAGAGAAGGTTTACCACGCTGGGACGGGGTTCCGCGGCGTTATCGGCTTCCTGGGAGCGCTGATCGTCGCCTTCGGCAGCGTCATCCGCCACCCCTCGCGCTTTCGCGGCAAGGCGCTGGTGCGTCAGCTCGAGCTCGTCGGCGTTTCCGCGCTGCCGATCGTCGGCTTGATGAGCTTCTTGATCGGCATCGTGATCGCCCAGCAGGGCGCCGTACAGCTCGCCCAGTTCGGGGCCGAGACACTGACCGTGAACCTCGTCGGGCGGATCACTCTGCGCGAACTCGGCGTGCTGATGACCGCGATCATGGTAGCGGGTCGCTCGGGTTCGGCCTTCGCGGCGCAGATCGGCACTATGCGGCTGACCGAAGAGGTCGACGCGATGCGCACAATCGGCATCAATCCGATGGAAGCGCTGGTGGTGCCCCGGGTGCTTTCCGCGATCCTGATGATGCCGCTGTTGGGCTTCTACGCCTCGGCGGTCGCGATCATCGGCGGGGCGGCGATTTCCAGCCTCTATCTCGGCATTCCGTTTCTGAACTTCCTCCAGCGTATCCAGGAAGTGGTGCCGACCTACGATCTGTGGGTCGGGCTGATCAAGGCTCCGGTCTTCGGGCTGATCGTCGCGCTCGCGGGGTGCTATCATGGCATGCAGGTCAAGGGGAATTCGGAAGAGGTCGGCCTGCGCACCACCATGGCGGTGGTCACCGGCATTTTCGCGGTGATCGTGCTCGACGCCTTCTTCGCCGTGTTCTTCACCAACGTCGGGTGGGCGTGATGGCGCTGGACGAACACGACCGCGAACTCGGTCGACACCAGCGCTTTCGCGGCGAATTTCCGCTGGAAGTGGAAGGGCTGGTCAACCGCTTCGGCGACCAGACCATCCACGACGGGCTCGACCTCAAGGTCAGGCGCGGGGAAATCCTCGGCGTGGTCGGCGGCTCGGGCACCGGCAAGTCGGTTCTGATGCGTTCGATCATCGGGCTGCAGATCCCCGACGAAGGGCATATCGAGGTCTTCGGTCGCTCGATCACCGACGCCGATCCCGATGAGGTACTGGGCATTCGCGATCGCTGGGGGGTCCTCTTCCAGGGCGGAGCGCTGTTCTCGACCCTGACGGTGGGCGAGAACGTCGAGGTACCGCTCAAGCAATTCTTCCCCGAGCTTTCCGACGATCTGCGGCACGATATCGCCCGCTACAAGGTCAAGCTCTCCGGCCTGCCGGAAGAAGCGGTGAACAAATACCCTGCCGAGCTTTCGGGGGGCATGAAGAAGCGCGCCGGGCTCGCCAGGGCACTCGCGCTCGACCCCGAGCTGCTGTTCCTCGACGAGCCCACCGCCGGGCTCGATCCAATCGGTGCCGCGGCCTTCGACCAGCTCACACTCGAGCTCAAGAAGACGCTTGGCCTCACCGTGTTCCTGATCACGCACGATCTCGATACGCTGCACGAGATCTGCGACCGCGTTGCGGTGCTCGCCGACAAGCGGGTGATCGCGGTCGACACGGTGCCCAATTTGATGGAGCTCGACCATCCCTGGATACAGGAATATTTCAACGGTCCGCGCGGCCGCGCCGCGCTGACCGCGCAGGCGCTCGACGAATTGCGCAAGCACATGGACATGCCCGTCGCCGCGCGAACCGTCAAAGCGTTGGACAAAAACCCGGCTCCGAAGGCATAGAGGGAAGCGAATGGAAACGCGCGCAAATCATGTCTGGGTGGGGGTGGTCTCGCTGGTCCTGCTCGCCGCGCTGGCCGCCTTCGTCGTCTGGCTCGCCCGGCTGGGCGAGGGCGACCAGAAGGAATACGACGTCTTCTTCCAGCAATCGGTATCGGGCCTCGCCAACGGCAGCCAGGTGTCCTTCGCGGGCGTGCCGGTGGGGCAGGTCAGCCAGATCCGCCTGTGGGAGAGGGATCCCGAATTCGTCCGCGTGCGGATCAAGGTGCGCGAGGAGGTGCCGATCCTGATCGGCACCACCGCGACCATCCAGTCGAGCTTCACCGGCGTTTCCACCATCCTGCTCGATGGCGCGCGCCGCGGCCGTCCGCCGATTACCTGCGAAACCACCGCCTGCACCGAAGGCGTGCCGATCATCCCGCCCAAGGCCGGTGGCTTCGGAGAGATCCTCGCCAACGCACCGCTGCTGCTCGAACGGCTGGCGACGCTGACCGAACGGCTGACCATGCTGCTCGACGATCGCAATCAGGAACAGCTTTCGGGCATCCTCGCCAACACCAACCGCGCAACCGCCGAGCTCGCCAACGCCGCGCCGCAGGTCGAACGGACGATGGCGGAACTGCAGGTCACTTTGCGCGAGGCCAGCGAGACGCTCGACCAGTTCGAAAAGGTCACGGCCTCCACCGACCGGATCCTGAACCAGGAGGGCGCCCAGATCGCTCAGCAATTGCGCGCCACGCTGACCTCGGCCAGCGGTGCCGCCGAAGCGCTGGAACAGACCCTCGAAGAAGCGCGGCCTGCCACCAAGCAGTTGACCGAAAGCACCCTGCCGGCGGCGGAAGCAACTCTGCGCGACCTGCGCGCGACCAGCAAGGCGCTGCGCCAGGTCACCGAGCAGATCGAAAGCGAAGGCGTGGGATCGCTCGTCGGCGGGCCCAAGCTTCCCGATTACGAACCGTGAGGTCCCCGATGAAGCCATTCCGCTTTTTGCCGGCGCTTGCAGCCGCCGCCCTGCTGTCCGGTTGCGTCAGCTTCGGCGAGGATCCGCCCGAGAGCCTGTTGACGCTGACGCCCACGGCGATGGCCACTTCCGGGGTGGGTGCCACCGGGACACCCGACAGCGCCATCGCGCTGGTCGAATTCGGGGCCCCGCAACGGCTCGACGTCACGCGTGTCCCGGTCCAGGTAACCGACAGCACCGTCGCCTATGTCCAGGATGCGGTGTGGGTGGAAAAACCCGCGCGGCTGTTCCGCCGACTCATCGCCGAGACGATCCGCGTGCGCTCGGGCCGCCTGGTGATCGACGGCGACGATCCCGGCGTCATGGCCGCCACTCGGCTGCACGGAACGCTGCGCGATTTCGGCTACGATGCCCGAACCGGCGATGTGGTGGTGGCGATCGACATGGCCCGCAGCGGCGAGAGCGCGCAGGTCACGACGCGGCGCTTCGAGGCGCGGGTCCCAGGCGTGCTGCCGGAAGCCGGCCCGGTCGGCGTGGCGCTCAACCAGGCAGCGAACGAAGTCGCCGGCGAGATCGCCGCGTGGGCCGCCGGATAGGTTAGGCCCGCGCCGCGCGCGCGAATTCCAGCGCCGAGAGAAAAGCAGTTCTGCGCTCGCTCCGCCGCGCCGCGGCTTCCACGTCCACGCCCCAGCGCTCGGTCTGCCAGTCTTCCTCGAGATTGGCCGCATCCCACAGCGCTTCGCCGTCGGCATCGGGTTCCAGCGCCGCGAGACCGATGCACAGCGAGGCCGAGAGCGACGTGAGAGTTTCCAGCGCGGCCATCCTGAACGGGTCCGGTCGCTCTATCCTTTTGCGAAGCGCGGCGAGCGTCTCCGCCGAGGGCGCGCGGGGCACGACACCGCTGACCCGTTCCATGCGGATGCCCTCGCGCGCTTCCAGCGCGGTCACCAGCGGTTCCCATACCTCTTGTTGCCGCCGCCAGAGGGGCTCTTCGGGATCGGCGCGATAGCACAGCGTGTCTGTTTCGGCATAGGCAAGCAGCTTGTCGATCACGCCGTTGCGGTCGGCGGCAACGACATCGATCGCATAATCGGCCATGTCGCGATGGGGCAGACTGCGGGGGTCGATCTCGTCTGCCTGTCCGCGCCATTCGCCCGCGAGCAATTCCGCCAATATCCTGGTCGGAACCACTTGAGGCTTCCTGCCCTGGGTCAACACTACACGATGGTCGAGCGCGACCGACCACCCGCCGTCGACTTCGCGCACTGTCACGTTATCGTAGAAGCGTTTCATTTCTTTCCTGTTTTCCAGCGTCGGGCCAATTGGCGCGGAATAAGGAAGAACCCGGCCGCACCCGCGACCAGCAAAATCCCGCCCAGCAGCGGATCGTCGCCGACCCTTTCCGCATAGAGCGCCGCACCGGCCAGTACCACCAGGAGGCACCACAGCCTCATAACTTGGATCAGGGCGAAGCGCCGAAAGGCCGGATCCCGCTCAGCCACGGATCATCTCCTCTAGCTCTTCCATGGTTTCGGCGACCGCTTCCGCCCCGGCATCGCGCAGTTCGTCCGGCTCGTGATAGCCCCAGGCGACTCCGATCGCGCGCACTCCGGCCGCGCGGGCCATGGCGATGTCGAACACCGTGTCGCCGACCATGACCGCCTCTCCGGGGCTCGCCCCCGCTTCGAACAGCGCCGCTTCGAGCATCGCGGGATCGGGTTTCGAGGGGTGACGGTCCGCGGTCTGGAGCGAGATGAAATAATCGGCAATCCCGTGGGTGGCGAGGCATGCGGCGAGGCCGCGGTCGCTCTTGCCGGTGGCCACCGCCAGGAGCCACCCTTCGGCATGGAGCCGTTCGAGCAGCGCCGCCATGCCGTCGAACAGCGGCTCGCGCAGTCGGCCTTCGCTGCGGGCAGCGAAGAAACTGTCCTTGTAACCCTGCACCGCCACCGCGCGCCGATCCTCGCTGGCATCGGGAGCGAGCCGCAGCAACGCCTGGGGAAGGCTCAACCCGACCATGCGGCGGATCGTGTTGCGGTCGGGAGCTGCCAGTTCGGCACAGGCGAAGCCGGCCTCCATCGCCTCGCAGATCGCCGCCTGCCCGTCGACCAGCGTGCCGTCGCAATCGAAGATCGCCAGGCGCGTCAGGACGCCACCAGCCGCATGAGCTGGGCGAGGGCGGGTGATCCGCTGGCCTCCTGGCCGGTGGCGATGGCCTCGCGCACAGCGGCGGGCTGCTTTTGCGAGAGTTTCAGCGTCGGCCGCCAGGCGAGCACTTCCATTTCGAACCCGACGATCCCCGACAGGAGCTTGCGCCAGGTCTCGCGCGAACTTTCCTCAGCCCGCCAGGGCTCGCCGGAAAGCCGCTCCTCGTTCCGCTCGATCAGCCGGTGCAGCAATGCTTCCAGCCCTTCCTCGGCCATCTTCCGCACCCGCCCCTCAAGCTCCAGCGCGACGTAGTCCCAGGTGGGTACGGTATCGCGATCCTCGTACCAGCGGGGCGAGACATAGGCATCGGGTCCGTTCACCACCGCCAGCGCGTTCGCGCCGTCGAGATGCCGCGTCAGCGCATTGCCGCGCGACAGGTGGAAATGGATGGCGCCGTCGCCGGTCGAGACGATCGGGGTGTGCGCCACCCGCGGGCCGTCGGGGGTGGTGAGGAAGATCATCCCGAAGCCGATCTGGTCGATCAGCGCTTCGAGCAGCGCGCGGTCCTCGCTCCGGAAGGCGGAGTTTGGATGCATCAGCGCTTCTTGCCGGGCTGGCCCGGTTTCGAGGTCGCCCGGCTGCGGCGTTCGCCCCGGCGCGCCTTGCGATACTGCTTCGCGTGCTGGCGGGCCGCCTGCTTCTTCTCCGCGCGGCTGCGCTCGGGTGCCTCCTCGGGCGTGGGGCTGGCATCGGAGAGGCCCGGATCGAAGCCGAGCTGCTCCATGCTCGCCGCGAAATGCTCGGGCAGGTCTGCGGTCGCGTCGATCTTTTCGCCCCGCCCATTCTCGTCCTTGGGGCCGGAAATGATCAGCCGGCGGGCGTGGAGGTGCATCTTGCGGCTGATGCTGCCGGTGAGGAAGGCGTCCTGCCCGCCATACTTGCCATCGCCGACGATCGGGTTGCCCATCGCCGCGCAGTGGACCCGCAGCTGGTGGGTGCGCCCGGTTAGCGGCTCCAGCTCGAGCCAGGCGGCCCGATTCCCGGCGCGCTCGATGACGCGGTAGCGGGTCTTCGCCGGCTGGCCGCCGTCGGGATCGACATGCATCTTCTCGCCGCCGGTGCCCGGCTGCTTGGCAAGAGCGGCGTCGATCACCCCTTCCGAGACCTCGGGCACGCCGATCACAAGCGCCCAGTAGATCTTCTTGGCGCTGCGCCCGGCGAAACGCTTGGAATAGGATGCCGCGCTTCCCGGTGTGCGGGCGACCAGCAGCACGCCCGACGTATCCTTGTCGAGCCGGTGGACCAGCCGCGGCCGCGGCGCGTCGCCTTCGACATAGGCATCGAGCAGTCCGTCGACATGCCTGGTCGTCTTGGTTCCTCCCTGCGTCGCCAATCCGGGGGGCTTGTTGAGAACGATCGCCGATTTCGTGCGCAGGATCACGAGGTCCTCGGCGAGCGCGCGTTCCTGGGCAGAAAGCTCGCGTTGCTTGCGCTCCTGCCGGTGGGACGAGGCACCCCCGGGGGGCACGCGCAGCTCCTGCCCTTGGCGCAGGCGGTCGTCGGGCTTCGCGCGCCCGCCGTCGACCCGGATCTGCCCGGTGCGCGCCCATTTCGACACCGTGCCGAAACCGATCTGCGGCAGGTGGCGCTTGAACCAGCGATCGAGGCGGATGCCGTCGTCGTCGACCTCGACCGTGAACAGGCGGACTTCGTCGGACGGCGTCATGCCACCACCCGCATGGCCCAGAGGCCGAAGATCAGCCCGCTGATGCCGAGCGCGAAGGAGAGGAAGGCATAGAGCCCGGCGATCGTGTACTGCCCCCGCTCGATCAACAGAACCATCTCGAGGCTGAAGGCGGAAAAGGTCGTGAAGCCGCCCAGCAGGCCGACCCCGATCAGCAGGCGGAGTTGGTCGCCACCCTCGCCGGCATGGCGGGCCAGCCACCCGGCGAGCAGGCCCATCAGCAGACTGCCGAGCGCATTGACCGCCAGCGTCGCCCAGGGGAAGATGCCCATGGCCGGCGCGCCCAGCCACGCGGTCATCGATCTGCCGGCCTGATAGCGCAGCGCAGCGCCGAAGGCACCGCCGATGGCGACGTTGATCGTGGCGGCAAGGGGGGACAGGCTCGACATCTGCGGGGGCCTTAGCGGTCTCGCCCGCCGGTTGGAAGCCGCACCGCGCCATGCCCTTGGCACTTGCCTCGATCAGCTCTTCGGACTATGTGCGCGCCATTCGAGCCGGTCCGGAACGGATTCGGCGCGCTTTTCGTTAATACGACGGAACCGTTTTCAAGGAGGCAAAACCCGCGGCGCGGGCTCTGGCCCGCTTAGTGAGGTGTTGGAATTTATGCAGATCATCGTTCGCGATAACAATGTCGACCAAGCCCTGCGCGCGCTCAAGAAGAAGCTGCAGCGCGAAGGTGTCTATCGCGAGATGAAGCTGCGCCGCCATTACGAAAAGCCGAGCGAGAAGCGTGCACGCGAGAAGGCTGCCGCCGTCCGCCGCGCTCGCAAGCTCGAGCGCAAGCGCATGGAGCGCGACGGTTCGAAGTAAGTCGCGCTTGATGCGACACGACAGCTAAGCCATGAGGGCGCGGACGAAAACTCCGCGCCCTTTTGCGTATCAGGACCCAACCCAATGACCGAAGTGACCCGCGTCCCGCTCCAGCCCATCGCCAAGGGCTCGCTGACCAAATTGTGGCTGGGCGTGATCGTTCTCGTCCTGCTCGGCGCCGGGCTCGCCTGGGCTGCGGTGCCCAAGGGTGTCGAGGTCGAAACGCTGGTCGAGGGCACCGGGCCGAGCCCGCAGGCAACCGACGTCGCTTTCGTCCGCTATGTCGGCATGCTGCCGGACGGCACGGTGTTCGACCAGTCTCAGGACATTCCGCTTCCAGTCGAGGGCATTTTCCCGGAGGGAAATCCCCTGCCGCTCGACCGCATGGTCCCCGGCTTTACCGAGGGCGCGACCCAGATGCGCGAGGGCGGGAAGTACCGCCTGACTATCCCCGCCGCGATGGGTTATGGCGAGGAAGGCCGGCAGGATCAGATGGGCAACGACGTGATTCCGCCCAACTCCGACCTGGTGTTCGAGGTCGAGATGATCGAGTTCATGAGCGCCGAGGAGTTCCAGCAGAAGCTCCAGACGCTGCAGCAGGCGATGCAGATGCAGCAGAACCTTGGTGGCCAGGGCGGCGCGCCGGGCACCGGGGCACCTCCTCCCGGCGCGGTCGTTCCGCCGCCCGTTCCGGTCCAGTAGGTTTGGCGCCGAGGCCGCTTGATGGCGCGCGCGCGCGCGGCTAGTGCGCGGCCATGTCAGTTACCCGTGAAGAAGTGGCCAGGATCGCCAGCCTCGCGCGCATCCGCACGCGCGACGAGGAGCTCGATCGCATGGTCCCCGAACTCAACAACATCCTCGCCTGGGTCGAGCAGCTCGGCGAGGTCGATGTTACCGGCGTCGAGCCGATGACGGCGGTGATTCCCAACACCCTGCGTCTGCGCGCCGACGAGGTCGACGCCATTCCGGAGACCGCGGGTGGCCGGCGCGAGGACATTCTCGCCAACGCGCCCGCTGCCGAACACGGCTTCTTCGGCGTGCCCAAGGTGATCGAATGAGCGATCTGACCCAGCTCGGCGTCAAACCGATCCGCGACGGGGTCGCATCGGGCGAATTCACCGCGCGCGAAGTGGCCGAGGCGTTCAACGCGGCAGTCGCGGACGCGGCCGAACTCAACGCCTTCATCGTCACCACCCCCGACCATGCGCTCGCCGCCGCCGACGCGGTCGACGCGCAACGCGCGAAGGGCGAGCAACTCGGCGCAATGGGCGGGGTGCCCATCGGCATGAAGGACCTGTTCTGCACCGACGGCGTCCAGACCACCGCCGCCAGCCACATCCTCGAAGGTTTCGTGCCGCGCTACGAGAGCACGGTTTCGGGCAAGCTGTGGAATGCCGGCGCGGGCATGCTCGGCAAGCTCAATCTCGACCAGTTCGCCATGGGTTCGTCGAACGAGACCAGCCATTTCGGCAACGTCGTCTCGCCCTGGCGCAGGGCGGGCGGCGCCAACACCGACATGTCGCCGGGCGGCTCTTCGGGCGGTTCCTCCGCCGCGGTCGCCGCGCGGATCGCTCCGGCCGCCACCGGCACCGACACCGGCGGCTCGATCCGCCAGCCCTCGGCGTTCGCCGGAATCACCGGGATCAAGCCCACCTATGGCCGGTGCAGCCGCTGGGGCGTGGTCGCCTTCGCCAGCAGCCTCGACCAGGCCGGGCCGATGGCCCGCAGCGTCGAGGATTGCGCGATCATGCTCGGCGCGATGGCGGGGTTCGATCCCAAGGACGCGACCAGCCTCGAGATGGACGTGCCCGACTGGGAAGCCGCGCTCGACGCCGATCTCAAGGGCAAGCGCATCGGCATCCCGCGCGAATACCGGATGGACGGCACCGACCAGGCGATCCTCGCCAGTTGGGAGCGCGGCAAGGAATGGCTGCGCGACGCGGGCGCGGAGATCGTCGACATCTCGCTGCCGCATACGAAATACGCGTTGCCCGCCTATTACATCATCGCGCCGGCCGAGGCCTCGTCCAACCTCGCGCGCTACGACGGCGTGCGTTACGGCTTGCGCGATCTGCCCGACGGGGCCGGCCTCCAGGACATGTATGCCGCCACGCGCGAGGACGGCTTCGGGGACGAGGTCAAGCGCCGCGTGTTGATCGGCACCTACGTGCTGAGCGCCGGCTTCTACGACGCCTATTATACGCAGGCGCAAAAGGTCCGCGCTCTGGTGGCGAAGGATTTCGAGGCCGCCTGGGCGCATTGCGATGCGATCCTCGCCCCGACCACGCCGACCGCCAGCTTCCCGCTGGGCGAGAACAGCGACGATCCGCTGGCCATGTACCTCAACGACGTCTTCGCCGTCCCTGCTTCGCTTGCTGGTCTGCCCGCGATGAGCGTGCCCGCCATGCTCAACCCCGACGGCCTGCCGCTCGGCCTCCAGATCATCGGCAAGCCCTTCGACGAGCAGGGCGTGCTGAACGCCGGCCTCGCGATCGAGCAGCGCGCCGGGTTTGCGGCGCAACCGGAGAAATGGTGGTGAGCGAATACCGCATCAAAGGCACGACCGGCGAATGGGAGGTCGTGATCGGCCTCGAGGTTCACGCGCAGGTGACGAGCAAGGCCAAGCTGTTCTCCGGCGCCTCCACCGCGTTCGGGGCGGAGCCGAACTCGCAGGTCAGCCTCGTCGATGCGGCCATGCCCGGCATGCTGCCGGTGCCCAACCGCGAATGCATTCGCCAGGCGGTGCGCACGGGCATGGCGATCGAGGCCGAGATCAACGCCTGGAGCCGCTTCGACCGCAAGAATTATTTCTACGCCGATCTTCCGCAGGGCTACCAGATTTCGCAGCTCTATCATCCGCTTGTCGGCGAGGGTTCGCTGACGATCGAGGCGGACGAGAAGGCGGGCATACCCGAAGACAAGGTCATCGGCATCGAGCGGATCCATGTCGAACAGGACGCCGGCAAGCTGATGCACGACCAGCACCCGACGATGAGCTACGTCGATCTCAACCGCAGCGGGGTTGCGCTGATGGAGATCGTCAGCCGCCCGGACATGCGTTCGCCCGCCGAAGCAGGTGCTTACGTGCGCAAGCTGCGGTCGATCCTGCGCTACGTCGGATCGTGCGACGGGAACATGGAAGAAGGCTCGATGCGCGCCGACGTGAACGTCAGCGTGCGCAAGCCGGGCGACGAATTCGGCACGCGCACCGAAACGAAGAACGTCAATTCCGTGCGTTTCGTCATGCAGGTCATCGAATACGAGGCGAACCGCCAGGTCGAGGTGCTCGAGAACGGCGGCACGGTCGACCAGGAAACCCGCCTGTTCGACGTCGCGAGCGGCACCACGCGGACCATGCGCTCCAAGGAAGACGCGCACGACTATCGCTATTTCCCCGATCCCGACCTGCTGCCGCTCGAACTCGACGAGGACTTCCTCGCCGAATGCCGCGCCAGCCTGCCGGAGCTGCCCGACGCCAAGCGCACGCGTTACGAAACCGAACTCGGCCTGACGCCCTACAACGCCCGCGAACTGACCGCCGAGGTCGAGACCTTCGCGCGTTTCGAGACGCTTCTGGCCGAAACCGCCGCTGCGACGGGCAGACCCGAGAAGGACGTCGCCACCCCGGTCGCCAACTGGGCGCTCTCGGTCGCGCCGGGGGTGATGAAATCGTTGGGCGAGGAGGCCAACCCCTCCAACGCCACGGCCAAGGCGCAGGCCCGCATCCTCGCCATGCAGGACAAGGGCGAGATTTCCGGCGGCCAGGCCAAGGAAATCTACGAGATCGTGCTGCGCGACGGCGGCGACCCCGAAGCCATCGCCGACGAAAAGGGTCTGAAGCAGGTCAGCGACACCGGCGCGATCGAGGAGGCGATCGACGCCATCATCGCCGCGAACCAGGACAAGGTCGCCGAATATCGCGGCGGCAAGGACAAGCTGTTCGGCTTCTTCGTCGGTCAGACGATGAAGGCGATGCAGGGCAAGGCCAATCCCGCGGTGGTGAACCAGATCCTGAAGGACAAGCTCGACGGCTGATCCGCGCGCGATGACCGCCATCGTCCTTGTCCAGCCCGAGATACCCGGCAACACCGGCGCGGTGGGGCGAACCTGCGTGGCGCTGGATATGGAGCTGGTGCTGATCCATCCGCTCGGCTTCGTCATCACGGACACGCGGCTCAAGCGTTCCGGTCTCGACTACTGGCAGCATATCCGGCTGGCCGAATTCCGCAGCTGGCAGGCCTTTCTGGATAAGCGGCGGCCGCGCCCCGACCAGCTGTTCCTGTTCGAGGAATTTGCGGGCCGCAGCTTCTACGAGCCCGATTATCCCGACGATGCCTATCTCGTCTTCGGGCGCGAGACCAAGGGCATTCCGGAGCGGATCGTCGCCGACCATCGCGCAAGCCTCGTCGGCCTCCCGATGCTCTCGGACAAGGTGCGCTCGCTCAATCTGGCCAACACGGTCAGCGCCGCCGCCTATCAGGCGATGCGGGGCCAGTTGACGCGCTGACCGGTCTGCGATCCCGGCATCAGCCGCCGAAGCGGGCTTTCAACTGGATGCCGTAGAAGCGCGGCTCTGCCGGGATGAACGTCGGCACGCCAAAGGCACCTCCGGTGTTGCCCGCATCGAGCAGGTAATCCTCGTCGGTCGCGTTGCGGATAAAGCCGGCGACCTCGAACATCTCGTCGGCGAAGCTGAGGCCGGCGCGGGCATTGAAGAGGGTCACCGGCCCTTGCGAGATAAGTGCGCTGTTGGGCACTTCGAAGAAGATCCGGCTGCGATAGGTCACGCTGGGGGTGGCGAAGAAGCGGATTCCGTCGGCCACCGGAGCATCGATGGTGAAGCCGGCCGCTCCCTGCCATTCCGGCTGCAACCGGAACCGCGCGCCGGAGAACGTCGGGGCGATCGCATTGTCCTCGTCGATACCGCCGTCGATGTAGCCGACATTGCCGAAGATCTGCAGCCAGTCGGTGGGGGTGACGAAAAGCTCGGCCTCGACCCCGAGGTTGCTGGCCTTGCCCACGCTCTGGGTCACGAAAGCCCCCGTTGGCTGGCCGTCGGCGTCGAGCTGCGGCACGCTGACCTGGAATCCGTCATAGACCTGGTAGTAGACGCCCAGCGATCCGGAGACCGTACGGTTGGAGAATTTGAGCCCGCCCTCGTAGTTCCAGACCACTTCCTCCGGGACGAGCTGAAGGCTGGGAACAGCGCCGGTCGGGCCGTTGGCGGCGCTCAACTGGACGACCGGCGAGCGGCGGCCCTTCGAGACTGTGGCGAAAACGTTTACGTCGGGAGACAGGCGGTAGAGCACGTTGAAGCGCGGCAATATGGCGGAGAAACTGCGGTCCGCTTCGAACACCCGTCCGCCGGTGTCGACCTGTCCCGGGATCAGCGGCGCGCCGCTCAGCACGGAATCGGGAACGTCGGTGACGTAGCCTGACTTGCGCTGCTCGATCAGCAAACGGGCGCCGGCGGTCAGCTCCAGACTGGGGGTCGGGATATAGGTCACGTCGGCGAATACCGAATAGCTCTGGTTGTCGCCGCGGTTCTCGAATTCGGAGCGATAGGGGATATTGGTGATGCCGGCCGCGGGCACGCTGCCGTCCGGCGCCACGCACGGCAGTGCCCCGAAGGGTCGGCCCGCGGGCGGCACGCCGAACAGGCCGGTCAGACACTGGAGGAACAGGCCTTCTTCGGTGGAGAAGGGGACGTTCTGGCGACCCTTCTCGGTGAAGAAATTCCACCCGAACGAGGCTCGCCACATCGGACCGGCATAGGCGAAGCGCCCTTCATGGCTGAACTGCCACCCATCGGCTATCTCGTTGAATTCCAGGAAGGGCGCTGCCGATCCATCGGCATCGAACACCTCCTCGCTGTCGAATTCGCGGTAGCCGTTGACCGTGGTGAACGTCATGCTGTCGGTCAGCGCGTATTCCGCGGCCAGGTTGACGTCGTAGACATCGCGCACGAGCGACAGCTGCGAATTGCCGAGAGCCTGCTCGGAAAAGGGCGAACCGCCCAGATTGGCAGGGCCGAAGGGGTCCGCGGGGCCGGCTTCGGTCGGGAAGGTTCCGGAGATGAAGGGCGTCCCGCCGTTGCGCTGGCGGTCGTAGGTGCCGATCAAATCCACCGTCAGGTCATCGTTGGGAGTGAAGCGCAGCGATCCGCGAACGCCGAGCTGGTCCTGCGAATACAGTTCCTCTTCCTGCGAAGCGGCGAGATTTTCGACATAGCCGTCGCGGGTGCGCCATTCGAAAGCGATGCGTCCGGCGATGACATCGGACCCGGCATTGAGATGCCCGCCCAGCAGGGTCTGGTCGAAATTGCCATATCCGCCGCGCAGCTCTCCCGAAAATCCCGGCTCCGGCTTGGCGGAGACGAGGCTGATTGCTCCCACCGCCGATGCCGTCCCGAACAGCGTCGCCTGCGGCCCCTTGATCACCTCGACCCGGTCGAGATCGTAGATCGCCTGATAGGAACCGCGCGAACGGGAGATGTCGACGCCGTTGTAATAGAGGGTCACGCGGGGACCCTGCTGCGAGGAACCGGAATCGGAGGTGATGCCGCGGATCACGATGCCGGGGTTGTTGGCGCTCTGCTCCTGGATGTTGAGCCCGGGAACGTAGTTCGACAGTTCGTCGAGATCGCTGATCCCCAGGTCCTCGATCCGTTCGCCGGTGTTGGCCGAGATGGTGATCGGCACGTCCTGCGCGCGCTGTTCGATCTTCTGTGCGGTGACCACGATGACGTTGCCGCCTTGCGAAACGTCCTCGCCGTCCTGTCCGGTCGCATCCTGGGCCACCGCCGGGGTCAGGGGCAGGACGACGGTGGCAAGCAGCAGAGGGCGTAGGGAAAACCGGGTCATGGCAGGGTCACCTCAAGGTCTCGGAAGGGTCGAGCATCGCCGCTAGATACTTGCCGTGACAGGACGGCGACGTTTCGATGGCGATTGAGAGACTGTCTGTCTGGGGGCGACGGTCGGCTCTTCGTCGATCTATCCATACTCCGGGCGAAAGCGCACTTGCCGCTGGAATTTCCGAAGCCTAGCGTTTGCCGCATCCGTGCGCGGCAACCCGCGCGCTTGATTGGGGACTTTACGACTATGCGCAAAACGGCCTTTTCCGCCGCCCTGCTCGCCTGCGCGGCGAGCCTGCCCTTCGCCGTGCCGGCGGCCGCCAAGGAGGGCATGTTCACGCCCGACCAGTTGCCCTCGATCGCCAGCGACCTGCGCCAGACCGGGCTCGAGCTCGATCCCGAGACGCTGACCGACCTCACCGCATTCCCGATGGGTGCGATCGTCTCGCTCGGCGGCTGTTCGGCGAGCTTCGTTTCGCCCGAGGGGCTGGTGGTCACCAACCACCACTGTGCGCGCGGATCGGTGCAGTACAATTCGACCGCCGAGAACAATTATCTGGTGGAAGGCTTCCTCGCCAAGACCAAGGCGCGTGAACTGCCCGCCGCGCCGGGATCGCGCATCTATGTTACCACCGAGGTGACCGACGTGACGGACCGCATTCGTTCGGGCACCGACAGCCTCGCGCCCAACGCCCGCTACGATACGGTCGAGCAGCGCCAGAAGGACATCACCGCCGAATGCGAGCGCGAGCCGGGCTATCGCTGCCAGGTCGCGAGCTTCTACGGCGGTTCGCAGTACAAGCTGATCAAGCGGCTCGAGATCCGCGATGTGCGCCTGGTCTATGCCCCGGCCGATTCGATCGGCAAATACGGCGGTGACATCGACAACTGGCAATGGCCGCGCCACACCGGGGATTTCTCGTTCTACCGGGCCTATGTCGCGCCGGACGGCTCGGCGGCCGACTATGCCGAGAACAATGTCCCCTACCGGCCCGAACATCACCTCAAGGTCAGCGCCGCGGGACTCGACAACGGCGATTTCGTCATGGCCGCGGGCTATCCCGGATCGACCTCGCGCTATGCCACTTTGGCCGAGGTCGAAGACACGTTCGGCTGGCAGTATCCGCTTCAGGTCGGTCTCTACAACGAGTGGATCGACACGATCGAGGCAACCGCACCCGAAGGTTCGGACGCGCGGGTGAAGTACGAATCGCGCCTCGCCAGCCTCAACAATGTCGAGAAGAACCTGCGCGGGCAGATCGACGGCGCGCGCCGGGTCGGGCTCGTCGACCGGCGGCGTCAGCGGGAGACTTCGCTCGCCGACTGGATCGCAGCCGATCGTTCGCGCGCCTCCTACGCACGGGCGACCCGCGAACTGCAGGCGCTGAGCGCCCAGGAAGCGGCGGCCGGGCGGCAGAACCTGTGGTACGGTCTCGCGACGAACTCGCAGATGCTGTCGGCGGCGGAGCGGCTCTATCGCCTCTCGCGCGAACGCCAGTTGCCCGATGCCGAACGCGAGCCCGGCTATCAGAAACGCGACATGACCTTCTTCCGGCAAGGCCTTCAGGCGCTCGACCGGCGTTACGATCCGGCGGTCGACAAGGCCGAGTGGATGTTGTTCCTCGGCAAATATCTCGACCAGCCGGCCGCGGCACGGGTGCCCGCGCTCGACAGGGCCCTGGGGCTGACCGGGACGGTCGACCGCGCGGCGGTAGAACGGCGGATCGACGGTTACTACGCCGCCACCGATCTCGACGATTCGGCGACGCGCCTCGCGCTTATGGAGGCCAGCCCGTCGCAGCTCGAGGCGAGCGGCGACCCCTTCATGAAGCTGGCGGTCGCGCTCTACGATTACGAGCGCCAGCTTGAGCGGCAGAGCGAGGAACGCGCCGGCCGCATGCTCGCGGTGCGCCCGGCCTATATGGAAGCGATCACCGAGTGGCAGCGGTCGCAGGGGACCAACACCTATCCCGATGCCAACAGCACGCTGCGCGTGACCTACGGCACGGTGCTGGGTGGCATTCCGCGCGACGGGATGGCCTACCTGCCCTTCACGACCGTGGAGGGCATCCTTGAGAAGGATACCGGCGAGGAACCGTTCAATGCGCCTGAGAAGCTGCTCGAGGAAATCCGCCAGCAGGATTACGGGCAGTACGCGCTCGACAGCATCGGCACCGTGCCGGTGAACTTCCTCTCCGACCTCGATTCGACCGGCGGGAACAGCGGTTCGGCGACGCTGAATGCGCGCGCCGAGCTGGTCGGGCTGCTGTTCGACGGGACGTTCGAGAGCGTCAATTCGGACTGGGATTTCGACCCCAAGACGACCCGCACGATCCATGTCGACACCCGCTACATGCTGTGGGTGATGGACAAGGTCGACGGGGCCGACGCGCTGATCGAGGAAATGGACATCGTCCGCTAGAGACGCTGTCTGCCCAAAACGGGAAAAGGCCGCCGGATCGCTCCGGCGGCCTTTCTATTTTCGCTGCGCGATGGGTTCAGCCCTGGCGTTCGCCGGTCAGCGGCATGTCGCCGAAGGCGCCGGCATTGACCTTGCCGGTCAGCTGGTCGCCGTTGACCGTGGCTTCGCAATTCAGCGTCATCGGCATGGGCACGGTCATGTCCATCTTCCAGTTCAGCGTGTCGCCGTTGATGGTGCCGTCCTTGACGTCCATCGAGCCCATGCCCCCGGCCATCGAACCGGTGAAGCTGTTGCCATCGTCGCCGGGGACGACCGTGAAGGTGCCCTTCTGATCGCCCATCGGGCTCTTGACGACGGTATCGTAGGTTCCGGCTACGGACATTTCATCTCTCCTGAATAGAAACGGATCGGTTGCTCAAATCGCGAGGCGAACAATCGGCCTTGCTGACAACCATGTCAACAAGGCCGATGGCGCTACTGGCCCATCTCGCGCACCTCGATCGGCAGGTCGAGCTGTTCGAGCTGCGGGCGGACCTTGGCGGCATCGCCGACCACCACCCAGACGAAACGGTCGCCGTCGATGGCTGCCCGCGCGGCGGCATCGAGGCTGCCAACCGTCTGTGCGCGGTAACGGTCCGCCAGGCTTTCCTGATAGTCGTCCGGGCGGCCGTAGAGCGCGTTGCTCTGCATGGCGCCGAGGACCGCATTCGAGGTTTCGTACTGGCCCGGAAGCTCGCCGATCTGGGCGGTCACGATACGGGTCAGCTCGTCTTCCGAGACTCCGCGCGAGTCGAGGAATTCGCCGGTTTCGCGCACCAGTTCCGCCAGCGCGTCGCCGGTGCGATCGGCCTGGACGGGGGCGGAAACAAAATAGCTCACCGCATTCTCCAGCGCCTGAGGCGCGCCGCGCACCCCGTAGCTCCAGCCCTTGGTCTCGCGCAGGTTCATGTTGAGCCGGGCGAGGAAATTGCCGCCCAGCGCGTTGTTGGCGTTGAGGAAATCGACGTAAGTCGGATCGCGCGGATCGGCCGGGGTCAGCTGCCCGCCGAGAATGAAGCTCTGCGGCGAGTTGGGCCGGTTGATCAGCACGATGCGGCTTTCCGCGGGCATAGCCGCCATCTCGCCGAAGGACTTGGTGCCCTTGGGGGTGGCGGGTGCGCGCCAGTCTCCGAACACCGCGTTCATAGACGCGACGATCTCCGCGAGCGGACGGTCCGAAACCACGAAGACCTGGCCGTTGTCCGGCCGGATCCAGCGGTCCTTGAACCCGGCGATGTCCGCCCTGGTGATCGAATTGACCGATTCCACCGTCCCGCTGCCCGGTCCGCCATAGGGGCTGGTCTCGCCGTAGACGATCGGTGTCAGGGCACGGACGGCCAGCGACTGCGGCGTCCGCAACTCCTGCTCGATCCCGGTGATCTGCTGGGCGCGAACCCGCTCGATCTCCGCCGGGGCGAATGCGGGGTTGCGGATGATGTCGCTCATCAACTCCAGCGAAGGAACGAGGTTCGACGAGAGGGCCGAGAGCGTGAAGGTCGAGCGATCGGACCCGCCGCCCAGCGCTATGTTGGCCCCCAGGCGCTCGCGCGCTTCAGCGATCTCCTGCGAGGTCATGTCGGTCGTGCCCTCGTCGAACAGGCCGAGGGCCAGCGTCTCGAGCCCGCGCTTGTCTAGCGGATCGGCAGCGGAGCCGGCATCGAAGGACATCGCCACATAGGTCGCCGGGACGGTGTCGCGCTGCGCGTAATGCAGCTGCATGCCGTTCGCGAGCTGGGTGTGCTGCACGTCGGGGAAATCGAGCTGCGCGGTAGTGGAGATCGGCGGCTTGGGCCGCTCCTCGGTCACGGTTATCTGCTGTTCGGCGGCCTCTTCCTCGGCCGTGCTGGGCGCCGCCGCACCGACCGATGCGGCTTCGGTGTATTCCCCCTCGCGCTCGCCGGGCTCGAGCACCAGCGTCATGGCCGGGCGGGTCATCCAGCGCTGCATCGCCGCCTGGACCTCGCCCGGCGTCAGCGTCGCAAGGATCTCGAGCTGGCGAGCGAAGAAGTCGGGATCGTCGGCAAGAACCTCGCCCGAGGCCAGCGTCACCGCCTTGCCGCCGAAGCCGCCGACCTGCTCTAGCCCGCGAATGGTGCTGGCGACCGTGCTGGTCGCGGCGCGGCGGACCTCGTCTTCGGTCGGGCCGGTGCGGATGAAGTCGGCGATCAGCGCGTTCAGCCGTTGCTCGACCACCGCCGGATCCACTCCAGGTCGCGCGGTGGCGCCGACGTTGAGGATGCCGACGCGCTGGAAGGAGAAATTGCCTGCCGATACGCCGACGGCGAGCTGCTCGTCGCGGACCAGCGCCTGATCGAGGCGGCTCGAGGCGAGACCGCCGAGGATCTGCGTGCCAACGGTCAGCGCGGTGAGTTCGCGGTCGAGGATTCCGGGGGCGGTCCAGTATTTCGAGATATTGGTCGCGGCGACCTGGTCCTTCATCACCGTGCGCACGTCGGCCGGCAACTCGGTCACCTCCGCCATCGCCGGCTCGTTCACCGGACCACGCGCGATCGGGCCGAAATACTTCTCGACCATCGGGCGGGCCTGGGCGGCCGAGATGTCGCCCGCCAGCACCAGCGTGGCGTTGTTGGGCCCGTAATTGTCGCGGAACCAGTTCTGCACCGTCTCCATGCTCGCCGCGTCCAGATCGGCCATCGAGCCGATCGGCGTGTGGTCGTAGGGGTGGGGCTTGGGAAACAGGGTCTCGATGATTTCGTAGAACACCAGGCCGCCCGGCTGGTTGTCGCCCTGGCGCTTCTCGTTCTGGACGACGCCACGCTGGTTATCGAGCTTCTGCTGCGTGATCGCGCCGAGCAAATAGCCCATGCGGTCGCTTTCGAGCCAGAGCGCGCGCTCGAGGGCGGGCGTCGGCACGGTCTGAAAATAATTGGTGCGGTCGAAATTGGTCGTGCCGTTGTAATCGGTGGCGCCCATTTCCTGCAGGTACTGGAAGTAGTCCTCGGGCGCGTTCTCCGAGCCGTTGAACATGAGGTGTTCGAACAAATGGGCGAAGCCGGTCTGGCCCTGCGGTTCGTCCTTGGAACCGACATTGTACCACACCGCCACCGCGACGATCGGGGCCTTGCGATCGGTGTGGACGATCACGTCGAGCCCGTTCTGGAGAGTGAACTTCTCGTAGGGGATCTCGACCTCGTCGATCAGGGAGGCGAGTTCGACCGGTTCCGCGGCCGTCCCGTCGGCGATCGGAGCGGTCGAGGCGGGCGCGCGCGCCATGTCGCCGGTCGATGTGGTCGAACAGGCGGCGAGCACCAGCGAGGCGACGCCGGTGGCGAGTACGGATTTGATGCGCATGATTTTCCCCGGAAATCTAGGTTCGTAGAATGGTTTGGACGCTACCGCCTCAGCGGCCGCTCGTCACCCGCTTTCGCGAGACGGCATTGGCGAGGACATCCTCGCGCCAGAAATGGACCGGCTTCAAGCGATGCTGGACGAAGAGCGTCGCCTGATCGGCGAAATGCGGGCTGGCCGGCCGCGTGGTGGCGGCCCCGAAAGGCTGGATCGAACGCGAGGAGACGCGCTCTCCCGGCTCCCATTCGACCCACTGGATGAAGCTGTCGCCGTGGCGCACTGCGAGCCGTCCGTCGGGCTCGACGGTCCAGGTGGTGGAGGCCCGCAGCGTGTCCGAACCGCCATCGAGCGGAAGGTCGACATCGCCCTGCCGCAACCGCAGCAACTCGCTCATCGGCGGGTCGATCCGGCCGAAATGAGTCATCAGGTGATCCACCGCCGCTTCGAGCTCTTCGCGCGGATCGGGCGGGGGGCCGTTCTGGTATTCCGCGCTCATGAAGTCGCGGACCATCAGCAGCGCGAGGCTGTCGGCCCGCCCGATGTTGTCGGCGGTCAGGTCCCAGGTGAAGAGCAGATTGCGCGCCCGGGCGAGTTCGGGATCGTCCGACAGGTCGAGCGCGCGCAGATGGGCGTACATATCTTCGAGATAGCCGGTCATCTCGTAGGCGGTATCGTATTTGATCGCCTCCAGCGCCTCGCGGTCGAGCGTGCCTGCTTCGCTCAGCAACTTCCACGAGCGGCGCGAGCGGTTGGTCTGCTTGAGCTCGATCCCGAGCTCGGGCGCGAAGTCTCCCGGATCGAGATCGCTGCCGCGGCCGGCAGCGGTGAAGGGCGTGTTGTTGGCGTTGTAGAGCCAGCCCGAGGCCGGGTTGAAATAGCGCGGCAGCTGCGAATAATCTACCGGACCCGACCAGATCAGCCGGGGGTCGTCGCCCGGCAGGATGCCGCGCCAGTCCGGACCCGCCGGCCGGTCGGGCAGGGCGGCGTTGTAGACATAGGCGATGTTGCCTTCTCGGTCCCCGTAAAGAAAATTGGTCGAGGGGATGTCCATCCGCGCCAGGATGGCCTCCCACTCCTCGAAGGTCTGCGCCTTGTTGAGCCGGTAATAGGCGTCGAGCTGGCCGAGATTGTCCATCCCGCCGTAGCGAATGGCGTAAGCGCCGCTGTCGTTGACGATCACGGGCCCGTGCACGCTGCGATGCACCGTCCGCCTTATCGGCAGGACCACCGGTCCGATCCTGACCGGCAGGGTGACCGTCTTGGCCTCCAGGTCGAGCCAGCGATCGCCCAGGCGATATTGCGTCCCGTCATCGTTCAGCACCAGCTTGTAGACGTCGACCATGTCGGGTCGGTTGACGGTGTTCGTCCATCCCAGTTCCTCGTTGTGACCGAGGAAGGGGAAGGGGCTGCCGGGGAAGTTTGCACCCGCATAATGCCAGCCTTCGCCGCTCTCGACTACGAGCTCGTACCAGGCGACCCCGCCGCGCCAGGGCTGGTGGCTGTTGGAGACGAGCACCGTCGGCCCGCCGCTCTTTTCCGGAGCGACGACGAAGGCGTTGGACCCGGCGAGCGTGCCGTCCTCGGACCAGGGGAGGGGGTAAGCCCGGTTGCTTGCCTGGTCGTCGTCTTCGCGGATCACCCGGGCGGGGGCGATGCCGTCGCCCTCGGGAGCGCGCGGCTCAGGGATGGCGGGGCCGTATTCCGGGCGCAGCGGCTCGTTCTCGACCAGTGGCTGGATGACCGCGTTGAGGCCGAAGAAGAACGGCTGGCGCAGCGCGAAGCCGGCAGCGACATCCATCCCGTTGACCGGGAAGAGGTTCGCCAGCCTGACTTCGCCGGGATGGTCGCGCGCGAAATCGTTGAGCCCGGTGGCATAGGCTTCGAACAGCGCGCGCGTATCGGCGGGAAGCTCGGGATAGTGCCGCTCGGCGGTGCCGCGCGCGTCGAGCAGGTGATAGGCATAGTCGACGCCCGCACCTTCCTGCCCCGCGAGCGCGCCGTAACGCCCGCGGCTCATCGCCACCACGTCCTGCAGGGTGAAGAAATCGTCCTCCGCATGGGCGACGGCGACACCGTAGGCGACATCGGCATCGGTGGCGCCGTAGATGTGCGGCACGCCGAATTCGTCGCGCACGATCTCGGCGGTGTAGACACGGTCCGGCGAGCCTTCGATGTCGCGATCGGCCCAGAACGGCTCCCACGTCGCCAGCGCCACGAAGGCGATCAGCACGAGCACGAGCAGCAGAAATCCGAGGCGCGACAGCCGTTTGGTCATTAAGTCTCTCCCTGCCACCTGATTAGCCGAGACCGGGCCGGGAACAAGAGGCCCGCCGGGAAAAAATCCGGGAGGCGACTGGTCGGGCATTCCGGGCTGCTATATGCAGGCAACACACCGGACAAATTGTCCGGCACTGCTACTTGTGTTGCCATTGTGCAACATTACATCGAGCGTATCACCGACGTGAGGTATCGCCATGAATCTCGAGAAATTCACCGATCGCGCCAAGGGCTTCCTCCAGTCCGCCCAGACCGTCGCCATCCGCATGAACCACCAGCGGATCAGTCCCGCGCATCTGCTCAAGGCCCTGCTCGAGGACGACCAGGGCATGGCCGCGCAGCTGATCCAGCGCGCGGGGGGAAATCCGGGCGTCGCGATCACCGAAGTCGATACGGCGCTCGGCAAGATTCCCGCCGTGTCGGGCGGCGGTGCGCAACAGACGCCCGGGCTGGACAACGACGCGGTGCGCGTCCTCGACCAGGCGGAACAGCTCGCCGAAAAGGCGGGCGACAGCTTCGTGCCGGTGCAGCGGCTGCTCCAGGCGCTCGCCCTGTCCGACACTTCAGCGGGCAAGGCGCTCAAGGCAGCGGCTGTCGATGCGAAATCGCTCGAGGCGGCGATCCAGGACGTGACCGGCGGGCGCACCGCCGACAGTTCCGGCGCCGAGGAAGCCTACGACGCGATGAAGAAATACGCCCGCGACCTCACCCAGGCGGCGCGCGACGGCAAGCTCGATCCCGTGATCGGGCGCGACGAGGAAATCCGCCGCACGGTGCAGATCCTCGCGCGGCGGACCAAGAACAATCCCGCGCTGATCGGCGAGCCCGGCACCGGCAAGACCGCTATCGCCGAGGGGCTCGCGCTGCGCATCGCCAATGGCGACGTGCCCGATTCGCTGAAGGGCCGCACGCTGATGGCGCTCGACATGGGCGCGCTGATCGCCGGCGCGAAATATCGCGGCGAGTTCGAGGAACGCTTGAAGGCCGTACTCGACGAGGTGAAGGGGGCTGAAGGCCAGATCATCCTGTTCATCGACGAGATGCACACGCTGATCGGGGCGGGCGCGAGCGAAGGCTCGATGGATGCCTCGAACCTGCTCAAACCCGCGCTCAGCCGCGGCGAGCTGCACTGCATCGGCGCGACCACGCTCGACGAGTATCAGAAATACGTCGAAAAGGACCCGGCGCTGCAACGCCGCTTCCAGCCCGTCTATATCGACGAGCCGAGCGTCGAGGACACGATCTCGATCCTGCGCGGGGTCAAGGACAAGTACGAGCTGCATCACGGTGTGCGCATCACCGACGGCGCGATCGTGGCGGCGGCGCAGCTGTCCAACCGCTACATCCAGAACCGCTTCCTGCCCGACAAGGCGATCGACCTGATGGACGAGGCCGCGAGCCGCATCCGCATGGAGGTGGAGAGCAAGCCCGAGGAGATCGAGGCGCTCGACCGGCGGATCATCCAGCTCCGCATCGAGGAGCAGGCGCTGCAGAAGGAAAGCGATGCCGCTTCCAAGGACCGGCTGGAGAACCTGCGCAAGGAGCTGTCCGAGCTCGAGCAGCAGTCGAGCGAACTGACCACGCGCTGGCAGAACGAGCGCGACAAGATCCATGCCGAGGCGCGGATCAAGGAAGAACTCGACCAGGCACGGATCGAGCTCGAACAGGCGCAGCGCGCCGGCGATCTCCAGAAGGCCGGTGAACTGCAATACGGGCGCATTCCCGAGCTCGAAGCCAGGCTGGAAGCGGCGTCCGGCCAGACCGAGAACGCGCTGCTGCGCGAGGAGGTGACCGAGGACGACATCGCCGGCGTGGTCAGCCGCTGGACCGGGGTGCCGGTCGACAGGATGATGGAGGGCGAGCGCGAGAAGCTGCTCGACATGGAGAACATCCTGGCGAAACGGGTGATCGGCCAGAGCCAGGCGATCGACGCGGTGTCCAAGGCCGTGCGGCGCGCACGGGCGGGTCTGCAGGACCCGGGGCGGCCGCTGGGCAGCTTCCTGTTCCTCGGCCCCACGGGCGTCGGCAAGACCGAACTGACGAAGGCGCTCGCCGGCTTCCTGTTCGACGACGACGATGCCATGGTCCGCATCGACATGAGCGAATTCATGGAGAAGCACGCGGTCGCCCGGCTGATCGGCGCGCCCCCGGGCTACGTCGGTTACGACGAGGGCGGAGTGCTGACCGAGGCGGTGCGTCGCCGCCCCTATCAGGTGGTGCTGTTCGACGAGGTCGAGAAGGCGCATTCGGACGTGTTCAACGTGCTGCTCCAGGTGCTCGACGACGGGCGGCTGACCGACGGGCAGGGCAGAGTGGTCGACTTCTCGAACACGCTGATCATCCTCACCAGCAATCTCGGCAGCCAGTTCCTCACCCAGATCGAGGATGGCGCGGATGTCGACAGCGTCGAGCCGCAGGTGATGGACGTGGTCCGCGCCCATTTCCGCCCCGAATTCCTCAACCGGCTCGACGAGATCATCCTGTTCCACCGTCTGGCGCAGGAACACATGGCGCCGATCGTCGATATCCAGATCGACCGGGTGCAGAAGCTGCTGCGCGACCGCAAGATCACCATCGACCTGACCGAGGCGGCCAAGCGCTGGCTCGGCCGGGTGGGATACGACCCGGTCTACGGCGCGCGGCCGCTGAAACGCGCCGTGCAGCGCTACGTCCAGGACCCGCTGGCCGACATGATCCTGCGAGGCGCGGTGCCCGACGGCAGCACCGTGGCGATCGACGAGGGCGACGGCGAGCTGGCGATGACCGTGGTTTAATTCCGATCGAACCGAACAACAAAAAGGGCGGGGATCGCTCCCCGCCCTTTTCGATTGGACAGCTTTCGGAGCCTAGAGCCCCGGAATGCTGTCGAAGTTTACCCTGATGCCCGCATAGTAATACCGTCCGCGCCAGCCGGTGGGCGTGTCGCGGGTACCGACGGCGGGACGCTCGTTGGTGAAGTTGTTCACACCGAAGAAGAAATTCGCGCGTTCGTCCGAGGTCTCGAATTCGGCCCGCAGATCGTGGACGAACCGCGAATCGATGGTGATGAATTCCGGCGCCGCCCGGTCCGGATTGGCGGCCAGCACGTCCTTCTCGTAGCGCAGCTGATCTCCGATATAACGGAAGCCGTAGTTGAGGGTGAAGTTGTCGGTGATGAAGGTGAAGTCGGCATTGCCGGACCATTTCGGCGCGCCGCTTTCCCCGCGATCGTCGTCGAGCGTGCCGCCGTTCGACGGGATGAAGGCCAGCTTGTCGAGATAGCCCAGCGTGCCACGCGCCTCGATCCGGCTGTTCGAACCCACGTTCATGCCGTAGCTCAAGGTCACGTCCGCACCCGCCGTTTCGAAGAAGGCGACGTTGACCGGCGAGAGGCTGTAGCCGACGACGAAGCCGGTCCCCTGCTCGCGCTGCACGAGATCGCAGAACTGGTTGTCGAGCGTCGGCGAATCGACGCAGAACTCGGCCAGTTCGGTTAGCGATGTGGTGTTGATCGCCTGCTCGAGCCGGATGTCGTACCAGTCGACGCTGAGGGCCAGACCCGGCAGGAAGCGCGGTTGCAGCACGACACCCGCGGTCCAGGTCGTCGCCTCTTCGGGTTCGAGGTTCGGATTGCCCGAGACGCGGCCTTCGATGCTGGCGCTGGAGGCGATGTCGGACCCGTAGTCGTAGGTGTCGAAATCGGCGCCCAGTCCTTCGATCAATGCCCGGCAATTGGCCGCACGCACCGGCGCACCGCTGGTGATGTTCACCGGATCGCAGGGATCGGCGATGAAGGAGAAGGTACCGGTCGCCGGCGCGAACAGCTCGGTGATGTTGGCCGCGCGCGAAGCCTGCGAGTAGCTGCCGCGAACGCGGATGTCGGAGATCGGCGCGTAGATGCCCGCGACCGACCAGCTGTCCGAATAGCCCGAGGTCGAATAGTCCGACAGGCGGACCGCCGCGGTCAGTTCCAGCAGTTCGGCGAAAGGCAGATCGGCGAGGATCGGAAGCGAGAGCTCGGCGAAACCTTCGTAGACATCGTAGCTGCCGACCTCGTCGTCGAGCAGCGCCAGGTCCGCGAGGACACCCGTGTTCGGATCGAAATCGGAAACCTGCTTGGAGATCGGATCGAAGATCGAAACGCTCTTTTCGTGACGGTACTCGCCGCCGAGGACGAAGCCGATCGGGCCACCCGGCAGCTCGAAGAACTGGCCGAAATCGCCCGCGATGAAGCCGTTCACGACCTGCTGGGTGATGGAATAGCTGTTGTTGAGGTCGGTGTTGATGAAGTCCAGCGCGGCCTGGCTGGCGACGTTGGGTCCGAAGATGTTCAGCGGAACACACTCGCCCGGCGTGAACGTCTGGGGGGCTTCACCATAGTTGAAATTGCCCGAATCGACGATGCCCGATCCGTCGATCGAACTGCGGCAGACGATGTTGCCGTTGGGCGTGCCGGTCAGGAACTCGCCCTCGTCGACCGCGTCGAGAGCGGCAAAGTAACGGTCCGCGATGCGGTAGTTGTTGAGCGTGAAATCCGATTCGTTGCGTCCGTAGACGTAGCTGACTTCGAAGCGCGCGTTGTCCGAGATGTCGCCATCGAAACCGACCACGCCGCGGTAAAGGTCGCGGTTGATCCGTTCGCTGCGAATTCCGAGATCGAAATTGTCGCGGTTGACCAGGACGCCGCCGAAATCGCCGCGCGCATCCACGGCATCCCGCACGTTTTGCGGGATCAGCGGGTTGTCGTTGGATACGAAGGTGAAGAAGTCGAACGAGGGCTGGGCGACCGTGAAGTTCTCCGACTTCACATATTTGCCCTCGGCAAAGAACCGGATGCCGGGCGTGATTTCGTAATTGCCGAAGAGATTGAACGAATGATGCTCCGTGGCAGCCTGGAGATCGCCCTGGTAGCTGGCGACGGGGGTGTCGTCAGAATTGGCGTCGCCCGCCGAGAGAAAGTTGGAGTTGGGCAGGAAGAGCGACGAGCGATAGGGACGGCCGGTTCCGTAGAATTCGGCCACCTGGCTGTTGTCGATCACCAGCGCGCCGCCCGGCGCGCTGTCGGCATAGCCGATGAAACGAAGCGGGATCTGGTCGAAGACGGCGGGATCGTCGGGAATGTCGTCGGGGTTGCGGACCAGACGGATGGCATCGAAGCGGCCTTCGGGGCGGTCTTCCGAACGCACGCGACCGTCCTGGCGGAATTCGTAGGCGCCCGAGATGTTGCCGCGACCGTCGCCGAAATTCATGCCGGCGGCGACCGAGCCGTAGTAGCTTTCGGCGTCGCCATACTCCGAAATGCCGCCCTGGCCGCGCATTTCGATGCCCTCGAAGTCCTGGTCGAGGATGAAATTGACCACGCCGGAAACACCATCGGCACCATAGACCGAGGACACGCCGCCGGTCAGCACGTCGACGCGTTCGACCAGCGCGATCGGGATCGAGTTGATGTCGACCGCGCCTTCGCCGGCGAGGCCGGCCACATGGCGGCGCCCGTTGACCAGCACGAGGGTACGGTTGGCACCGAGATTGCGGAGGTTGAGAACGTTGACGCCCGCGCCCCCGAAGCGTGCCTCGGAACCCGATGCGTCGAAGCTGTCTTCGGAATTGAAGAGCGCCGGCGTGTCCTTGAGGATGTCGACGAGGTTGGTCTCGCCCGAACGCTGGATCGTGTCCGCATCGATGGTGACGACCGGGTTGGGGCCGGCGATCTCGGGATTGCGGTTCAAGCGGGTGCCGGTCACGACAATCGTGCCTTCACCTTCTTCGGAGCTGGCGGTTTCCGGAAGATCGTCGGACGTGTCCTGCGCCATTGCAGGAGCGGCGACGGCGAATCCGGCGATAGCGGTTCCGGTGAGAAGAGCGGTGCGGCAGCGCGCCGCAAGGAAAGGCTTTTTCATGACGAAGATGGTCCTCTTGTCGATCCGTAATCCGGAAAGGGTGGTGATCGATACTGTCCCAGGGTTCATTCATTTTCGATGCGGAAGGCAAGGCAAGAGACCCGATTGTGGCAATTCGGCGTGTTAAAGTTCGAAGACAGTGGCCGTTCTGCAACATTTGATGTCGCCGCGCCGAGACCGTCCCCGCTTGGGCTGGAGAGCCCGGACATCGGGAACGGGGACCGCCGGAGCGGAAGAGAGGACGCCGTCCGGCGGTGTTTCGGGCTTTGTCTCCCGGCCTCCGGTCGCGCGGTTCCTGCTCTTCCAAATGTTGACGGTAGGGCGGATTTGCCTGCATCATTCCCCGGCGCGGCCGCACGGCGGCCCTTTCGGGAGCGAGACATGAAAGTGAAGAATTTGGCGCCGGTCTGGGTCGGCGGTCTGGCGACGATCGGGGCGCTGTTGTCGCCGACATCGGCGGGGGCGCAGGATTTGCTCGAGCGGTACGATCTCTGTGCCGAAACGGCAGACGATGCGGCCCGACTCGCCTGCTTCGACCGGACATACCGCGAAGAGAGGGAATCCCGCGCGGCGCGTGCCGAGGCGGAGCGGGCGCGCCTCGCCGATCGGTTCGGACTGTCGGCGATCCAGATTGCCGAACGCGAGGAAGAAGCCCTTGCGGAAGCGGAAGCCTCGACCGATCCGCTTCGTATTGCCGCGGCCGAACAAGCGGCCCAGCAGAGGGAGGAAGAGAGCGAGGTCGTAAGCGAGGTTACCGACGTGTTCACCGATGAATCGCGCCGGCCCGTGGTGCTGTTGTCCAACGGCCAGGTCTGGCGGGCGACGTCGAACCGGACGTTGCGCGGTGCGCCGCGGGCTGGCTGGACCGCCACCGTCAGGCAGACCTGGTCCGGTGGCTATCGCATGACCTTCGAGGAGAAGAACGGCTATCTCGGTGTCGGCCGGGTGCGCTGATCGAGGCTGCCTTCGCCGGCTCCGATAAGGGAGGCGAGGCTTTCCCGCTTGTCGGACACCTGTCGAACGGCGCCCGTCCGTTTCCGGGAATAGCAATCAAACTGGAAGATAAAAAAAGGGGGGCTCTCAGAGCCCCCCTTTCCTTTTGTTCGTCCGGTTTCGCGCTTCTTAGAAAGAAGTGCTCACGCGGAAGACGTATTCGCGGCCGAGGAAGCCATCGCCGTAGGGCGAATAGAAGTTCCCGTTCGCGGCAGGGAACGGCACGCCTTCGTTGAACAGGTTGTTGACCGTCGCCTGGAACTTGAAGTTGTCGGCGACGTCGAAACCGAGCGTCAGGCTGAAGACGAGATAATCGCCGACCTTCGAGAACGGTTGCGTCTGGTCGTTCTCGAGATCGAAGGCGACCTCGTCAACGTACGTCCCGGTCAGAGAGGTCGAGAACGGCCCCTTGCTGAAGCCGATGGTGCCGTTGAACGAGTGGATCGGGTTGCCGATCTCGCCACGATTGTCGTTCTCGACGTCGGCGATGATCGTGCGCAGCGAGTCGCGGTAGAAGTACCGCAGCGCAAGATCGATGTCGCCCATGTCGCTGCCATCGCCGAACACGTCGCCGATGCCGAAGCCGTAACGAGCCGAGGCCTGCAGGCCCGAGAACTCGAACAGACCCGCGTTCGACTGGCCGGTCAGCGCGTCGATGATCTGGCCATCGGGTCCACGCGTGAACTGGCTGCAGGTCGGAGCCGTCGGGAAGCTCGTGCTGTCGTAGCAGGCACGAAGGACGTTCGTGAGCGACAGTGCGGTGATCGCATTGGTCACTTCGATGTCCACCCAGTCTGCCGTGATGGTCAGACCCGGCACGAAGCGCGGCTGCAGGATGACACAGGCAGTCCAGCTCTTCGAGGTTTCGTTGGCGAGGTTCGGGTTACCGCCGGTGCGAATGCGCTGCGAAGCTTCGTCGATGACCGAGTCGAAGTTCGCCGGAAGCCCGTCGGCAGCACAGTTGGCGGCACGTGTCGCGTCGCCTTCGCCGATGAACTCCACGTCGCACGGGTCGTTGGCGAAGGAGAAGGTCTCCACGATCGGCAGGAACAGCTCGGTGATCGCCGGCGAGCGAACGGATTCGGTATACGAACCGCGGAGCGTGATGTCGCGGATCGGGGCGAACTGCCCACCCACCGAGTAGATCACGTCCGAACCGGAACGGCTGTTGTCGATGTAGCGGACCGAAGCGTCGAACTCCAGGCGATCGATGAACATGTCGTTCGAAGGCTGGATGATCGGGATCAGGACTTCCGCATAGGCTTCGCGCGTGTCGAACTCGCCCGTGACCGGGGAAATCGCGACCGAACGGCCGAGCCCTTCCTGCAGGAAGGCGTCGGGCGTGAAGCCCTGCTCTTCCTTGCGGTATTCGGCGCCGACGTTGAAGGCGATCTCGTTGTCGAACAGATCGAACAGACCACCGCCGATGTTGGCGTTGAAGATGGTCTGACGGTTGCGCGATTCGGAGTTGGTGAACGCCGTGACGAAATCGATCGCCGCCTGCGACGGTGCACCCTCGCCGAAAAGGTTCAGCGGCACACAGCCGGTGACCGCGTTGGTGCTGGCGGCGGCGCCGGTCGGCGGGTTGAGCGTGACGCGGCAGACGATCTCACCAGTGGTGGGGTCGCGAACCGCATCAACCGCGTTGACGAAGTTGGCCTGCACCAGCTGCGTTGCGGACGAGATCGCCTGGGATTCACCGTAGGAAGCCGAAACGCTCCAGTAGAAATTCCGATCGCCGACCTCGAAGTCGCCGTCGAAACCGCCGACCCCGCGGAAGAGTTCGAGCTGCTGGAAGTTCGCGTTCGAACCGCCCAGAAGGTCGAAGCCGGCACGCTGGATGAAGAAACGCGTTTCGTCGTTCACCCCGTCGCCGTTGCGGTCGAAGTTGAGGTTCGCCACGCCGTCGCCGTCGGGATCGAAGCTGCCGGCGAGCACCCCGCGCGCCTGCGCGTTCAGGAACGGGTTGGACAGGTAGACCGGCAGCGCTCCGCTCGGCGCACCGAACAGCGCGGACTGGTAAACCGGCTGGTTGGCCAGTTCCACCGCTTCGTTGCGCGAATAGTTCGCTTCGAAGAAGAAGCGAACATTGTCGGTCAGGTCGTAGTGACCGAGCGTGAAGAGCGAGTAGCGCTCGAGATCGGAAAGGATCTGACCCGACCGGTTGAGGATGAGCCCGTCGCCGCCCGACGAACTGACGACGTCGATCGGATCACCCACGTCGAACGGAACGAGATTGCCGTTGGGCGCGAACTGCACCGGGGTCCCGCTGGCGTCGGTGAGGAAGCCCAGGCCCGTGTTCGAAGAGGGACGGCCGCCGGCAGTCAGGAGCGCGATGCGGCGGTCGAGAATGTTCACCGTCGGCGAATTGCGGAAGTTGTTGCGACGGCCTTCCTCGGTCCGGAGAACGAGCACGCCGTCCTGCTTGGCGTATTCGAAGTTGACCGCGATGTTGCCGCGACCGTCGGCGAAATTGCCGCCGGCGGTAATCGAACCGGTGTAGCTCTTGCCGTAGCCTTCCTCGAAGATGCCCATCTGGCCGGTGGCCTCGAAACCTTCGAAATCGTCCTTCAGGATGAGGTTGACGGTACCGGCGATGGCGTCGGAGCCGTAGGTCGTGGCGCCCTTGACCGCCAGAACGTCGATCCGCTCGACCAGGCTGACCGGGATGACGTTGAGGTCGACCTGCAGGCCGGCGGCCGCGCCACCGAAGTTGGAGGCGGTGTTCGAGGAGACGAAGCGGCGGCCGTTGACCAGGGTCAGCGTGCGCTGCGAACCGATACCGAACAGGTTGACGAAGTTCTGACCGACCGAGAAGCTCGACTGGTCACCGCTCGAGGACACCGGCGTACCGAAGCCGGGCACCTCGTTGATGGCGTCGGCCACGTTGGTGAAGGCGCGCTGCTCCAGCTCTTCCTCGCCGATCGCGGCAACGAGAGGTGCGGAGCTTTCGATTTCCGGCCGCACGATGCGCGAACCGGTGACGACGATAGGCTCGCCGACGAATACTTCGTCCTCTTCCGCCTGATCCAGCGTGTCATCGGAAGCATCCTGCGCCAGCGACGGCGACGAAGCCATGGCGATGGCGAGCGCCACCGTGGCCGTGCCGATCCTGAAATTCGTTAGCTTTCTCATGTGGTACAATCCCCATTTTAACTCTCTGCTTCGCAGAGGAACTAGTAACATTTCCGATGCGGCGAGCGACCTTTCCGTCCCCACTGCACCTGGAAGCCACAGACCGGAAACAGCCAGATCGCATGCCGCCTATTTCCCTGATCTCGCCTTTGCCTATTGGTCCCTCCATGTGAAGAAGAACCCCACAGCAAGCGGCGAGATTGCGCGGTGCTGTAACTCAATTGCAACAGTGGAATCGTGCTCCGTGCACGATCGCGGGGCAATTCGAGCGAGCCGACGGGCCTGCCGGCAACAGGGCTCGTTCCCTTCCGTGTGGCGGGCGGAAATGCCACCGTCAGGCTCACTTGACGCTAACGTAACCCTCCCATAGGTCCGTAGCGAAACGAAACCCGAAGGAGAGTTCGCCCATGCCCGAAGCCTATATCGTCGAAGCCGTCCGCACCGCCGGGGGGCGTCGGGGTGGCCGGTTGGCCGGGGTTCACCCGGTCGATCTCGCCGCGAAGTCGCTCGATGCGGTGATGGAGCGCGCGGGTCTCGAGGCCAAGGCGGTCGACGATGTCGTGATGGGCTGCGTCAGCCAGGGCGGCGAACAGGCGATGCAGGTCGGGCGCAACGCGGTGCTCGCGGCGAAGCGGCTGGGCGAGGGCGTCCCCGCGGTCACCATCGACCGCCAGTGCGGATCGAGCCAGCAGGCGATCCAGTTCGCCGCGCAGGCGGTGATGAGCGGGACGCAGGATGTCGTCATCGCCGCCGGCGTCGAGAGCATGAGCCGCGTGCCGATGGGCTCGACCGCGATGTTCCACATGAAGGAAGGGTTGGGGAACTACAAATCGCCGGGGCTCGAGGAGAAATATCCCGGCATCCAGTGGTCCCAGTTCATGGGTGCCGAGATGATCGTGAAGAAGCACGGCTTCACCAAGGACCAGCTCGACAGCTTCGCGCTCGGCAGCCACCAGAAGGCGATCAAGGCGACCGAGAGCGGCGCCTTCGAGAAGGAGATCGTGCCCGTCGCGATCGAGACTCCCGATGGCGACCAGATGCACACGGTCGACGAGGGCATCCGCTTCGACGCGACAATGGAAGGCATCGCCGGGGTCAAGTTGCTGAGCCCGGAGGGCACGATCACCGCCGCCTCGTCCAGCCAGATCTGCGACGGCTCGAGCGCGGTGCTGGTGGTCAGCGAGCGGGCGCTGAAGGAGCACGGGCTCACGCCGCTGGCGCGCATCCACAATCTGACGGTCACTGCGGGCGATCCGGTCATCATGCTGGAAGAACCGCTCTTCGCCACCGATCGCGCTCTGGAGCGGGCCGGCTTGAAGATCGGTGACATCGACCTGTTCGAGGTCAACGAGGCCTTCGCGCCCGTGCCGCTCGCCTGGCTCAAGCATACCGGCGCCGACCCCGACAGGCTCAACGTCCACGGCGGTGCGATCGCGCTCGGCCACCCGCTCGGCGCGAGCGGCACCAAGCTGATGGCGACGCTGGTCCATGCGCTTCACCGGCACGGCAAGAAATACGGCCTGCAGACGATGTGCGAAGGCGGCGGCGTCGCCAACGTCACCATCGTCGAGGCGCTGTAATCGCGAAGTCTTAAAACCGAGAGGAAATTCCATGGAAATCAGCAGCAAGACCCCCGCCGTCGTCACTGGCGGCGCTTCCGGCCTCGGCGAGGCCACCGCGCGCGCCATCGCCGCGAAGGGCGCCAAGGTCGCGATCTTCGACATGAACGAGGAAAAGGGCGAGGCGGTCGCCAAGGATCTCGGCGGCATCTTCTGCAAGGTCAACGTGACCAGCGACGAGGATGTCGATGCCGGTTTCGCCAAGGCGCGCGAGGCGCATGGGCAGGAGCGCATCCTGGTCAATTGCGCGGGCATCGGCAATGCCATGAAGACCGCCAGCCGGTCCAAGGAAGACGGCAGCATCAAGCATTTCCCGCTGTCCGCCTTCGATTTCGTGATCCAGGTCAACCTCGTCGGCACCTTCCGCTGCATCGCCAAGTCAGCGGCGGGCATGCTGACGCTCGATCCGCTGTCGGAAGACGGAGACCGCGGCGCGATCGTCAACACCGCCAGCGTCGCCGGCGAGGACGGGCAGATGGGCCAGGCAGCCTATTCCGCATCGAAGGGCGGAGTGATCGGGATGACGCTGCCCATCGCGCGCGATTTGATGAGCGAGGGCATCCGCGTGAACACCATCCTGCCCGGCATTTTCAACACCCCGCTGATGAATGCCGCACCGCCACAGGTGAAGGACGCGCTGGCCGCCAGCGTGCCGTTCCCCAAGCGGCTCGGCAACCCGGAGGAATATGCCATGCTCGCGCTGACCATGATCGAGTGCGGCTATTTCAACGGCGAGGATGTGCGCCTCGACGGCGCGATCCGCATGGCGCCGCGTTGATCCGCCGCGCGCTTTCCTACCCGACTGCGCCGGCCTAGACTCGGGCGCATGATCGCAGACATTCGCCCCCGTTCGCCCGCCTGCGAGGCCGCGAGCGGGGGCGCTTCGTTTTCTTCGTCTGGACCGTGTAACACCCGGTCCATGTCCAACATCCGCAGGGGGGTGCCGTCATGACGGACTACAGCCAGATCAAGCTCGACATCGCGGACGGGGTCGCCACGATCGCGCTGCACCGGCCGGAGAAGATGAACGCCTTCACCCGCGCGATGATGGCCGAGTTCATCGACGCGCTCGATACGACCGACGCCGACGACAGCGTGCGCGCGGTGATCGTGACCGGGCACGGCGATCGCGCCTTCTGCGCCGGGGCGGACCTGACGCCGGAGGGCGGCGGCCACGTCTTCTCCGATCCGAACCCGGTCGAGGACCTCTCCGACCAGCGGGTGCGCGATGGCGGCGGGCGGCTGACGCTGCGGCTGTTCAACTCGAAGAAGCCGCTGATCGGCGCCTGCAACGGCGTCGCCGTCGGTGTCGGAGCGACGATGCAGCTGCCGTTCGACATCAGGCTCGCCAGCGACAATGCCCGGTTCGGCTTCGTATTCGCCCGGCGCGGGATCACGCCCGAAGCCGCCTCGAGCTGGTTCCTGCCCCGGCTCGTCGGCATGCAGACCGCGCTCGAATGGTGCATGACCGGGCGCATCTTCGATGCCGGGGAGGCGCTGGATCGCGGCCTCGTGCGGTCGGTGCATCCCCAGGGGGACCTCATGGATGCGGCGCGCGGTATCGCTCGCGAGATCGCCGACAACACCTCCGCCGTTTCGGTCGCGATGACCCGGGCGATGCTGTGGCGGCTGGGAGCGGGCGGACATCCGATGGATGCGCACCGGATCGACAGCCGTTCGATCTATCGCCTCAGCCGCAGCAAGGATGCGAAGGAGGGCGTCGCCAGCTTCCTCGAGAAGCGCTCGCCCCGCTATCCCGATACGGTGAGTAAGGACATGCCCGATTTCTACCCCTGGTGGGAGGAACCGGAATACCGATAGTTGCGTTTGCAACCTGCATGATCATCGAAATCCAGCCATGACCGGCCGTCCCGCCCAGCGCCTCGCCGGGTTCCTGCCCTATCAGCTCTCGATCGCTTCGAATGCGGTTTCGACGCGGATTGCCGAGCAGTATCGCCGCCGGTTCGACCTCAAGACCACCGAATGGCGGATCATGGCGGTGCTCGGCGACTCCGGCGCGCTGACCCAGCGCCAGCTCTCGCAGATGACGCTGATGGACAAGGTGCCGGTCAACCGCGCCTGCCGCAAGCTGGAGGATCGCGATCTCGTCGCCCGCCGGCCGAACGAGCGCGACGGGCGATCGCACCTTCTGGAGCTGACGGCGGAGGGGAGGGCCGTGCACGCGCGGATCATGCCGCTGGCACAGGCGATCGAGAGCGAGCTCTTCGGCGTGCTCGATCAGGCCGAGCGGGAGACGCTGCGCGATCTCCTGGTCCGCGTGCGCGAGGCGGCGGGGGAGTTCGACGCGGAGAGCCTGGTGGATTGAGCCGGGCGCCGCCCTCCGCCGTCGGCCGTTGCTACAGGCCGCCGGAGAAGGCGTCGGCGATCGAACAGGCCGCCGGGCCGAGGATGACGATGAACAGCACCGGCAGGATGAACATGATCAGGGGCACCGTCATGATCGCCGGCAGGCGCGCGGCCTTCTCTTCGGCGCGCATCATCCGCTCGTTGCGGAATTCCGCCGAGAGCACGCGCAGCGCCGATGCCAGCGGCGTACCGTAGCGTTCGGTCTGGACCATGGTGGTGACCACGCCTTTCACCGCTTCGAGGTTCACGCGGTAGGCAAGGTTGTCGAAGGCCTTCTTGCGTTCGTTGAGGAACGACAGCTCGATCGCGGTCAGGGCGAACTCGTCGCCAAGCTCCGGATAGGCGCGGCCCAGTTCCTTGGCGACGCGGTTGAATGCGGCGTCGACCGTCAGACCGGCTTCGGCGCAGATCACCAGCAGGTCGAGCGCGTCCGGCAGGCCCTTGCGGATCGCATCGGTGCGCTTGGTCGCGACGTTCTTGAGGTAGAGTTCGGGGCCCTTGTAGGAGAGGAAGGTGATCAGCGCGACCGCCATCACTCGCTTCATCTGCCAGTCCGGATAGATCTGGACGACGTAAAGCATGACGAAGGCAAATCCGCCGAAGAGGATCGGCAGGACCATCCGCGCGCCGATCAGCAGGACGGCCAGTTCCTTGTTGCGGAAACCGGCCCAGGCAAGTTGCTGCTGCATCGAGGCGATCTGGGTGTCCTGCAGCACCTTCATCGTGCCGAGGGTCTCCTTGACCTTCTCCGTCGTGTCGGACTTGCGAACCAGGGACTGCCGCTTCTTCGCGGACGCCGTGACGATGCCGGCCTTCAATTCCTCGCGCCGGGCATTCAGCGCCTTGACGCGCTTGTTCATCGGGTCTTTGATCGTGACTGCGGTGTAGACGGCGAACACCACCGCCAAGGCCGCGACCCCGGCAAGGATCGAGCCGACGAAAATCACGTCGAAGCCGAGTAGCGTGGGGCTGGCGGGAGAGTTCACCATGGTTTCGGTCTTTCCGTATCGCTCAGATTTCGAAGCTGACCATCTTGGCCATGATGAAGGCGCCGATGCCCATCCACACCAGCCCGCCGAGGCCGGTGACGACGAGGCGCTCGTCGACGAAGAATTCTCCGACGTAGCCGGGGTTGATCCACCAGATCATCGTGAAGACGATGAACGGCAGCGCTCCCACGATGTAGGCCGAAGCCTTCGATTCCGAACTCATCGCCTTGATCTTGAGCTTCATCTGGCTGCGCTTGCGCAACACATCGGCGAGATTGGACAGGGTTTCGGCGAGATTGCCGCCGGTCTCACGCTGGATGGCGAGAGTGATGCAGAAGAAGTTGAATTCGGGTATGCCGATCCGGTCGGCCGTCTCCTGAAGGCCTTCCTCCATCGTCCGGCCGATCTTGATGCGTTCGACGATGCCCTTGAATTCCTCGCCGACCGGGCCCGGAACCTCCTGAGCGACGACCGAGAGCGTCTCGGTTACCGGGAGGCCGGAACGCAGGCCGCGTACGAGCAGTTCGATCGCGTCGGGAAACTTGGCATTGAACTTGTTCGTGCGCTTCTTGATGTGCCAGCCGACGATGAAATGCGGGATGCCGGCACCGAAGAACAGGCCGACCCCCAGCGAAAGGCCGAGCGATCCGGTTCGCAGGAACATCAGCAGCGCGAACACCAGGACAAGGCCGCCCGAAGTGTAGAAATACTGGCTCAAAGACCATTTCTTGCCGGTCCGGTCGAGCCGGATGGCCAGCGCCTCGATGCGCGATGTCGAGCCTGCGATCTTCTGGAACCTCGGCTTGCGCGAGGCGATCGCTTTCTTGAGTTGCGATTCGACTTTCGTCTGCATGCTTTCGGAATGGCGGTAGCGGACCTGTTGCAGACGCCGGTGGCTGGCTTTTGCCGCCGAGGGTCCGCCCATGAGGGCATAGCCGAGCAGCAGGAACGCCATCAAGCCTGCGAACATCAGCACCAGCTGTATCGAATCCATGGCGTGTTACACCCTTCCCGTTTCATCCGGCCGAACCGCGGGGTCGCTGCCAGCGGAGCCCCCGCACGGTAAGGCTATCCGGCAGCGTCGATCGTCGCCGGCTTGTCCTTCTTCGCGAGCAGCGATTTGAAGTCGAAATTGCCCAGCAGCGATTTCTTCTCTCTTGCATCGCTGCTTGCGGGACCTTCCTCGCCATCGCCCGCGGTGGCGATCCGCAGGGCGAGATCCTTGATGGAGGCAATCGCCTTGCTTTGCGGGTTTGCTTCGAGCAGCGGCTGTCCGAGCTTGGCGGCATTGGCGGCGGCCTTCTGGTCGAAACCGATCGAATAATCGATCGAGCGCTCGATCGACGCCTCGAAATCGGCCCTGCTGATTTCGGTAACCCCGGTCTGCACCTTGTTGGCGACTATCACCGTCTCCGCATGTTCGGCATGGGTCTTGAGCCACGAAAGAATGCGGATCGTATCGCGGGCCGAGGCCAGCGTCATCTCGGTGGCGAGAACCACCAGGTTCACATTGCTCAGCAGATGCGGGAAGTTGATCAGCATGTTGCGTGGCATGTCGATCATCGTCACATCGAAGGCATGGCGGAACTCCTCCTCGAGCTGGAGGAAGGCCGCGCCGTCGGTCATAAGCGGCGAATTGATCGGCGCTTCGGCAGAAAGGATCGCAAGGTTGTCGTGAGCGCGGATCATCGCGCGTTCGATGAACAGCCCGTCGATGCGGCTGGGATTATCGATCGCATCGGTCAGCCCACGTCCCGGCTCGAGGTCGAGCGCCAGTGCACCCGTGCCGAAATGGATGTCCAGATCGAGCAGCGCGGTCTGCATGTTCTTCTTGGTGGCGAGGTACCAGCCCAGCGAGGTCGCCAGGGTCGATGCTCCGACCCCGCCGCGAGTGCCGACGATGGCGGCAGAGACATGGCGCTTGGCCTGGTCCTGTTCGCTGACCCGCGGCGCGGCGAACACGGCCTGTGCCTGGTTCAGCGCGTCGCGCAGGACGCTCGCGGAGAGCGGCTTGAGCAGGTAGTCGTGGATGCCGCTGGCGAGCAGGTCGCGGTAGAGGCGCACGTCGTTGACCTGGCCGATGGCAATCACCACCGTGCCGGGCTCGCAAACCTCGGCGAGCGCGTTGATGTCGTTGAGCGGGTCGCCGCTTTCCGACAGATCGACCATCAGGATGTTCGGGCTGGCACTCACGCTGAGCGACTGGATGGCGTTGCGCAGTCCGCCCTTGTTGCATTTCTCGGGCTGCCAGCCGAGTTCGATCACGACCGGGCGCAGCACATCGAGCGCGGCTTCGTCGCAGATAAAGGCGGCAAAGGCGTCGCGGTTGCCCTGCGTGCCTGCTTTCCAGGGTGCATTCATCGTCGTCTTCCTCTGCTTAAGTTCAACCGCCGCCGCCGGCAGCCTGGGCGGAGCTCACTTCGGAGAGGCCGGCCGCACCGGTCGGCTCCTGCTCGCGATAGGTACGGATGGCCTTGGTCGCGGTGGTCACCACCGTTTCGCCCGTGCCCTTCTGGCCCGAGATAAGGTCTTCCGGATTGGCCACCATGGCCGCGAGATTGGTGTTGATCGCACAGCCGTAGTTCGACGAAGTGCCGTTGTCGTAAGCAAGCTCGCTCTTGGCCGACCAGTCGGGGCAGGTCGGAACCGAGGCGGAAGAGCGGGTGAGCACGATACGCGCCTGGCCGGGCTGGACGTAGCCCACCGTCACCGGAGCGCCTTCGGCCAGCAGCACGCCGCGTCGGCCCGCGAGATCCTGCACCGCCTCGCGTACGGCGGGGGAGGCCGCAGGATCGTCGAGCGCGATCCGGTCGCCGTAACGAAGGTCCATCGCATCGAACCAGCTCAGCACGCGCTGCTGTTCGGACACCGGAAGACCGCCGGGGGTGGTGGCGACATCGAGCGTGAAATTGCTATGTTCGACCACCGGCTGGTGGACGCTGTAGAGCGTGCGGTTGGTCGTGGCCGTGGTGCCGCAGGCAGAAACGCTCAGGCCCAGGACGAGGGCGGCGGAAATCCGCTTGGTGGTGATGGTGCTCATCGTCTGTATCCCTCTTACTTGAAGCTGAAGCCGGGAACCGCGGGATCGGCCTCGGCGGTGCGTTCCTCGCGACGCGCCTCGGCCTCGACCGGAGCGCTGGCGGCATCGTAGGAAACCTGGGGCACCGCCTGTCCAGCCGCGGGACCCGTAGAGGTGGGCATCGGCCTGGTGGCACCGCTGACGCCGTCGTTCTCGAGGAAGCCGAGCAGGCGCTGGGCATCGTTCGGGGACCGGAAACCGTCGGTGGGAAGTCGGATGTCGCGATCGTCCACGGGCTTGACCAGATAGGGAGTGACCACGATCACCAGTTCGGTTTCGCCCCGCTGGTATTCGGTCGATCGGAAGAGATTGCCGAGGATGGGGACGTCGCCCACACCCGGAGCCTTGTCGATCGAATTCTGCGAATTGGCCGACATGAGCCCGGCGATCATGAAGCTCTGGCCCGAACCCAGTTCGACGGTTGTTTCGGCCCGGCGCACGGTCAGTGCCGGGATGGTGAAGCCGTCGAGCTGGACTGCGCCCTGGGTCGAGAGTTCCGACACTTCCGGTCGGACGCGGATCGAGATGCGCCCATTGGCGAGCACGGTCGGCGTATATGCGAGGCTGACGCCGAAGTTCTTGTACTCGACGGTCGTGGAGCCGAGGCCCTGGCTCAGCGGGATCGGGAATTCGCCGCCCGCGAGGAATTCGGCCGTTTCGCCCGAGAGTGCGGTCAGGTTTGGCTGCGAGAGCGTGGTGACCATGCCCTGCCGCTCGGCGAGATCGAAGGCGCTACCGATGTCGAGCCCGAGAAATCTGCCGAAGGCGGCGATGGTCGAGCCGGTACCCGTGCCGATGACACTCGAGCCGGGACGTTCCTCGATAGCGCCTGTCGCCGGGTTTATGAAACGGTCGATGACCGTACCACCCGTGCCCAGCGAACCTCCGGGAGCCAGCCGACTGATGCCGCCATTGGTGATTCCGAACTTGAACCCGCTGGTGCTGTCGATTGTCGCCAAATTGGCGCCGATCGCGCGCACGAAGTTCTTGCTCACTTCTGCAAAGCGGACCTGCAGGTTGACCTGCAGCGGCGTTGCCATCTTGAGCCGGCTTATGACGTTCGCTTCTTCGCCGACGAAGGCCTGGACCAGTGCCTGCGCTTCGGCGGCATCCTCGGGAGCGGCGACGGTGCCGGTCAGCAGCACCGTGTTCGTACCCATGGTGGCGACGTAGATGCGCGCTTCCGGCATGGCGAGGGCGAGCATCTGGTCGATGCTGCCGATGTTCGAGCCCACGCGGATGTTCGCCGACCAGATGATGTCGCCGCCGGCGTTGCTGGCATAGACCGTTGTCTCGCCGCCCGACTTGCCGAAGACGTAAAGCTGGCGCTGCGACTTGACCTGGACATCGGCGACGTTGTCGTCGGCGATGAAGACATCGGCCATCGAGCCCGGGACATTGACGAGTTCGCCGCGGCCGATCGAAAGCACGATCTCGCTGGTGGGGCGGACCACCGACTGGGCTTGCACCCCGGTCGCCGGCACGCTTGCCAGCGGCGCGAGCGCCAGGCCGGCGAGCAGCACATTCTTGATAAGACGACGTTTCATGAGACTAGCCCCCTGATGGCTTGTTCTTAGCGCAGCGTGGCCGCGGCTCCGGGCACCGATCCGGTTCCCTTCGCCATTCCGGCGGATTGCTGATTGAGGATCGTGTTCGCCGAGGTGCGGGTCGTTCCGACCGGCACTTCTTCGGCTTCCTTGCCGCGAGTCACCGTTACCGTCGGGCCTCTGCGGACGGGGCGGCTGGCGGGCGATGGGTCGCCGGGTGCTGCGGGTGCGGTCGTTTGGGTTTCCTGGCGCGGCGTCTGCGAAGGCATGGTGCCGCGCTGAAACCGCGAGACGTCGGCGCCGGTCGCGAAGGTGCTGCGGCCATCGTCGGGACGGGCCATGGCTTCGCGCAGCAGGCGTTCTTCTTCCTGGGGCGTCGCATCGTCGGGGATGACGACGTTGCCGGCGGCAAGGGCGCGTTCGAGCTCGCTCGAATTGTCGGCCAACGAGCGCAGCGTAAAGCTGAGCGTGCCGATCGTCTGGGCGACCGCAATCTTCTCGGCGATCTTGGGAGTCGCTTCCAGCGTCACCGTGGTGCTTGTGCGGACCACGGTCTTGCCTTCGGCGGTCTCCTGATCGGTCGCCTGGTCCGTCGCGAGCACGCGAAGGTTGCGAATGATGGTTTCCGAAGCCTTGAGCGACTGACCTTCGGTGCCTTCGACTGTCTGGGTCAGAACCATGTCGACGCGGTCGCCGGGAAAGATGAAGCCCGCCACGCCGGTCCGGGCATCGACCGGAACAGTGATGGCGCGCATCCCGGGGGTCAGAGCGGCGGCGAGAAACCCGCGATCGCCGGGGCTCACCAGCGAGCCTTGCGTGACCGGCTCGCCGGCGGTGACCGGATGCCGCACGACGGTGCCGAGCAGCGTGCTGATATCGCTCTCGCCCTCGATGAAATAGGCATCGCGAACCAGTTCGGCGGGCCATTGCTGGAACCCGAGGGAATCCGCGGTGATGATCGTTCCGACCGGCAGCGCGCGCTGCGCCACCAGAACCTTGGGTCCGCTGGGAACCGTGGCTGCCTGTGCTTCTGGTGCCGCGGCCCCGGCGAACATGCTCCGTGCGACCAGAGCAGTGCCGATCGCGACGATCAGCGCACATGCCAGCAAAACCAGCTTCTTCCTGTCCATGGCTAATCTAGCCCCCTGATTGGTCCGCGGCGAATTGGCGGACGCCTATGGTTTCCCGGCTTACGGCCGGATTGGTTAAGATCGGGTTGTCATCCGATCATGGAAATTGCGCTGTCCCGGGCGAGACCCTCGGTGCCGATCACCCACAGCGCGCCGAAGGCGATTGCCACTCCGTAGGGGATGGCGATGCGGTCGCGGCGGCGGCGCGTGATGTGCCAGGCGCCGAAGACGATGGTGAGCACGCCGCCGGCGAGTGCCATGACCACGACGAGTTTGAGAAAGGCAGCCGGCGGTATCCACAATGCCAGCGCGGTCAGCAGCTTCACGTCGCCACCACCCATCATCCTGATGGCGAAGAGCCCTGCGCAGACGGCGAAGGTCGCCAGCGCCACGCCCAGTTGCTGGGCTATGCCGGGCCACGGATCGAGGCCGCTGGCCCACCAGAAGGCGGGCGCGGCGATGGCGATCGCGGCGTTGAGCCAATTGGCGATCCGGCGGCTCTTGAGATCGGTGAAGCCCGCGAACAGCAGCGCGATTGTCAGCGCCCCGAGCAGTCCGTAATAGGCGTATTCCTGAAGCATCCGGGTCCCCGAGATAAGTCTCACGGGCAGTGCTACAGATCATGGCTTACCAATTAGTAACCACGAGGAGTTCGGTATCAGCGACGCCGCCGCCGTTCGGACCGACCGGGAAACCCCGATCGATCGCCGCGCGATCCCATCGGCGGCGCGCGAGAGCGAATGGCTGGCGGCGGACGGACATCGCCTGCGCCGGATCGACTGGCCCGGCGCCGCGGAGCGTCCGCGCGGGTCGATCCTGTTCTTCCCCGGACGGGGCGACAATTACGAGAAGTACCTCGAAATGCTAGAGGAATGGCACCGGGCCGGCTGGAGGGTCACCGCGGCCGACTGGCGCGGGCAGGCTGGATCGGGCCGGCTGGGCAAGGATGCGACCACCGGTCACGTGGGCGACTTTTCCGTCTGGCTCGACGATCTCGCGGCGTTCTGGACCGAATGGACGGCGCAGACGCCGGGCCCGCATGTCCTTGCCGGGCATTCGATGGGCGGCCACCTCGCCCTGCGCGCGGCGATCGAGCGTCGGGTTCGGCCAGATGCGCTGGTGCTTTCCGCGCCGATGCTCGGCATGGCCGGGCCGCCTCTCCCCCTGCCGCTCCTACAGGGAATTGCGCGGGCGATGACCCTGATCGGCGCGCCGAGCCGGCCGGCGTGGAAGTGGAGCGAGAAGCCTGGCGAGATGCCGGCCGGACGTCAGGAGCTTCTCACTCACGATCTTGATCGCTACGCCGACGAGCTCTGGTGGCGCACCGAACGCCCCGAACTGGTGATGGGGCCGGGCAGTTGGGGCTGGGTCGAACGCGCCTATGCCTCGACCAGGGCGATGTTCGCCGCCGGGCGGATGGAGGCGATGCATGTCCCGGTGCTGATCGTCGCGACCAGCAAGGACCAGCTGGTCAGCCATGCCGCGATCGAAAGGGCCTGCGCGCGGCTCCCCGATTGCGAGCTCGTCGACTTCGCCGACGACGCGCATCACGAGATCCTGCGCGAGGCCGACCCGGTCCGATCGCGGGCCATGGCCACCATCGCCGGTTTCCTCGATCGCAAGGTGCCTGCATCACGGTGAGTCGATACGATTTCGCCGTCATCGGTGCCGGCATGGCCGGGGCGAGCCTGGCTGCCGAACTGGCCGGTTCGACGAGCGTGCTGCTGCTGGAGGCCGAGGATACGCCGGGCTATCACGCGACCGGGCGCTCGGCGGCGTTCTGGGAGGAATGCTACGGCGGTCCCGAGATCGTCCCACTTACCCTCGCTTCCGGTCCCTATCTGCGCCAGCACGGCTTCCTGCATCGCCGCGGGGCGCTCTACATCGGTCGGGACCGCGATGCCGACGCGCTCGATGCTTTCCTGGCGCGCTTTGCCGGAACCGGGGCGGCGATCGAACGGGTGGGGCGAGCAGCTTTGCGCGACAGGTTGCCCGGACTGCGGCCCGACTGGACCGGGGCGGTCTGGGAAGAGGCCTGCGCCGACATCGACGTGGCCGGCCTCCACGCGCATTACCTCCAGCTCGGCCGGCGCAGGGAAGTGCGACTGGAAACCCGCGCCCGGGTTTCCCGGCTCGAGCGCGGGCCGGACGTTTGGAGGATCGATACAGAGGATGGGCGGCGGTTCGATGCCGACGTGATCGTCGATGCCGCCGGCGCATGGGCCGACCGGATCGCAGGGCTTGCGGGTGCGCGGCCGCTCGGGATCCGGCCCTTGCGCCGCACGGTGGTGCAATTGCGAACCGATCCGCAGGCTCCCGCAGACCTTCCGCTGGTGCTGGACATTTCCGGTCGGTTCTATTTCAAACCGGAGGCGGGTCGGTTGTGGCTCAGCCCCAACGACGAGGCTCCGAGCGAACCCTGCGATGCCGCGCCCGACGAGCTTGCGGTGGCCGAGGCCATCGACCGCTTCGAAGCGGTGATGGGCTGGCGGGTCGAGGCGGTGGAGCGCAAATGGGCGGGCCTGCGCAGCTTCGCGCCCGATCGCCGGCCAGTCTACGGCCCCGACCCGCGGGTACCGGATTTCGTCTGGTTCGCGGGGCAGGGGGGCTACGGTATCCAGACCGCCCCCGCCGCCGCCCGGCTTGCCGCTCAGATTCTCCTCGGCGAACCGCGCGACGAAATGACACGCGGGCTCGACCCTTCGCTCTATGCACCCGAACGGTTCGGCTGAGACCGGTCAGGCGAAGGCGGCCTGCTGCGCGGCATCGCTTGCCAGCTTGTCGACCCGCTCGTTCTCGGGATGGCCGCTATGCCCGCGAACCCATTGCCATTCGACCCGGTGACGTTCGGTCAGTGCGATCAGTTCGTGCCATAAATCGGCGTTGCGCACGGGCTTCTTGCTGGCATTCTTCCAGCCGCGCCGCTGCCATCCCGCGACCCATTTGGTGATCCCGTCGATCAGATATTTGCTGTCGGTATAGAGCGTGACCTCGCACGGTTCGATCAGCGCGCCGAGCGCGCGGATCGCGGCGGTCATCTCCATTCGGTTGTTCGTCGTATCGGCTTCGCCGCCCGACAATTCCTTCTCGTGCCTGCCCAGCCGCAGCAGAGCGGCCCAGCCGCCGGGCCCGGGATTGCCCTTGCAGGCCCCATCGGTGAAGATCTCAACGCGCTTCATGGAAATGCCTTCTGGCGCCTATCCCGATAGAATTCCAGCCGCCGCACGAATTCCATCGGATCCTTGCGCCTGACGAGCGCGTCGGCCGGGGTGTCGAACCAGTCTTCGGTCCGGCTGGCGACGAATCGCAGGCAACCCGCCTGCGCCAGAATGGGCAGGCTGTCGCGCTCATCGGGATCGAGGCGGCGGACGCTTTCGTAACCGTCGACCAGCGCTCGCCCAATCGCAGGTTCGAATGCATCGCCGCTCTGATCGAAGCTCCAGGCGGCGTGGGTGACGGCAAGATCGTAGGCCATCGCTCCTTCGGCCGCGAAATAGAAGTCGATCAGTCCGCTTACCGTATCGCCCAGCATCAGGACATTGTCTGGGAAAAGGTCGGTGTGGATGATCGATCGGGGCAGGTCCTGCGTTGCCTCCCGGGCGATGTCGTCGGCTACATCGGCAATGGCCGCGAGTCGCGGATCGAGCCTGCGCAGCCGGTCGGGTGCAAACCGGAAGAGGACCTTGGCGGAATGATCCGGCGTCAGAGGATTGGGACGGCTGCGAGCGAAATCCATGCCGGCGAGATGAATGTCTGCCAGTGCCGCGCCCGCGGACCGGGCCTGGACCGGCGTCGGCTTCGAGGGCGAGACGCCGGGGAGGAACTCGATCAGCGCCACCGCCTTGCCGTCGATCTCGCGATATCCGGCCCCATGGGTATCGTGAATCGTCGCCGGTACCGCACAACCCTTGGCTGCCAGATGATCTAGAAGGCCGAGGAAGAAGGGAAGTTCGTCGGTATCGATCCGGCGTTCGTACATGGTCAGCACGTATCGCGCGCCAGTGCCGTCGCGTCCGGTCGTCTCGATCAGCCAGTTGCTGTTGGAAATGCCCTCGGCAATCCCCTTGGCCGAGACGAGTCGGCCCACGTCGTAGGCGGCAATCAGCTCGGCGAGGCGTTCCGAGCCGAGATGGGTGTAGACCGCCATCCCTCCCGGGCTGCCTATTCGCTGAGTTGCCGGGGCAGCTTGAAAACCATCTTCTCCTCGGCGGCGGTAATCGTCCGCTCTTCGACCTCGCGCCACTCTGAAAGCTTGGCCACCACCTCGCGGACCAGCGTCTCGGGTGCCGAGGCCCCGGCGGTCAGGCCGACCGTTCCGACGCCCACCAGCCAAGCGGGATCGATGTCGTCGGCGCGCTGGATCAGGCGCGCATCGGTTCCCAGGCGTTCGGCAACCTCCACCAGCCGCAGCGAATTGGAAGAATTTGGCGCGCCGATCACCAGCACCAGGTCGCTCGCCGGGGCGATCCGCTTAACTGCTGCCTGACGGTTCGAGGTTGCGTAGCAGATGTCTTCCGCCTTCGGACCCACGATCTGCGGGAATCGCTTTTCCAGCGCGGCAACGATTTCCGCCGTGTCGTCGACCGAGAGCGTGGTCTGGGTGAGATAGGAAAGCGCCTCGTCCGGTCCGAAATCGAGCCTGGCGACATCCTCCAAAGTCTCGACCAGCGTCATGCTGCCTTCCGGCACCTGTCCCATTGTCCCGATCACTTCCGGGTGCCCGGCATGGCCGATGAAAAGGATATGCTGCTCTTTCTCGATCTGGCGTTCCGCCTGGCGGTGGACCTTGCTGACCAGCGGGCAGGTCGCATCGACGTAGAGCAGTTCCCGCCGTTCGGCCTCGGCCGGTACCGATTTGGGCACCCCGTGCGCACTGAAGACCACGGGGCGTCCGTCGGGCACCTCGTCAAGCTCCTCGACGAAGATCGCGCCCTTCTGCTTCAACCCCTCGACCACGTAGCGGTTGTGGACGATCTCGTGCCGGACATAGACCGGCGCGCCGTATTTCTCGAGCGCCCGCTCGACGATTTCGATCGCGCGATCGACCCCGGCGCAGAAGCCGCGAGGGGCCGCGATCAGCAGCGTCAGCATGGGCCGGGCGGCCGGATCGGGGCGGGTGGAATGCAAGGGGGCGTTCATATCCCGCCCCCTAGCGCTTTGCCGCGCGTCAAGCTAGGGCGCGCGAGGTCACGACCAGCCAGGGAACGTTCCGCGAATGCGCAGCCGAAATTTTGCCAGATCCTGTCTCACTCTCGCAGCCGGGGCAGCGGCGCTGGCGGGATGCGCGCGCGAAGGCGAACTGGTTCTCGACCAAGGTGTGGGCATTTCCGCCGTGCGCAGTGTGTGCCCGGCGGTCGGCATTCCCGACTACACCGGCGACATCACCACGTTTCGTGCGCCGAATTCGCGACTCGCCAGCGATCTCGACGTGACCGCGGCGATCACCAATCTGCGTTCGACCTGCAACGATACCGGCGAACGCATCTATGCCGAGGCGACATTCGACGTTCTGGCTCGCCGGACCGACACGCGTGGTGCGCGGCAGGTCCAGCTGCCCTATTTCGCCACCGTGTTGCGCGGCGGCAGTGCGGTCGTCACCAAGCGGCTCGGTACGGTCACGATCAATTTCGCCGACGGCCAGGAACGCGCTCAGACCACCGGAACCGCGGGAGCTTTCGTCAATCGTGCGGAAGCGACCCTGCCGGAGGACATTCGCGAACAGATCACGCGCAGGCGCCGGGCCGGCGATGCCGATGCCGCGATCGATCCGCTGACCGACCCGGCGGTCCGCGCGGCAATCCAGCGCGCGACGTTCGAATTGCTGGTCGGCTTTCAGCTCAGCGAGGATCAGCTGGCCTACAACGCCACGCGTTGATCGCGCGCAGGCGCCTATTGGCGAGCGCTGTCCGCTGGGCTAGGCGCGCGCGGCAATGACCCGACCCCAGACGCTTCACGCCGCCTTCGCCGAGAAGGTCGGCGCCGCCCTCAACGCGCTCGAACTCGAAGGTGCGCTGCCCGCGGATGTACCACGCGACGGCGTCGCCGTGGAGCCACCGCGCGACACCGCGCATGGCGATCTGGCGACCAACGCGGCGATGGTGCTGGCCCGGCACGCCCGCACCAGCCCGCGCGCGCTGGCGGAAAAGATCGGCGTCCACCTGGAGAACGATCCGGATATCACCGGCGTCGACATCGCCGGGCCCGGCTTCATCAACCTGCGGCTCTCGGACGCGGCGTGGCGGCGCGAACTGCTGGCGATCGCGGAACTGGGCGCGGATTACGGCCGCTCGGCGATGGGCGGCGGCAAGCGGGTCAATGTCGAATTCGTCTCCGCCAATCCCACCGGGCCGATGCACATGGGCCATTGCCGCGGGGCGGTGGTCGGCGATGCGCTCTCGCGCCTGCTCGAATTCGCCGGTTTCGAGGTGATCCGCGAATATTACGTCAACGATGCGGGCGGGCAGGTCGACACGCTCGCGCGTTCCGCACACCTGCGTTACCGCGAGGCTCTGGGCGAGGATATCGGGGAGATCCCCGAAGGCCTGTATCCGGGCGACTATCTCAGGCCGGTCGGCGAGGCTCTGGCACGGGAGCATGGCGATCGCTTCGTCGCGGCGCCGGAAGCGGACTGGCTGCCGCTGTTCCGCCAGCAATCCGTGGCCGCGATGATGGATAGGATCCGCGCCGATCTGGCGCTGCTGGGCATCGAGCACGATGTCTTCGCCAGCGAAGCGGCATTGCAGGCGGCGGGAAAGCCCGAGGAAGCCGAGGCCTGGCTGCGGTCCAGGGACCTCGTCTACGACGGCGTGCTCGAGGCGCCCAAGGGCAAGGCCCCGCCCGAGGATTGGGAACCGGTCGAACTTCCCCTGTTCCGCTCGACGAAATTCGGCGACGACCAGGATCGTCCAATCCGCAAGTCCGACGGCAAGTGGACCTATTTCGGGGCCGATCTCGCCTACCACTTCCAGAAGGCGGAGAATGCCGACGCGCTGATCGATATCTGGGGCGCGGACCATGCAGGCACGGTCAAGCGGATCAAGGCCGCGGTGGCCGCGCTCACCCAGGGTGCGGGGCGCGACGTTCCCTTCGATGTCAAGCTCGTCCAGATGGTCAAGCTGATGCGCGGTGGCGAACCGGTCAAGATGTCCAAGCGCTCGGGCAATTTCGTCACCATCGCCGACATGGTCGAGGAGGTGGGCAAGGACGTCGTGCGCTTCACCATGCTGACCCGCAAGCCCGACGCACAGATGGAATTCGACTTCGCCAAGGTGGTCGAGGCGAGCCGCGAGAACCCGGTGTTCTACTTGCAATACGCCCACGCGCGCATCCGCTCGACTTTGCGCAAGGCCGGGCTCGAACCGTCGAGCCAGCATCTCGACCTGCTCGGAGAGACCGAAATCGCGCTGGTGCGGGAGGCGGCCCAGTTCCCCCGTGTCGTCGAGAGCGCGGCGCAGGCGCGCGAGCCGCACCGCATCGCCTTCTTTCTGGGCGATCTCGCCGCCGCCTTTCACGCCTTCTGGAATGCCGGCAACGACGATGCTTCCAAGCGGATCATCCAGTCCGATAGTGAGACACTGACTTCCGCCCGGCTTTTCCTCGCCGCGCAGATCGGACAGGTTATCCGGAACGGCCTGTCGATCCTGGGGGTCGAGGTCGTCGAGGAGATGTGATCATGACCGTTGCGCGGGAATTCCACACGCCGGAGGGCGAAGAGGGCGCCTATGACGGCGAGGAATTCGCCTTTGCCGACGACGACGAAAGCCTCCCCTGGCTCGAAGCGGACGAGGACGACGAGCCGCAGGGCTTCGACACCACGCGCCTGATCGCCATCGCGGTCGGCATGGTCCTGGTGCTCGGGGCGATTGTCGGCGGGATCTGGTGGCTTTCCAATTCGGGCGTCGGTGGCGGCCCGGAGCCGGACGGCTCCATCGTCGCGGCGCCGGAAGGACCTTACAAAACGGCGCCCGAGAATGCCGGCGGCAAGACCTTCGAGGGAACCGGGGACACCAGCTTCGCGGTGGGCGAAGGGCAGACGCGCGAGGGACGGCTCGCCGAACGTCCGGATCAACCGGCGGAGACCTCGCCTCCTTCCTCCAGCGAAGACGAAGCCAAGCCCGTGCCTGCGCGCGGGCAATCGCTGCCCGATGGCACCGCAGTCCAGGTCGGTGCCTATTCCAGCCGCGCCGACGCCGAGGCCGGATGGCAGACCATCACCCGGCAGACCGACCTGCTGTCGGGCGTCGATTATCGGATCGTCGAGGGACAGGCCGATATCGGCAGGGTCTATCGCCTTCAGGCGGTCGGCGGCAGCGGAGAGAACGCGCGCCGCCTGTGCCGGGCTCTGACCGGCGCCGGAGTGCCTTGCACGGTCAAATAGGACGGGCCGAGTCCGGCTTGCGTCGATTTCCACATTTCGCGGCTTCCGGCACCTTGCGGGAACCACGGCAAACTGCGATTTTCCCTGGCCATGGTACCCGCAATCTTCGGCCTGAGCGGTCCGGTGCTGTCCGGAGAGGAACGCGCTTTCTTCGCCGACGCCGATCCGGTGGGCTACATCCTCTTCGCCCGCAATTGTGTCGATCGGGCGCAGCTCCGTGCCTTGACCGACGATCTCCGGGCCATCCACGGGCGCGACAGGCTGATCGTCTCGATCGACCAGGAAGGCGGGCGGGTGGTGCGGATGAAGCCTCCCGAATGGCAGCGCTATCCCGCAGGACAGGTCTTCGACGAACTGTACCGGGTTGCACCCGCCAGCGCGATCGAGGCGATTCGCGTCAACGCCGAAGCGATGGGGCGCGAACTCGCCGAGTGCGGCGTGACGGTCGATTTTCACGCGCCCTTCGACGTCCGCCGCGAGGACACCGACGACGTGATCGGCGATCGGGCCTTGGGCAGTGAACCGATGCAGGTCGCGGCTCTGGGCCGCGCGCTGCTCGATGGACTGGGCCGGGCAGGTGTGGTGGGGTGTCTCAAGCATATGCCGGGACATGGGCGAGCGACGGCGGACAGCCACAAGGAGATGCCCGTCGTCCACGCCTCCGCCGAGGAGCTGGACGCCGATATCGCCCCCTTCCGCGCGTTATCGCATCATCCTCTGGGAATGACCTGCCACCTCATGTTTCCGGCCTGGGATACCGAGCACCCGGCCACCCAATCGCCCCGGATCATCCGCGACATCATCCGCGATGCCATCGGGTTCGACGGACTGCTGCTGACCGACGACATCGACATGGAAGCGCTGGCCGGCACCGTCCCGGAACGCTCGGAGCGCGCTCTGGCTGCGGGTTGCGACATCACTCTCAACTGCTGGGGCAAGATCGACGACATGATCGGTATCGCCACCCGCAATCCCACGCTGACGCCCGAAGCGGCGGAACGCCTGTCCCGCGTCCATGCCGCGATGGGCGACCCTGTGGACGGTGCAGACACGGGGGAATTGCTGGCCAAGCGCGATGCTCTCATCGAAGCGGCGGGCATCGGCGTGTGACCGGCGACGGGCTGCTCTTCACCGACGATCTGCCTGCTTCGCAAGAGGATGGTTGGGAGGGCATCGCTCCCGATACGGAAAACGACGCCGCGGCTCCGGACGGAGCGCTCTATCTGGAGCTCGACGGGTGGGAAGGCCCGCTCGATCTGCTGCTCGATCTCGCGCGGCGGCAGAAGGTCGACCTTCGGCACATTTCGATTCTCGCGCTGGTCGATCAGTACCTGGATTACATCGAGCGGGCCGAGGCGCTGCGGCTGGAACTGGCGGCGGATTATCTGGTCATGGCCGCCTGGCTGGCATTCCTCAAATCTTCGCTGCTGTTGCCGAAGGACGAGCAGGAGGAGCCGAGCGCCGAGGAGCTGGCGCTCAAGCTGCAACTGCGGCTTCAGCGTCTGGGTGCGATGCGCGAGGCGGCGGCGCGGCTCATGGCCCGCGACAGGATCGGGCGGGACGTGTTCCTGAGGGGGGAACCGGAAGGCCTGCGGATCGACCGGCGGACACGGTGGAAATGCGATCAATACGCGCTGATCGAGGCCTATGGCCGGGTGAAGGCGCGCACCGCCCCGGCAGTGCACATGGTCCGCGAGCGCCCGGTGATGACTCTCGACAGCGCGCTCGACCGGGTTTCGGCGATGCTCGGGGTCACTCTCGACTGGGTCGAATTGCGCGATTTCCTGCCGCCGCATGCCGAGCCCCGTCTGCGGCGCTCGGCGCTGGCATCGAGCTTCGTCGCCGCGCTGGAACTCGCGCGTCTGGGGAGGGCGGAACTGGAGCAGAACGAGACCTACGGCGCGCTGCGCCTGCGCCGGAGGCGCCAATGACCGAAACCGAGAAGGCGATAGAAGCGGCTCTGTTTGCCGCCGAGGAGCCGATGAGCGTCGAGGAGCTGTCGCGCTTTCTCGGCGACGCACCGTACGGCGACATCCGTGACGGGCTCGAGGCGCTTGCGGAGCATTACGCCGAGCGCGGCCTGCGCATCGTCGAGCGAGGCCGGCGCTGGCATTTCGAGACCGCGCCGGAGCTCGCCCATTTCCTGCGCCGCGAGCGCGAGCAGGTGCGCCGGCTGAGCCGCGCGGCGACCGAGGTGCTGGCGATCGTCGCCTATCACGAACCGGTGAGCCGCGCCGAGATCGAATCGATCCGCGGCGTGCAGACTTCGGGCGGAACCCTCGACGTGCTGATGGAGGCCGGCTGGATCCGCATCGCGGGGCGGCGCGAGGTTCCGGGCCGACCGACGATCTACGCGACCACGCCGGAATTTCTCGACCACTTCGGCCTCGCCAGCCGCCGCGACCTGCCCGGCATCGCCGAACTGCGCGCCGCCGGGCTGCTCGACCCGGTCGAGGAGGCGTTCGAGGCGCTCGTCGAAGCGGACGAGCCGGCGGTCGAGGAATCGTTCGACGAAGCCCCTGCCGGGACCGGCTAGGATCTTCGCTGGCGCTCCGACCGACGAGGGCCTATATCCAGCGGACAGTATACAAAGGTCCAACTCATGTCGCTCGGCCCCTGGCAACTCGTCATCATCGCAATCCTGGTCCTCGTGCTCTTCGGGCGCGGGCGAATCTCCGAAATGATGGGCGACTTCGGCAAGGGCATCAGCAGCTTCAAGAAGGGCATGAAGGAAGAGGAGGAGGGCGTCTCCAAGCCGGCACCCCGCCTCGAAGGCCCGTCGCACGAAGCCAAGCCGGCCGGTGAGGTGGCGAGCGATCCGCGCCCGGCCGAGAAGACCGAAACCCCCTCCTGATCGCCGGATAGCGCCGCGTGTTCGATATCGGCGCCATGGAGCTGCTGATCGTCGTCGTCGTGGCGATCCTGGTCATCGGCCCCAAGGACATGCCGATGGCACTGCGCAGCGCGGGGCGCTGGATCGGCAAGATGCGACGCATGTCCAATCATTTCCGCGCCGGGATCGACAACATGATCCGCGAGGCCGAGCTCGAGGACGCCGAGAAGGAATGGCGCGAGCGCAACGCGAAGATCATGGCCGATCATCCGGGCGCTGCCGAACAGGTGCGAGAGCCCGAAAATCTGCTGACCGACGATGTCATGGAGCCACTCCCTTCGAACGGAGCGGGCTCCGATCGCGATCGGGAAGGAGGGGGCGCGCGGGCCGAGGCGACCGTCGGGCGGTCGAGCAACCAGGAACCACAGGCCGAGCCTGAACTGCCGCTCGAGAAATCGAAATCGCCGACGGAGCAGCCGGACTGATGGGTGTCATCCGCGATATCGACGATACCCAGGCGCCGCTGCTCGATCACCTGATCGAGCTCCGCGCGCGGCTGATGCGCTGCGTGCTGGCGCTCGTAATCGCCTTTTCGATCTGCCTCTATTTCGCCGATCCGATCCTCGGCTTCCTCATCCAGCCGCTCAAATCCTCATTCCCCGATGGCGAGGGACAGCTGATCTTCACCAAGCTCTACGAGGTCTTTTTCGTCGAGCTCAAGGTGGCCTTGTTCGCAGGATTCTGCCTCAGCTTCCCGATCATCGCCAACCAGCTATGGGCCTTCGTCGCGCCGGGCCTCTACGCCAAGGAAAAGCGCGCCTTCTTGCCGTTTCTCCTGGCGACGCCGGTGCTGTTCACAGCTGGTGCGGCGCTTGCCTATTACGTCGTGATGCCGACTGCCTTCACGTGGTTCCTGGGTTTCGAAGGCGAGGCGGGGGGGCTGGCCATTCAGGCGCTGCCGACTGCGAACGAGTACCTCGGGCTGGTGATGCAGTTCATCCTCGCCTTCGGGATCAGTTTCCTGCTGCCGGTTCTGTTGCTGCTTCTCCACCGCGCCGGGATCGTGTCGCGGGCGCAACTGGTGAGTGCGAGGCGCTACGTTATCGTTCTCATCGTGGCGGTGGCCGCGATCATCACCCCCCCCGATCCGGGTTCGCAGCTGATACTCGCGATACCGCTGCTGCTGCTCTTCGAAGGTTCGCTGGTGCTCATGCGGATCACCGAACGCCGGGCGAAGACGGACGGCTCATCTGCAGAAGAATTGCCCGGTTCCTGACAGGGACGGGACGACCGGCCGTGAGTTTCCACAAAAAAACGGGGCCAAAAGGCCCCGTTTTCTCGATAACTATGGCGCAGAAGTTATGCGCTGATCGGATTCTCGTCGTCATCGACGGCGATCACGATCGCACCGATGATCGCGGCTGCGGCGAGAATGCCGAGGATCGCGCCACCGCCGCCAAGCTCGGAAGCATCGTCGACAGGAGCCACGGTGCGCTCGGCAGCGACGGCCGGAGCGACCGCAAGCGTAACGGCTGCGGCTGCGGCGGTAAGGGTTCCCAACTTCATCATTTCGTCTCCTTCGAGAACTGAGTTTCTTGAACTATTTGACCCGCTGATAGGCGAGCCGGTTTTCCGATGCAAGGGTCAATTGCCCGCCGCACCGGCGCAAAGTATGACTATGGACTGACAGGATCGTCGTCCTCCGAGAGGAAGACGATGGCCGCCGCGACCGCGGCAATGCCCAGAACGAAAAACAGCGTACTCTCACCGCCCAGAGCACCGCCCAGGGCGTTGGAGCCCTCTACCGGAGCAGCGTCGCGGACAGGTACGGCCCGTGCCTGCTGGGCAGTGACGGGGGCCGCTGCGAGTGCCATTGCAGCACTTGCCAGAACAATCCGCTTGGTCGTCATTTTCGTCCTTTCCGTAGCCGATCGGCCCACTTTCGAAGGCTCTATGTTGGGTCAATGGTTTCGGCCAGGTTAACGTGCCGCGTTGCGCCCGCTATTTCGGCGAAACGTCCAATCGGTGCGATGGGCGGTGCCATGCGCCGGGCTGAAGTGCCTCATTCGGCGCCAAAGACCCTCTCGCCTCCGACCCAAGTCCCCAGAACTCGCGTCTCCCGCAATTCCGATGGGCTGGCCAGCAGTGGATCCCTGTCTACAAGCACGAAATCGGCTCTTTCCCCGCGAACCAGACGCCCGAACCGTCCTTCCGCGAAACCGGCATAGGCGGCATTGGAGGTGTAGCCCGCGAGGGCCTGCTCACGTGTGACCCGCTGTTCCGGCATCCAGCCGCCGAAGGGCTCGCCATTGGCATCGGTGCGGGTGAAGGCGGCCGCCAGACCGGGGAACGGATCGGGTGATTCCACCGGGGCATCCGATCCGAAGGCGAGCCTGCCCCCGGCAGAAAGGATGGCGTTCCAGGCGTAAGCGCCGGATAGTCTCGCGGGGCCCAGCCGCGCCTCGGCCATCGTCCGGTCCGACGTCTGGTGAGTGGGCTGCATCGATGCGATGATCCCGTGATCGCCGAACAAAGGCAGGTCGGCCGGATCGACGATCTGCGCATGTTCTATCCGCCAGCGCCGGTCGCCGGGGAAGCTTTCGGCGATCTCGTGTATCGCATTCAGTGCTTCCGCATTGGCGGCGGTGCCGATGGCATGGATCGCCGGCTGGAACTGGCCGTTCGCGGCGCGCACCAGGATGTTGCGGAACTGGGCGGACTGCATCAGCGGCAGCCCGGTATTGCCGGGATCGTCGGCATAGGGTTGCTTGAGCCAAGCCCCGCGCGAGCCGAGCGCGCCGTCGAGATAGAGCTTGACCCCATTGAGCCGCAGGCGATCCTCGTAGAGCCAGGGCGTCGGCCGAGCGCCCGCGATCAGCTCCATGGTATCGGGACCCGCGGCATAGGACATGATTCGCAGGCTCAGCGCCCCACGATCGCCGGCGCGGCGGTAAGTCTGCCAGTCCTCGATCGTGGTGCCCATGTCGGCCACCGCGGTAATGCCCACGGAATGCAGCAGCTTCTGCGCTTCGGCGAAGGCGAGATCGCGTTCGGCGGGACGCGGGGCGGGAATGGCACCGGCGATAAGTTCCTCCGCCGCATCGACGAAGACGCCCGAGGGTCGCTGCGATCCGGGAAGGCGTTCGACCCGACCGCCGGCCGGGGGCTGGCTCGCCTCGGTGATGCCGGCGGCCTCCATGGCAAGCGTGTTCGCCCAGCCGGCGTGGCCGTCGACACGGGTCAGGTAGACCGGACGATCGGATACCGCCCGATCGAGTTCCTCGGCGGTGGGAAAGCGTCCCAGACCCCACTTCTCCTGGTTCCAGCCGCGTCCGAGGATCCAAGGACGCGCGGGATTCTCGGCTGCGAAGCGGGCAATCTCGGCCAGCGCCTCGTCGAGCGAACTGGTCTCCGATAGATCGAGCGTGAGCTGGGCAAGGCCAAGGCCCATGACGTGCAGATGCGCGTCGATCATGCCTGGAATGAGGACCTGCCCCCGGCCGTCGAACTGATAATCGACGTCGCGCGGTCGCTTGTCGCCGCGATCCAGGACCTGCTGGATGCGGCCGTCGTCGCCGATCCACAGCGCGTTGAAACGATCGATCTCGCCGTTCTCGTCGATCCTGACCCCCTCGACATTCTCAATCAGCTGGTCGGCCAGGGCCGGGGTGGCGGCAATCAAGGTCAGGGCGAATGCGGCGGCGCGGGCGACTTGGGGAGCGATCTTCATGGCGGGGTCGGTTAGGACAAAGCGCCCGACGGGGAAAGGCCCAAGCGCGTTGCGCAGAGGACGGGCGAGCCCTAAGCGACGAAGCCATGAACGCGACAGAAACCCTCCCGAGCCCGGCCACCGACCGGCTGACCATCGACGACGTCAGGGCGGCCGCAAGGCGCATCGACGGCGCGGTGGTCAAAACCCCGATGCTGCATTCGCAGACGCTGTCGCAGATCGCCGGCGCCGACATTTGGCTGAAATTCGAAAACCAGCAATTCACCGCGGCCTACAAGGAACGCGGCGCGCTCAACGCCCTGCTGTTGATGGACGAGGCCCGGCGCGCGCGCGGCGTCATCGCCGCATCGGCGGGCAATCACAGCCAGGGGCTGTCCTATCACGGCACGCGTCTCGGCGTGCCCGTGACCATCGTTATGCCCGCCACCACGCCGAGCGTGAAGGTGATGCAGACCGAAAGCGTGGGCGGGAAGGTCGAACTGTTCGGCGAAACCTTCGACGAGGCCTATGCTCACGCTCGAGAGATCGAGCGTGCGCGCGGGCTCACTTTCGTCCATCCGTTCGACGATCCGAACGTCGCGGCGGGGCAGGGCACCGTAGCGCTCGAAATGCTCGAGGCGCAGCCGGATCTCGATTGCCTGGTAGTGCCGATCGGCGGCGGCGGGCTGATGAGCGGTATGGCGACGGTTGCTCGCGCTCTCGATCCCGCCATCGAGCTGGTCGGCGTACAGGCGGAGCTGTTCCCCTCGATGTATGCGCACATCAAGCGCGCCGACATGGCGTGCGGCGGGAACACCTTGGCCGAGGGGATCGCGGTCAAGGCACCGGGAGAATTCACCCGCGAGATCATCGCCGCGCTGGTCGACGAAATGCTTCTGGTCGACGAGGCGGCGCTGGAACATGCGGTCTCACTGCTGCTCCAGATCGAGAAAACCGTCGTCGAGGGCGCCGGTTCGGCCGGGCTGGCGGCGGTATTGTCCAACCCCGAACGCTTTGCCGGCAAGACCATCGGGCTGGTGTTGTGCGGGGGCAATATCGACACGCGCCTGCTCGCCAACGTGCTGCTGCGCGATCTCGCGCGCAGCGGGCGGCTGGCGCGGCTGCGGGTCGAGCTGCAGGATCGGCCCGGCGCGCTGTTCGCCGTGATGCGCGAATTCCACGCCCACAACGTCAACATCATCGAAATCTATCATCAGCGCATCTTCACCTCGCTGCCGGCGAAGGGCCTGTTCGCCGATATCGAATGCGAGGCGCGGGACGCGGCTCAGATCGACGCCTTGATTGGGAACCTGCGCGGCAAGGGCTATTCGGTCGATCCCTTCGATCTCTGAGCGCGGCCACGCAATTCGTGGTTAAGAAACTTTTACCCTTCCGGAGAAACATGCATAAGGGTCTCTCACAGGCGCAACCGCGATTCAGCGAGAGGACCAGAAAACACCCGTGTCGGCCCCGATCCGCTTTCCCCGCTTCTTCGTTACCGCACCGTCGCCCTGTCCCTATCTTCCGGGCAGGACCGAGCGGAAGGTCTTCACCGAACTCAAGGGCGAGGCGGCAGACGAGCTGAACGAGGCGCTCGGCCGGATCGGGTTCCGCCGCAGTCAGACGGTCGCCTACCGGCCCAGCTGCCTCGACTGCCAGGCCTGCATCTCGGTCCGGGTCGTCGCCGACGAATTCCGTCCGTCGAGCACGCAGAAACGCAACATCAAGCGCAACCGCGACCTCGTCGCCACCGAATGTCGACCGTGGGCGACCGCGGAGCAATTCGAGCTGCTCCAGCGCTACCTCGCGGTCCGCCATCCCGGCGGGGGCATGACTCATATGGAAGAGTCCGATTTCGCTGATATGGTGGAACACTCACCAGTATCGAGTTATATGATCGAATACCGGGAACCGGGGGTCGGGTCGCAGCAGGGTCGCTTGGTGGGTGCGTGCCTAACGGATTTCCAGGGTGACGGGCTGTCGATGATCTACAGCTTCTACGAACCCGAACACGAGGCACGGTCGGGACTTGGGAACTACATCATCCTCGATCACATGCGGCGTGCCCGGGACCGCGAGCTCCCCTACGTCTATCTCGGCTATTGGGTCGAAGGGTCGGAGCGGATGCAGTACAAAGTCCGTTACCGACCGCTCGAACGGCTTACGCGCAACGGGTGGGAGCGTGTCTCCGACAGCGAGCAGAAGCGCCTCATCGCCGCTGCCACCGCCCCTGGCGGGCAGCGCGATCGCGAAGCCCTGCCGAGCAAGGACGGCGAACCGTCGCGCTATCGCATGGTTGGCTAAGGCGGCCTTCCGCAATTCCTTGAAATCCGCTGTCGGCGTCCTGGCGCTGGCGCATTCGGCTCTCGTCCTGGCCCAGGATACTGCGCCTCCCAGGCTCGAGGACCTGATTCCCGACAGCGCGGTGGAGAACCCCGACGACTGGGCCCAGCAGGGCGTGGAAGGTGAGATCGAGGAGGTCGCACCGGAAATCGAACCGGACACGCCGATCGGCCCGCTGCCGGGCGAAACTCTGGCCTGGCCGGACGAGATCGAACTGCCGCCGCTCGATTCCCTCGAGCCCGAGGAGGACATCGAGTTTGCCGATCTGGACATCGCCGGGCCGGAAGTGACCTTCGCGGATGCGGAGACCCGGCAGATCACCGACGAGCTGATCCTCGGCTTCCCCCAGCTCGAACCGCCATTCACCGAAGACGGCGATTTCATCGAGCGTTTCGCAGCGCTCTCGACGATCCGCGAACTCGACAGCGACGAGGACAATCTCGCCCAGCTGGCCGCGCGCGCCCGCGAGGACGAGGAACTGCTGGGCGAGCTGCTGCGGGTCTACGGCTATTACGACGGACGCATCGTGCGCAGCATCGGCGGGGTCGAACCCGGCGAGGACCGGTCCGAGACCCGGCCGGTGGTGCGTTTCGACATCATCCCCGGCGAACGGTTCACCTACGGTGCGATCGATCTCGGCAATCTGGCGAGCGCGCCGGACGCGGGCGTCCTGCGAGACAGTTTCGAGATCCAGCCCGGCGATCCGCTCAACAGCGACAAGATCGTGGAAGAACAATTCGATCTCGACCGCATGCTGGGCGAAACCGGCTATCCCTTCGCAGCGATCGACGCGCCGCAGCTGCTGATCGATCACGAGCGGACCGAGGGCGATCTGACGCTGGCGGTCGAACCTAACGGCAAATACGTCTTCGGCGAGGTCACCAGCAACGATCCGCGTTTCCTCTCCGGCCGTCATTTCTCGACAATCGCCCGTTTCGATCCCGGCGATGTCTATCAGCGAAGCCTCCAGTTCGATCTGCGCCGCGCGATCACCGCCACCGGGCTGGTCTCGTCGGTCACGGTGACCCCGCGCGAGGTTCAGCCGCCGCAAGGGGACGAGCCGGGGGTGGTGGCGATGGACGTCGCCGTCGAGCGAGCCGAGCTTCGGACCATCGCCGGGGCCATCGGCTACGGTTCGGAAGAGGGCTTCCGCATCCAGGCGAGCTGGGAGCACCGCAATCTCTTCCCGCCCGAAGGCTCGCTCCGGCTGCGCGGGATCGCCGGGACCCAGGAGCAGCTCGCCGGAGTGACCTTCCGCAAGAACAATTTCCGCGGCCGCGACCGGGTGCTCACGGTCGATGCCTTCGCCACCACGATCGACAGCCCCGCATTCGACGCCAATACCGTCTCGCTGATCGCCAATTACGAACGGCTCTCGACCTTGCTTTTCCAGAAGCCGCTGAGCTGGTCGGCGGGGATCGAGCTGGTCGCCACCGACGAGCGGCCGCCGGTGGTGAACGGCGTGGTTCAGCCGCGCCAGACCTTCTTCGTCGCCGCACTTCCCCTCTACACGCAGCTCGACACCAGCGATGATCTGCTCGATCCGACACGCGGCTTCAGGCTCTCGGCGCGGCTTTCGCCCGAGGTTTCGCGTAGCAACGGCATGCAGAGCTTCTATCTGCGCGCCCAGACCGACGGCAGCTATTACCAGCAGATCAACGACCGCGTGGTTCTCGCCGGGCGGGTGACCTACGGGATGATTCCCGGCGCGCCGCTTCAGGCTATCGCCCCGTCGCGGCGCTTCTATGCCGGCGGCGGCGGCTCGGTCCGCGGTTACGGCTTCCGCGAGATCGGCCCGACAAATGCGCTCGGCGAGCCCTCGGGCGGGCGCTCGTTGGTCGAGGTTGCGGCGGAGGCGCGCATCCGCACCGGCTTCTTCGACGGTGCGCTGTCGGTGGTGCCCTTCGTCGATGCCGGCTCGGTCAGCCCGTCGGTCACTCCGGACTTCGACGAAATCAAGATCGGCGCCGGTATCGGCGTGCGTTACGCGACCGGTTTCGGGCCGATCCGCGTCGATGTCGGGGTGCCGCTCAACCCCGATCCGGACGATTCGCCGGTGGCGGTCTACGTCTCGCTCGGGCAGGCCTTCTGATGGCGGGCGAGGGCGAGACCGACGATCTGCCGGACGGCGAGCTTGATGGCGCGTTTGACAGCGAGTCCGAGCGCGAACCGCGCCGCCGTTCGCGCGTGTTCGGACGACTGGGCAAGGTCGGAAAATGGACGCTCGGGATCGTCGCAGCTTTGGTGCTGCTCGTTGCCGGGGCGGCGGTGCTGCTCAACACGCCGATCGGCGAGCGCTTCCTCGCCAGCCGGATCGCCGCGACCACGCTGCCCAACGGGCTCAACATCCGCATCGGCCGGATCGAGGGCAATCTCTATGGCCGGGCGGTGCTGCACGATGTGGTCCTGTCCGATCCGCAAGGGCAGTTCCTCACCATTCCGCGCGCAGAGGTCGACTGGAACCCCGGAGCCTGGCTCAGCAACCGCCTGGAGATCGACGAGTTCGCCGCGCGCCGCGCAACGCTCACGCGCATTCCGGAATTTCTTCCGAGCAAGGAGGACGGGCCGATCCTGCCCGGCTTCGACATTTCCGTGGACCGGCTCGAGATCGACAATCTCACGCTCGCGGCGGGGATCGCCGGCGATGCGCCGCAGACGGTCGATCTGCTGGCGGAAATGCAGGTCGAGGACCGGCGGCTTATGGTCGCATCGCGCGGCTCGCTGGGGTCGGACGACCGCTTCGCCTTCAACATCGACGCCGAACCCGACGGCGATGTCTTCGATCTCGGGCTCGACTACCGGGCCAGCGCCGACGGGGCACTCGCCGGCCTGCTCGGGCTGGACGAAGCCTATCGCGCGCGGATCGTCGGCGACGGGACCTGGACCCGCTGGGACGGGGCGCTGGTGGTGCGGCGCGAGGACGAGCGCTTCGCCGCCCTGAAGATAACCAACCGGTCGGGCCGCTTCGGCCTGCTCGGCGAGATCGATCCGGGTGGCCTGCTCGGCGGCACGCTCGGTTCGGCGCTGGGCGAGACGGTGGCGCTGAAGGCCGAGGCGACGATCGAGGACCGCCGGTTCGACGGCGAATACGCCCTGCGCGGCCGGGCGCTCGCCATCGATGCCGAGGGCCTGATCGACCTTGCCGACAACCGGGTCGAGACCCTCTCGCTCGATGCGCGGCTGACCGATCCGGCGCTGTTCGGCGACGGCCTGCTGATCGAGGACGCGCGCCTGCTGGCCACCGCCGGCGGCAGTTTCGACGACCTGACGATCGAACATACGCTCCAGCTCGAACGGCTGGTCAGCGGCGACACCGAACTCGCCGGGCTGACCCAGCGCGGCATCGCCATTTACGACGGGTCGCGCTGGCGGTTGCCGCTGGCGGCCACGGTGGAGCGGGTCGCGACCGGCAACGATCTGCTCGACCCGCGGCTGGTGCGCGGCCGGCTCGATGGCGAGATCGTGCTCGCGGGCGACCGGCTGCTGTCTGACGATCTCCGCATCGCCTTTCCCAACACGACGGCCGCGCTGGCGCTTCGCGGCGACCTTTCCGCCGGCACCTACCGCGTCACCGGAGACGTGCGCGCGCGGCAGCTGGTGCTCGATCAGGTCGGACGGACCGACGGCTCGGCCCGCATCGATCTGACGCTGGGCGGTGCGACCCCTTGGCAAATGCGCGCCAATGTCGCGGCGCAGATCTCGCCGGTCAGCAACGACACCGTCGCCAACCTCGCCGGCGATCCGATCCGCCTGCGGGGCGGTATCCGCATCGGCGCCAACATTCCGCTGGTGTTCAATGATTTCTCCATCGCCGCGAGCCGGCTCACCGCCCGGCTCGACGGACGGGTCGAGGACGGGCGCACGACGATCGCCGGGTCGGGCCGTCACGTCGAATACGGGCCTTTCACCATCGAGGCGGCGCTCGACGACAGTGGGCCCAATGCCGTGCTGGTCTTCGCCGATCCCCTGCCTGCCGCGGACCTGCGCGACGTCCGCGTCGCGATCTCGCCGACCGACGAGGGTTTTCGCATCGAGACCGAGGGTCAGTCGCTGCTCGGCCCCTTCGACGGGTTGCTGGGTCTCTATGTCCCTGCAGGCGGGCCGACGCGTATCGACATCGAACTGCTGACGGTGACCGACACGCAGGTGCGCGGCGATCTCACCCTTCTCGACGGCGGGGTCGCGGGCGATCTGGCGCTCTCGGGCGGCGGGCTCGACGGCACGATTGCCCTCCAGCCGCGCGGGTCCGGCCAGGGTGTCGACATCGCGTTGCGGGCGCGCAATGCGCGCTTCGGCGGAACTTCGCCGATCACCATCGCGCGCGCGAACATCGAAGCCGAGGGCCTGATTGCCGAGGGCAACACCACCTTTTCCGGCACGGCGCGGGGCGCGGGACTGAGTTACGGCACGCTGTTCCTCGGTCGCTTCGCCGCGCAGGGTCAGTTGCGCAACGGGGTCGGCCAAGTCGATGCGTCGGTCGCCGGCCGTCGGGGTGGCAGCTTCCGGCTCGACCTCAACGCCGGAATCACGCCCGAACGGATCGCGCTCGCGGCGCGCGGGCAATTCGCCGGCAATCGCATTTCGATGCCGCGGCGCGCGGTGCTCACCCGGCTCGACGACGGCGGCTGGCAGCTGGCGCGCAGCCAGCTCAATTACGGCGACGGCGGCCTGATCGCCAGCGGTCGCTTTGGCGGCGGGCGGACCGCGCTCGACCTGCGTCTGGCCGGGATGCCGTTGTCGCTGGTCGACGTCGCGGCAGGCGATCTCGGTCTCGGCGGGACTATCTCGGGGATCATCGAGTACGGTGTCGGCCCGGGCGGGCTACCCCGGGGGACGGCGCGGGTGAAGGTCGACGATCTGACGCGCTCCGGGCTGGTCCTGTCCTCGCGTCCGGTCGATCTCGCGTTGGTCGGAGAGCTGGACGAGGATTCGCTTGTCGCCCGCGCGGTGCTGCAGAACGAGGACATCCGCCGAGGCCGGATTCAGGCGAGCATCACTGGCCTGCCGCGAAGCGGGGACCTGGTGCAGCGCCTGCGGGCGGGGCGGCTCGACGCCCAATTGCGCTATCAGGGCGCGGCGGAGAGTCTGTGGCGCCTCGCCGCCGTCGATGCCTTCGACCTCACCGGACCGGTGTCGGTCGCCGCCGATGCCACCGGATCGCTCGCCAATCCACAGGTGCGCGGATCGATGGCGAGCGATGACCTGCGGGTGCGCAGCTCGCTGTCGGGCACCGATGTGCGCGACGTCACCGCGCGCGGCCGGTTCTCCGGCTCGCGGCTGCGGCTGACCCGCTTTGCTGGCTCGACGGCCAACGGCGGGACGGTCAGCGGCAGCGGCATCGTCGACCTGCAGGGCCTGGGCGAGCGGGTCGAGGGCCGCTTCACCGAGGTCCGCGGGCCGACGCTCGATCTCAGGGCCTCGGCCAAGAACGCGCGGCTTCTCAACGCCAACGGTCTCAGCGCCACGATCACCGGGCCTTTGCGGATCGTCTCGAATGGATTGGGCGGGACCATCGCGGGGCGGGTGCGGATCGACCGGGCCAGCTGGCGGCTCGGCACCGCCGCCGAGGACATGCGCCTGCCGCGCATCAGCACCCGCGAGGTCAACCGTCCCGACGACGTCAGCCCCGAAGCCACGGCGAGCCGCCCTTGGCGCTATCTGATCAACGCGCGCGGCCCGAGCCGGATCGACGTCGATGGCATGGGCCTCGACAGCGAATGGGGGGCGGATATCATCCTGCGCGGCACCACCGCCGATCCCCGCATCGGCGGCGAGGCGGAGGTCGTTCGCGGTTCCTACAGCTTCGCGGGAACCCGGTTCGAGATCACGCGCGGGCTGATCGAATTCGACGAGAACGAACCCATCGATCCCCGGCTCGACATCCGCGCCGAGACCGAGGCGGACGGGATCGACGTCGAAGTCCGCGTCGGCGGCAATGCCCAGGAGCCGGAGGTATCCTTCACCTCGACCCCGGCGCTGCCCGAGGAAGAAATCCTCGCGCGGCTGCTGTTCGGTGGCTCGATCACCTCGCTCTCGGCGACCGACGCGCTGCAACTGGGGGCGGCGCTGGCGAGCCTGCGCGGCGGGGGCGGGCTCGACCCGATCAACCAGCTGCGCAGCGCCATCGGCCTCGACCGCCTGCGGATCGTCTCGGCCGACCCGGCGCTCAATCGCGGGACGGGCGTGGCGCTGGGCAAGAATTTCGGGCGCCGGTTCTATGTCGAGCTGATCACCGACGGCCGCGGCTACAGCGCGACCGAAGTCGAGTTCCGGGTGACCAGCTGGCTTTCGCTCCTGGCTTCGATTTCCACCATCGGCCGCGAGAGCATCGTCGCCGAAGCCAGTCGGGACTACTGACCCGTAAGCGGCGTTTCGGCTTCGGGGACGAGCACGGTATCGATCGGAATGACGGTGCCGTTGCTGGCGGCGAGTGCGGGGCCGGCAAAGCGCGCCGAAGCGCCACTGCTGTCGGTGATCGTAATCGCCTCTTCTTCGCGCGAGAAGGTCACGGTGCCACCCCCGTAGGTGGTCATTTCGACTGCGCCGTCCTGCTGCTCGATGGCCGTGGCGATCGCCTCCGGGGTAACATGGCCCGGCAAGATGTGCTCGCGCAGCACGCCGACCAGCATCGGGCGCTGTCCTTCCTCGAGCAGCAGATCGCCCCGTGCGCCCAGCGCCTCGAACGCCGCGTCTTCGGGCGCGAGTAGCGTGTAGATACCGGAGCCGTCCATCAGGGAAGACAGGCCTGATTCCTCCACCGCCTCGCGGATTCGATCGGAATCTTCCATATTGCCCAGCACACCCGCCAGCGTGTCGTTGCTGTCCTCGACTGTCGCGGTCTCGCCGTTATCCGCATCGGTCGCCACCGGACCGCAGGCCCACAGCATGATTGCGGTCATGCCCAGCGTCGCCAAGGCTCTCATCGGTTTGGGGGAAGTCATCCTGGCCATTCTCTCCTCAGCCCAGAAGGTCGATGGCAGCCGACACGATCTGTGTCGTCGGGTCGATCTCGTAAACATAGCCGTCCGAATAGCGGTATTGGGCTTGCGGGGTGTCGTAATAGCGGTCGCGCTGCGAATAGGGCACGTTGTAGACGTCGTAGCCGGCCGGGGCCGGCTGCCCGACCACGAATTCGTCGCCGGTAAGCAAGGCGGCGATCGACTGGATCGCCGATGTCCCGGGATCGACCCGGTAGATCACATCGTCGGCGTAACGATAGCTTTCCGGCCCACCGAGCCCGTAATAATCGACGTAATAGTCCGGCACCCGGTAACTTTCGTAGGATTTGGGCCAGATATTCCCGAGCGCCAGTGCCCCGCCCAGCAGAGGCAGATAGCTGGCGATGCCGCCATCGTTTCCGAGCTGGAGGAGGTATCCGTCGTCGTAATAATAGGGCCCGTCGTCGAAACCGCTGTAGCCGAAATATCGCGGGCGGTAGCTGGTGCCGAACACGGTGCGCCGGTCGCGGACCTGGCCGGGCGGTGTGCAGCCGTTCCGTCTCGCCGCGAGACCGGGAGGACAGCCGGAAATCAGGTTTGTCCGGGCTCGGTGCAAAGAAAATACTTCGCCACGACCAACGTGGGCGGCGGGATAATGCACACGATCACCCCGAAAATCCCGGGAAGAGCCTCGATGCGATGGCGGGCCGTCCGGGGGGCGTGCGGCTGATTTCGCAGCTGGGCGCTGGTCCGGCCGTTTCATATCTGCATCGCCGCGCGAGGGCACACGACTATCGGGAGGGCGCCTTTCGTCCTGGCGTTCGGGAGACCATCCCGGTTGCCGACCCTTCTCTGGCGGTCGATCCGGAGTGGCTGCCGGACCCTTCTGCGCTGCGGGAGGCGATCCCGGCCGGCCTTTCTCGTTGCCGCGGCCTTTCTCCTGAGCCGGAAGCGATGATCCGACCATCATGGCGAAGGCCGCGGCGCCTATCGCCAAATACTTCATTTGTTAACTCCTGTGCATGGAGCAACGGAATCCCGGCAGAGCGGTTCCACCAATCGTCGCACTGGCGCCAACGCGAGGGGCCGGGTCGCGTCATCCGGATCGGTAGAGGGCCGCCTCTGCCGCGCGGCGGCGGACCAGTCCCCTGAGGACCCGACCACCGGCGTGCTTCCACCGGGCGAACTCGCCCGCGGCACCCGCGTGATCGCCCGCTCTGTGCCTGCGCGTCAGGGTAGCGCGGGCGATGGCCCCGGTGTTGTAGTGGAAGCTCACCAGCGCATCGAATTGCGCCTGTGAGGTCGGCGCGCCATCGAGAGCTTCGATCACTTCGGCCGCGTATCGCTCGAGATCTTCCTCCAGCCGCGCATCGCACCGTTCGCGCGTCCAGACCGTCGCCGGACCGATGCCGGCGCCGGTAGCACCCCAGCCGATGGTCCAGGGTGCCCCGCCGGTGCCCGGATCGGGATAGGCCTCGACCAGGTCATCATTTCGCACCCTTGCGCAACCTTCGAAGCTCTTGATGAGTTCGACGCCTTCGGGTCCGATGCGATGCCCACTTTGCACTTCGGGCCTTGCGCCAAGCGCGGCATCGAGAGCGTCGTCGATCCTGTCCACCTCGCTCTGCCGGAACGGGCGTCCGATCAGGCGGCGGAGGTAATCGAACAGGGGCTTGCGGTTCATCGGCGGGCCTCGACGGGAGATTGAGGCAGGCGAACTAGGCCGGAAATGCGTGTGTAGGAAAATGCTTTCTCTCGAGGCTTCCGGGGTGCTCTAGAGGGGTGACAAGACCTCTTGACTGACAAGAACTCTTTACTGTAAAGAGGGCTTTACAGGAAACGGAGTGATTCGGGTTGAACAATCGGGTGAGAACGCACCGCGAAGCGAAGGCTTGGAGCCAGGGCGAACTCGCCCGCAGGCTCGGTGTTTCGCGGCAGACCGTCAATGCGGTCGAGACCGACAAATACGATCCCTCCCTGCCGCTGGCACTGCGCATGGCGAAACTCTTCGACGTGGCGGTGCCGGACCTTTTCCTCGATGAGTGGGAGCCGAAAGAATGATGCAGATCGAACAGGCGCCTCGAGGCGCTTCGCAGACGACCAGGTGGGGTTCGCTCGCCTTCAAGGTAGGCACTGGCGCGATAGCCGGATTTTTTGGGGCCCTGGGACTCCTGACGCTGATGGGCAGCGGGGCGCTTGGAACGCTCGACCCTTCGCGGGAAATCGCAGCGCTGGTTGGCCTGATCTACCTTCTGTCGGCTGCAGTGGTGGGTTTGGGGCTCCTATCGCCCGGGATCGGGGCGCGTCTGCTCAATGTCGAGGATGCGGCGGAAATCGGCGAGATGCGCGCGATGCTGGTTTGGAGCACAGCAGGCACGTTCGCGATCGCCGCGGTCTTCATGTTCGCCGCCTTCGCGGCTCCGGCCGGAACGATCCCAGCGCCCTGGGCCCTTGCCGGGATCGTCGTGTCGTTCGCTCTTGCCTGGTATGCCGGTCACCGCCAGCGGCGTCACGTCGACGAATTGATGCGAACTGTTTCTTCGGAATCGGTGGTCCTCGCATTTTACCTGTCGGTGATGTTCGGCGGGGGATGGGCATTGCTCTCCCATCTCGAAATGGTCGCCGGCCCGAGCCCGATCGACTGGTTGAGCATGTTCGGCGGGTTCATGCTGCTGGCCTGCTTCGTCGTGATCGTCCGGCGGGGAATGGTCCGCGCGGGCTGAACGTCGTCCCGCCACAAAAAAGGGGCACCCGGTTCGCGCCGTGTGCCCCTTTCTTCGTTCCGCCTTCCGGCGCGCGGGTTGCGCGTCAGGAACTGTAGTACATGTCGTATTCGACCGCGCATGGCGTGGTTTCGACCCGCAGGACCTCTTCCCACTTCAGCTCGGCATAGGCGTCGATCTGGTCCTTGGTGAAGACATCGCCCTTGAGCAGGAATTCGTGGTCGGCTTCGAGCGCCTCCAGCGCCTCGCGCAGCGAACCGCATACGGTCGGCACGTCGGCGAGCTCGGCCGGGGGCAGGTCGTAGAGGTTCTTGTCCATCGCCTCGCCGGGATGGATCTTGTTCTGAATCCCATCGAGCCCGGCCATCAGTAGCGCCGAATAGGCGAGGTAGGGATTGGCCATCGCATCGGGGAAGCGGAACTCGACCCGCTTCGCCTTCTCGCCCGCGCCATAGGGGATGCGGCAGGACGCCGACCGGTTGCGCGCGGAGTATGCCAGCAGCACCGGCGCCTCGAAACCCGGGACCAGCCGCTTGTAGCTGTTGGTGGTCGGATTGGTGAAGGCGTTCAACGCCTTGGCGTGCTTGATGACGCCCCCGATGTAATACAGGCAGTTGTCGGACAGGCCGGCATAGCCGTTGCCGGCGAAGGTCGGCTTGCCGTTGTCCCAGATCGACATGTGGGTGTGCATGCCCGACCCGTTGTCGTCCTTGATCGGCTTGGGCATGAAGGTCGCGGTCTTGCCGTAGGCATGCGCGACCTGATGCACGACATACTTGTAGATCTGCATGTTGTCGGCGGTCTCGACCAGGGTCGAGAAGGTCAGGCCCAGCTCGTGCTGCGCGGCCGCGACCTCGTGGTGGTGCTTGTCGCAATTGAGGCCCATCTCGATCATTGTCGAGACCATCTCGCCGCGGATGTCGACCGCGCTGTCGACCGGGGCGACGGGGAAATAGCCACCCTTCGCGCGGGGACGGTGGGCCATGTTGCCGGCCTCGTATTCGCGTCCGCCATTGGTCGGCAACTCGATGTCGTCGATCGCGTAGCCCGAGGCGGCGTAGCCATCCTCGAAACGCACATCGTCGAACATGAAGAACTCCGCCTCGGGGCCGACATAGACCGTGTCGCCCACGCCGACAGACTTCATGTAGGCCTCGGCGCGCTTGGCGGTGGTGCGCGGATCGCGCGCGTACCATTCGCCGGTCGAGGGTTCGACGATGTCGCAGAAGACGATCATCATCGGTTCGGCGCTGAACGGATCGACATAGACCCGCTCGAGATCGGGCTTCAAGATCATGTCGCTCTCGTTGATCACCTTCCAGCCGGCGATCGAGGAACCGTCGAACATCAGTCCGTCCTCGAACTCGTCTTCGGTCAGGATTTTGGCGACCATGGTCAGGTGCTGCCACTTGCCCTTGGGATCGGTGAAGCGCAGGTCGACCCACTCGATGTCCTCGTCCTTGATGCGTTTGATGATGTCGCCTGCTTTTGCCATTTTCGGTCTCCGTAGGGATTGAGTGGATCGGGTGTGGGCCGGGCTTGTGCCGGGCCCGCGAAGTCAGATCGCGGCGTCGTCCTTTTCGCCGGTGCGGATGCGAAGTGCGCTTTCGATGGTGCTGACGAAAATCTTCCCGTCGCCGATACGGCCGGTCTGCGCGGCGGCGGCGATGGCCTCCACGGTGCGCTCGGCCAAATCGTCGCCGACCACGACCTCGAGCTTCACCTTGGGCAGGAAGTCCACGACATATTCCGCGCCGCGGTAGAGTTCGGTGTGGCCCTTCTGCCGGCCGAAGCCCTTGGCTTCGGTCACGGTGATGCCGGAAACGCCGATTTCGTGCAGAGCCTCCTTCACCTCGTCGAGCTTGAAGGGCTTGATGATCGCTTCGATCTTTTTCACGTCGCTGGCATTTCCGTTTCTGAATATCTCGTGGTCGGGAAGCCCCCGTCCGGGTTTACGTCTTCGCGCCCACACGCGTTCCAAGAATCATGCCAAGAGCATGGGCCGTTTTTGCCGGGGAGGGAAGGGCGCGCACGGAAAGGATTGCTCATTTTCGTGGCTCCCTCTGCCTAATTTTCGGGCAGCCTCAACCCGCTGGTCGCGGGCAGGTCGCACATGAGGTTGAGGTTCTGGACCGCGGCGCCGCTGGCTCCCTTGCCGAGATTGTCGAGCCGCGCGACGAGGCGGGCATGTCCGCTCTCGGTATTCCCGAAGACGAAAAGCTCGAGTTTGTCGGAGGGCACTGCATCGCGTTCCAGGAGGAGCTCGAGGACATCGCTGTCCGGACGAACGGAGACGACCTTGGAGCCCTCGTAGAACTCCCTCAGCACATCGCGCAGGGCATCGGGCGTCGGCTCGCCCTCCATGGCGCCGAGGTGCAGCGGAACCTCGAGGATCATGCCGCGATAGGCGGGCACCACGGCGGGGGCGAAGATCACATCGTGTTCGAGCCCGGCGTGGGCCTTCATCTCGGCCCGGTGCTTGTGCGCCATGTCGAAACCGTAGGCCCGGAAGGCGGGCGCGCCATCGGCCTCGAACCGCTCGATGAGTGCCTTGCCGCCGCCCGAATAGCCGCTGACGGCATTGACGGTGAAGGGCCAGTCGGCGGGCAGCAGTCCGGCCCGCAGCAGCGGCACGACGAGGCCGAGGAAACCCGTCGGATAGCACCCCGGATTGCTCACCCGCCGCGCTTGGGCGACGCGCTCGGAACCGACGAGTTCGGGGAAACCGTAGCACCAGCCCTCCGCGGTGCGGTGCGCGCTGGAAGCGTCGATGACCCGTGTTCCTTGTGCCGGGTCGATCAGTTCGACGGCCTCCCTGGCGGCATCGTCGGGCAGGCAGAGGATGGCCACGTCGGCCTCGTTCAAGGCTTCGCGCCGCGCCGCCGCATCCTTGCGCCGGGAAGGATCGAGCCGCAGGAGTTCGAATTCCTCGCGCTCCTCCAGCCGATCGAGGATTTCGAGCCCCGTGGTCCCCGCTGCGCCGTCGACGAAGATCCTATGCGCCATCGTGGCTCGCAAGATCGCCGGTAGGGACATAGCCGCTCGGTCCCTCGGGCCCGCGGGCGACCCAGGCCCAGGCGCCGGAATAGTCCAGTACCTCGATGCTGGAACCGCCGGCGAGCCGTTCGACCTCTTCGGCTTCCTCGCGCGGCGACAGGCGCATATGCGACCCGGCGCTACCGATCGTACGATGGGTGGGGATCACGTAATGCGCACACAGATATCGGCCTGCGAGGGCGATATGCGCGAGGTCGCCGCGCAGGGGCAGCGTTCCGGCCGCGGGCCGTTCGACCGGGTCGGTCAGGCCGACGCCATCATCCGGTAGTTGGTAATCGATCGGCACGCTCACCTGGCGCTTGCTCACCCCTGTTGTCGGTTCGCGCCGCGCTTAGCGGGGGGTCGGTCCCCCGGCAAGTCGCGCTCCCGCCTAGGTCCCGGAATATCGCGCCCGGAGCATGTGCCATGCGGCGCGCAGGCCATAGGCCTCGCCGCCCTTGGGCCGCCCTGGCTTGGCCGTGGGTCGCCAGGCGTAGGTGTCGAAATGGGCCCAATCGATCCCGTCTCCCACGAATTTGTCGAGGAACAGCCCGGCGACGCTGGCCCCGGCAAAGGCGTTGCCGTGGGCGTTGTTTGTATCGGCGATGTCGGAAGCCAGCCACTCGCCATAGGCTTCGGGCAGGGGAAGGCGCCAGGGCTGATCGTCATGCGCCTTGCCCGCCTCGACAAGCGCCTGCGCGGTCTCGTCCCGGCGAGTCATCAGGGCGGGGAGTTCCGGGCCCAGCGCAACCCGCGCCGCGCCGGTCAGCGTGGCGAAGTCGATGATGAGGTCGGGGTTCTCCTCGCTAGCCCTTGTCAGTGCATCGCCCAGGATCAGCCGCCCCTCGGCATCGGTGTTGCCGATCTCGACCGTCAGTCCCTTGCGGCTCCTCAGCACGTCGCCGGGGCGGAAGGCGTTGCCCGCGATGGCATTCTCGACCGCCGGCACCAGCAGGTGGAGCCGCACCGGCAGGCCGGCACCCATGATCAATCCGCCGAGCGCCAGCGCATGGGCCGCGCCGCCCATGTCCTTCTTCATCAGCAGCATACCGTTGGCGCTCTTGACGTCGAGCCCGCCGGAATCGAAGCAGACCCCCTTTCCGACAACCGCCAGCACCGGATCGCCCGGCTTGCCCCAGGTCAGGTGCAGCAGCCGCGGCGCATGGCTGCGTGCGGCCGCCCGGCCGACGGCATGGACCATCGGGTAATCCTGCTCCAGCGTGTCGCCGCGGACCACCGTCAATTCGGCCTTGTGCGATTTGGCGAGTGCCTCCGCCTGTGCCTCCAGCGTGGCGGGCCCCATGTCCTCGCCCGGCGTGTTGACCAGGTCGCGGACCAGGCAGACCGCCTTGGCTTCGGCGATCGCGGCGTCGATCCGGCCCGTCTCCCTGGTCACGAGGACGCGCGGACCGACGGGCTTCTCCGGCTTCTTGTAACGGTCGAAGACATGCTGTGCGGTCTGCCAGCCATGGAGTGCGGGGCCCGGATCGCGGCCTTCGAGACGATAGGTGCCCTGCGGAAGCGCCTCGGCCAGCTTGGCGAGGCACCAGCTCGAAAGCTTGTCCGGATCGGCGACGCCGCCGACCGCGAACCAGCCGTCGCCGTCGGGAACGATGCCGGTCTGATAACCGCCGCCGTCGAATCTCTGCGCTTCCAGCGCCGCACGCTGGCCCGCGTTGAGCGATTTCGCCCAGGCGCCGAAGCCGTCCTTGTTCACGAGATGGATGGCAATCGCTTCCTGCCCGCGATCGGGCTGGATTAGCGGTTCGCTGTCGGCCATAATTCTGTCTGCCCCGTCCTGCTTGTTCTTTGCCAAGGTAATCCTATGCCCCGCAGCCTGTTCCTGATCGCCGCCCTCCTGTCCAGCACCGCCTGTTCCTCCGCCGACGAGATCGAGAACGAGGTCGGGGTCGAACGGAGCCAGGCAAGCGCGCCGGATGGGGCCGAGGCCGAGGCGGCCGAGGCGGTCGCCTTCGTCGACAACACTGGGGAGGGGGTCGCCGAGCGCATGTTCGCCTATTCCTGGCCCGCGGAAGTCAGCGCGATCGAACCGCTGGCCGCCGAGCTTGCCGCCGAACGCGACAAGGCGCTCGCCGAGCAGAAGGCGGAATACGAGGCGGCGCAGGCCGATTCGCCCGAGGATTGCGATCCCTGCCGCACCCGCAGCGCCGAAACCGAATGGCAGGTGGTCGCCGACCTGCCGCGCTTCCTCAGCCTCAGCGCCGGTTTCTCGGTCTACACCGGAGGCGCGCACGGCAATTACGGGACCCGGAGCCTGGTCTGGGATCGCGAGGCGGGACAGCGGCTGGCGGCGACCGATCTGTTCCGCAGTCCGGGCGGTCTCTACGGTGCGATCTCGCGGCGCTATTGCGCGGCGCTCAACGCCGAGCGCGAGGAACGGCGGGGCGAGCCCGTCGACCCCGACGACGAATATTTCGGCGACTGCCCGGGGATCGACGAGCTCACGGTGCTTCCGGGCTCGTCGAACGGCCGCACATTCGACCGGATCGGCGTGATCGCGGATCCCTATGTCGCCGGCTCCTACGCCGAAGGGTCCTACGAGGTCACCCTGCCAGTCGACACCGCGGTGATCGACGCGGTCAAGCCGGAATATGTCGATGCCTTCTCGCTCGGCGCTCGCAAATAGCGCACACAATCGCTACATTCCCGCGATGACCGAATATCAGCTGATCGAAGCCGACGAGACCGTCTACCGCGACGGGTCCATCAAGCTCCACGGGCCCGAAGGGTTCGAGGGGATGCGCCGCGCAGGGCAACTCGCCGCCAGCATCCTCGACGACATCGCCACCATGGTCGCGCCCGGCGTCACCACCGCGGCGATCGACGACCGGGTGCGCGAGCTGACGCTGGCGGCGGGCGCGGTGCCCGCGACGATGGGCTATCGCGGCTACGCGCACAGCTGCTGCATCTCGGTCAACCATGTGATCTGCCACGGGATTCCGAGCGAGAAGGCGCTGAAGGAAGGCGACATCGTCAATGTCGACGTCACCCCGCTGCTCGACGGCTGGCATGGCGACACCAGCCGGATGTTCTTCGTCGGCGACGTGCCGCTGAAGGCCAGGCGGCTGGTCGATGTCACCTACGAATGCCTGATGCTCGGCATCGAGGCGGCGCAGCCCGGCGCGCGGCTCGGCGATATCGGCGCGGCGATCGAGGCGCATGCGCGGCAGTTCCGCTATGGAGTGGTCCGCGAATTCTGCGGCCACGGCCTCGGCCGCCTGTTCCACGACGCGCCCGAAGTGATCCACGCCGCCCGCGCCGGGACGGGGCCGGAGCTGAAGCCTGGTATGTTCTTTACCATCGAACCGATGATCAACCTCGGCAAACCCCACGCCAAGGTGCTGAGCGACGGCTGGACCGCCGTGACCCGCGACAAGAGCCTCTCCGCCCAGTTCGAGCATTCGATCGGCATCACCGAAACGGGCAACGAGATCTTCACGGCGAGCCCCAAGGGATTGCACCAGCCGCCTTATTATTGATGGGCTAAAGAGCTCAATGACTGTCGACTTCCTCATTGACGGCATGCTGTCAGGCACGGGTATCCGAGATGCGGTCAATGGCGGCTATGTCGATCCGACTAGCATTGGAATCTCAGGTGCGGCCTTGGAGCATCTGAACCAATGGCAGAAATTCTATGAGCAAGCTCACTTTGCCGGGTTTCCTGTCGACAAGGTAACGGAGCTCGACGAGCAAGGGTTGTTACTTACGAAAGAGATTTCAAAAGCCAACCCAGACAAGACCTTTGCCTACTTCTCAGACGGGCTGATGAAACGGCTTCCGCCCGACGCTGGCTAACTCTCCCGCGCCGCCCTTATCGCCGCGCCCGCCGCGAACGGCGCAACCGCACATAACCCCAAGCTGATCGCCGCCGTCAGCGCCAGTCCCGCCGTATCGGGCCGCGAGAGCGCGCCGGCGCCGAAGATCAGGATCGGTACGGCGAGCGGGATCACCATCAGTCCGGCGAGCGCGGCGCCGCCCCGCAGGCTCGCAGTCAGCGCGGCGATGGCGAGGCCGATGGCGGCGAGGCCGGGGGTGCCCGCGAGGAGGCCGAGCAGCAGGCGGCGCAGCGTCTCGCCGCCCAAGTTGAGCAAAGCGGCGGCGGGCAGGGCGGCGAGCAGCAGCAGCGGGGCGAAGGCGAGCCAATGGGCGATCATGCGGCTGGCCATCGCCAGTTCCTCGGACACGCCGCGCAGATGCAGCTGGTCGAACACGCCGTTCTCGAGATCGCCCGTCACCAATCTCTCTAGGGGAAGGATCGCCGCGAGCAGCGCCGCCACCCAGATCACTCCGCCGCCGGTGCGCGCCAGCAGGTCCGGCTGCGGCCCCACCGCGAAGGGGAACAGCATCGCCACGGCGAGGAAGAACAGCAGCGGCAGCAAGGTCCCGCCGCGCCGTCCGCCGGGGAGCAGCGTCGCGAGATCGCGGCGGAGGAGTGTCGCGATCACGCGGCGAACTCCGCCAGCGGCAGGGTCCGCCCGCCGGGGAGCGCGATCGGCTGGTGCGAGGCGACGAGACAGACGCCTCCGTCCTCGCAGTGCCGGGCGATCAGCGTCTCCGCCACCGACTTCGCTTCGCTGTCGAGCCCGTTGAGCGGCTCGTCCAGCAGCCACACCGGAGCCTCGCTCGCCAGCAGCCGCGCCAGCGCCGCGCGTTTGCGCTGGCCGGTCGAGAGGTAGCGCACCGGAACGTCGAGCAGGTCGGTGAGGGCGAGTTGTTCGCGGTGTGCCGCCGCGTCACCATGCCCATCGAGCCGGCGCCAGAAATCGAGCGCGGGGCCCAGTGGCACGCTCTCGTCGAGCGCCAGCCGCTCGTCGACCAGGCCTACTCTCCCCTCGCGCGACACGGACCCGGCGAAGGGCCGCAGGAGGCCGGCGAGGATGCGGATCAGGCTCGACTTGCCCACGCCGTTCGCGCCCGTCACATGCAGCGCCTCGCCCGGGCCGAACGCGAGCGACAGTCCGCGGAACAGCAGCCGGTCGCCGCGACGGCAGGCGAGGTCGGTCGCGGCGAGGCGGGCTTGCATGGCAAGAGCGCTTAGGCAAAAGGCCCGCATCGAACAAGCTGCCCCACGAGCTACGAGGAACGAGCGATGCCGGTCGAGGAACTGAACGCGGACGAACGCGCGAGCTGGATGCGTGCGCTCAAGAAATGGTCGCTGACGCGTGAGGACAAGGCGATCGAGCGGACCTTCGAGTTCGCCGATTTTTCCGAGGCCTGGGCGTTCATGAACCGCGTCGCGCTGATGGCCGAAAAGCGCGACCACCATCCCGAATGGTTCAACGTCTACAACAAGGTCGAGGTGACGCTGACCACCCATGATGCGGGCGGCCTCAGCTTGCGCGACGTCAACATGGCCAAGGCGATCGACAAGCTGGTCTGAGCGCGCGCCCCGGCCGTCATTCCCCCATCGGGCGGGTGAAGGCCTTGGCCCGCTTGCGCACCCGGCCCGGCAGCCATTTCGCCCCGAAGGCGACCTGCCGCGCGGTCTTCCCCACCAGCCAGTGGAGCCTGTCGCCATGGACCGCGTCCCAGACGGCCTGGGCGACGTCGTCGGCGCTGGTCAGTTCCAGCCCCGCCGCGGCGACCCGCTGGCGGATCGATTCATTGCTGCCCTTGTTGGGCGAATGGTCGAGCAGCGGCGTCTCGATGAAACTGGGACAGATGCTGGCGACCTTGATGCTGTGTTCCGCCCACTCGGCGTCGAGGCTTTCGGTCATCCCGCGCACGCCGAACTTGGTCGCCGAATAGACAGACGCGCCGCCGGTGCCGTAGATCCCCGCCGCGCTCGCAGTGTTGACCAGCGCGCTGCCCGGCGCGGATTTCTTGAGATAGGGCAGCACCGCCTGCGCACCCCAGAGCACGCCCTTGAGATTGATGTCGAGGCAGCGCTCGATCTCCTCGGCGCCGTTGTCCTCGAGCGCGCCGCCGAGCGGAATGCCGGCATTGTTCGCCAGCACGTCGATCCGGCCGCCGGTGGCGATGGAGAAGCCCTCGAGCGCCTCGTCCCACGCCGCACGGTCGCGGACGTCGAACTTGTGGTGGAACACGAAGCCGTGGCCGATCATGTCCTCGGTCGCCAGCATGCCGTGCTCGTCGACATCGCCGAGACCGACGAACCAGCCCTCGCGCCCGAAGCGCAGCGCGATCGCCCGTCCGATCCCCGACGCGCCGCCGGTGATGAAGATTGCCTTGCGTTCCCCCAATGTCCCTCTCCGTTTCGAATTGCTACCCGTTCAGAGTGCAGGGTTCGCGTAGACGTGCCAAGTGAAAATCGCCATCGCCCCGCGATGGGGCCGCCAACCTTCGGCCAGCGCGCGGGTCTGTTTTTCGTCGGGCCGCGCATCGAGCTCCAGCAGCCGCGCCACCCCTTCCTGCACGGCGAGGTCGCCGGCGGGCCAGATGTCGGGCCGCCCTTCGGCAAAGAGCAGATATATCTCGGCGGACCAGCGGCCGATCCCCTTGATTTTGGTGAGTTCGGCGATGGCGTCCTCGTCGTCTTCCGGCAGCGCATCGAAATCGACCTCGCCCTTCGCCACCAGCTCGCACAGCGACCGGGCGTAGCCCTGCTTCTGACGCGAGAGCCCGCAGGCGCGCAGCTGGTCGAAATCCCGCGCCAGCAATTCCTGCGGCGCGAAATCCTTGCCGAGCTCCGCCTCCAGCTTGCCCCACACGGAAGAGGCGGACGCGACGGAGACCTGCTGGCCGACGATGGTGCGCAGCATGGTCATGTGGCCGGTCTCGCGCATGCGCGGCTCGGGATAGCCGGTGCGGGCCAGCGCGGCGGCGATCCTGGGTTCCCCGGCGGCGGCGGCGTCGATCCCGGTGCGGATCTGTTCTGCGGTCAGTCCCACAACCCTGCCTTCTTGCAATGAAAGGGCTTGCGCCCTAGCAGCGCGGCGACTGCAAAACCATTGGAAGCCTCGTTTCTGCCATGCCCAAACTGACCGTCACCACCCGCGAAGGCGAAACCTCCGAGATCGAGGTCGAGGATGGCCTGACGGTCATGGAAGCGATCCGCGACAACGGTTTCGACGAGCTGCTGGCGCTGTGCGGCGGGTGCTGTTCCTGCGCCACCTGCCACGTCCATGTCGATCCGGCCTTCGCGGACCGCTTGCCGGCAATGAGCGAGGACGAGGACGACCTGCTGGAATCGACCGATCACCGCAACGCCACCTCGCGCCTCGGTTGCCAGATCCCCTTCACCGCCGATCTCGACGGGCTGAAGGTCACCATCGCTCCGGAAGACTGAGGGCGCCGAGGTGTCGGCAGCCGGCCCGGTCGAGGACACGCTCGCGCTGATCGGCAACACGCCGCTGGTCCGTCTCGCCGGGCCCAGCGCCGCCGCGGGCTGCGACATCTTCGGCAAGTGCGAATTCGCCAATCCCGGCGGTTCGGTGAAGGACCGCGCGGCGCTGTACATCGTCCGCGATGCGGAGGCGCGGGGCCTGCTGAAGCCGGGCGGCACGGTGGTGGAAGGCACTGCGGGCAATACCGGCATCGGCATCGCCCTGGTCGCCAATGCGCTGGGCTATCGCACGATTATCGTCATGCCCGACAACCAGTCGCGCGAGAAGATGCAGACGCTGCGCGCGCTCGGGGCCGAATTGGTCACCGTGCCGCCGACGAAGTTCGCCGATCCGGCCCATTTCGTCCACACCAGCCGCCGCCTGGCGGAAGAGACCGAGGGCGCGGTCTGGGCCAACCAGTTCGACAACACCGCCAACCGCAAGGCGCATATCGAGGGGACCGCGGCCGAGCTCTGGGCGCAGCTCGACGGCCGGATCGACGGGTTCACCTGCGCCGCGGGCACCGGCGGGACCATCGCCGGCGTGGGCATGGGGCTGAAGGCTTTCGATCGGGACTGCGTGATCGCGCTTACCGACCCGCATGGCGCGGCGCTCTACAATTACTATGCCTGCGGCGAGCTGGCCTCCGAAGGTTCCTCGGTCGCCGAGGGGATCGGCCAGGGGCGGATCACCGGCAATCTCCAAGGCGCGCCGATCGACACGCAGTTTCGCATTGCGGACGAGGAGGGGCTGCACTGGGTCGGGAAACTGCTCCAGGAGGAAGGACTGTGCCTCGGGCTTTCCAGCGGCATAAACGTCGCCGGGGCGGTGGCGCTGGGCCGCAAACTCGTCGCCGATGGGCGCCGGGCCCCGCGCGTCGCGACTGTGCTGTGCGACAGCGGTTTTCGTTATCTTTCCACGCTTTACGATCCGGAATGGCTGCGCGCCAAGGGCCTGCCGGTGTTCGATTGGCTCGATCGGGATTGACCCGCTGAATCTCTCGGCTAGGCTTAAGGCGATGAATGCGAGGTCCGAACCGCAGCGTCCGTCCCCCGGTGCACGCGCCGGGAAGGAAGGCGAAGGCGAATTCGCCCCACCGCTGGGCGGCACGCGCGCGCAGGCGATGCAACGCCTCCAAGTGGGCGCGGCGGGCGTGCTCGCGATGTTCGTACTGATCGGGTTGGTCAGCGTGATCGAGAACCGGGCCCAGCAGACCGAAGCGGGTGCCGTGCCGGAAGCGGCTTCGACCGCCGAGCCCGGTACTGCCGCGCCCCGGTCCGATCCGCTGGTCGAGGCCGGCGTGGTCCCGGACCTGCCGGAAACGCCCACGCCGACCGCTTCGGCACCTCCTCCCATCCTGCGCGAACAGGGCCCGGGTCCCGACGGCGAACGATCGCAGCCGATTGAACGCTAGGTCGTTCCTGCCGTTGGCGGCAGTGCTGGCGCTGGCCGCATGCGATGCCGCTGTCGCTCCGGGTGCGGACGCGCTCCCAGAAGATCGCACATCGACTGTCGGGCTCATGTCGACGCTGCCCATCTACTGGCCGGAAAGCGAGGCTTTCGGCGACTTTCTTCGCGAGCAAAGCGAGCCGGGCTGGGTGCGCCGGACGATCGAGGCGGACCATCGCTTGCAGCCGATCGACACGCTAGCCGCGGAGACGCTTTCGGGGGTCGATCTACTCCTGCTGGCGCAGCCGCGCGCGCTGTCGCCCGCCGAAAACGTGGCTCTGGACGATTGGGTGCGTGGCGGAGGGCGGGTGCTGTTGTTCGCAGACCCGATGCTCACCCGGCATTCGCATTTCCCGATCGGCGACCGGCGGAGGCCACAGGACGTCGTCCTGCTCTCGCCGATCCTCGGGCGATGGGGTCTCGAGCTGACTTTCGATGCGGGCCAGCCGGAGGGTGAGCGTGACATTGCCACCCCGGACGGTGCCTTGCCGGTGAATCTCACCGGTCGCTTCCAGCCGCGCGAGGGCGGGGAAGCCGCATGCGCGACCGAGGCCGATGGCGTGATCGCCAGCTGCCGGATCGGGCGGGGCAGGGCCGTGCTGGTGGCAGATGCAGCCCTGCTCGACGGCGAGGATGGGGCGGTCGACGAGCAGCGCCGGGAACGATTGACCGCCCTGCTCGCACTGGCTTCTCGTTGATCCTGGGGATTTCCCGGGACGACCGTTCCCCGATATCGCAGTGACCGCACCTGCCACCGAAAGTCAGTGACATAATAGGAACAATACCACCGGCGCCCAAGCCGATGATATCGAGATTTACTCCATGAAATCAGAAGTATAATCCTATTTCCCCAAATATCCCGCAAATTTCCCTTCCATCCCGAGCCGTCTCGCGGTAATTCCAACGGACATCGGACACACCGGCTCTTGCCGAGTCCCGCTCGTCGCGGGGCACGCTGCTCGCGCTTGCGCGATTGTGGCGGCGGGAAAGGCGTGTCCGCGGGGATGAGCGCAGACATGGGGCAAGGGGCGCAAGAGAGGTGCAGGTTTTCGGAGGATACAGTGGACAGGCCTGGTCGCCCGCGGGCGACAAGGGCCGCTACGTGCTCCCTCCGCTGTTCCGCAAGGCGGTCAGGGAATCCTCCGACGGCCGCGTTCTCTGCCTCGCCAAGCACGACCGCTGGAACTGCCTCACCGGTTTCGGCCTTTCCCGCAAGTCGGAACTCGAAGCGCAGCTCGACCGCGAAGAGGACCGCGCGCTCGCACGCGGCCTGGATTTCGACCGTGAAGTGCGCTCGAGCCAGCTGAACGGTTTCGTCGAGCTGCCCTTCGACGACAGCGGTCGCTTCGTCATGCCCGAATATCTGCGCGATCTCGGCCAGATCGAGGACGGTCTGTATTTTCAGGGCGGCGGGCGCTTCTTCACGCTCTGGAACCCTGCCGAGCTGATGCGGATGGGCGACGAGTGGGCCGCCGCAAAGGCCGCCTGCGCGGCATTGGTTGCCGAGGCCGAAGCCAAGGGGAAGCGCAAGTGACGGCGCCGCACATCCCCGTCCTCCTCGACGAGGTGATTTCCGCGCTCGACCCGCAACCGGGCGATCTGGTGATCGATGCGACCTTCGGCGCCGGCGGCTACACCCGCGCGCTGCTCGATCGCGGCGCGACGGTCCATGCCTTCGACCGCGATCCCGATGCCATCGCGGCGGGCCGCGAGTGGCGCGAAGCCGGGGAAAACCCGCCGCGGCTTATTCTCCATCCGAACCGCTTCTCCGAAATGGTGGACGCGCTCGGATCAGCCGGAGTCGCGCGGGTGGACGGCGTGGTGATGGATATCGGTGTGTCCTCGATGCAGCTCGATCAGGCGGAGCGCGGCTTCGCCTTCTCGCTCGACGGTCCGCTCGACATGCGGATGAGCCAGGACGGGGAAAGCGCGGCCGATTTCCTCAACACCGCCGATCAAGAGGCGATCGCCGACGTGCTCTACACCTATGGCGAGGAGCGCCAGTCGCGGCGTGTCGCACGCGCCATCGTCGCCGCGCGCCCGCTGGCGACGACAGGCGATCTCGCCCGCGTGGTCCGCCAGGCTCTGGGCCATCGGCCGCACGACAAGAAGGATCCGGCCACCCGCAGCTTCCAGGCGATCCGCATCCATGTGAACGCCGAACTGGAGGAACTCGAACGGGGCCTGGAGGGCGCGGAGACGTTGCTCGCGGAAGGCGGCAGGCTCGCCGTGGTCAGCTTCCACAGCCTCGAAGACCGTATCGTCAAGCGCTTCCTGCGCGCTGCCTCCGAGAGCCGGGGCGGATCGCGCCACCTTCCGCTCGCCGAAGGTACCGAGCCGCGTTTCGCGCAGGTCAGCAAGGCGATCCGGCCGGGCCAGGACGAGATCGCGCGCAACCCGCGCGCCCGTTCTTCGGTGCTGCGGCATGCGGTGCGCACCGCCGCACCGGCGAGGGTGGCGGCCTGATGGCGTCCAAGGCTCCACCCGTCGGCAGCCGCCTGCGGCACATCGGCTGGGCCGCGGCGCTGGGCTGCGCGCTGGCCGGGTTCCTCGGGCTCACGTTCCACGTCAACGCCATCAAGAGCGAGGTGCGACTGGTCGAGCGCAAGATCATCGCCCTCCAGCGCGAGAAGCTGATGCTCGAGACCGAATTCCAGACGCGCGCCAGCCAGCACCAGCTCTCCAAGTGGAACCGGCTCGAATTCGGTTACGGCGCGCCGCGGGCGGACCAGTATCTCGAAAGCGAGCGCCAGCTCGCCTCGCTCGGCAGCCCGCGCGGGTTGAACGCCCCCGAACCGATCCGCGTCGCGCGCGCCGAGCCGGTCGAGGAGGAGAGCATGTTCGGTGAATGGGTCTCCCCGCTGACCGGCAGCAGCCTTGCCGACGAAACCCGCGACGCGGCGGACAAGGCCGGTCCTGAGACTGGACGCGAGCCCGGGCGCGGAGGCGTAAGTCTCGCTCAGCGTCTTGCCGCCGGCACGGGACCTGCCGCCGGCGCAGAGTTCCGCCAATGAACGCGCTGAGCGGCTTCGGCAGCTTCGTTCCCGCCGGTCCCGCCACCTTCGTGCCTCGCCACGACAGCGCGCGCGTGCAGATGACGACCGCGCGCCAGACGGCGATCACCACGGCCAAGCTGCGGGTGCTGTGGCTGGTCCTGGGCTTCGCCTTCGTGGCGCTGGTCGCGACGGTGCGGGTCGGTTTCCTCGGCATGAGCGACCGTGCCGTGGCGGCGACCTCGCTCGCCGATGCGCTGCTGCCGCCGCGCGGCGAGATCGTCGATCGCAACGGCGTGCCGCTGGCGCGCGCCTTCCCCGCCTATGCCCTGTGGTTCAATCCCGAGGCGCTGGGCGAAAGCGGGTCACCGCTGGTGAAATCGCCCGAACAGGTCGCTTCCGAGCTCAAGGCGATCTTTCCCGACCTCGACGAGGCGCGGGTCGCGAGCCGGCTGGCAGCGGGAAAGCAGGGCTATCTGCGCCGCCGGGTGCTGCCCGAGGAGGCGAACCGGGTGCAGGACATCGGCGAACTGGCGCTGGAGATGCCGCAGGAGACCGACCGCCACTATCCGCAGGGGCAGATGGGCGCGCATGTGCTCGGCTATGTCGGCGCCGACGGCAAGGGCCGGGTCGGCATGGAAGAGGTGCTCGACGACCGGCTTTCCGATCCCTCGCGGCGCGGCACCCCCGCCATGCTCAGCATCGATGTGCGCGTGCAGGGCGCGCTCGAGGACGAGCTGCGGCGGGGGATGAGGCTGGTCGATGCCATGGGCGGTGCGGGCATCGTCCTCGACGTCGACAGCGGCGAGGTGCTGGCGCTGGCGAGCCTGCCCGAGTTCGATCCCAACAAGATCGACGAGCGCGGCGCGAACCTGATGTTCAACCGCGTGACCAACCAGGTCTACGAGCTGGGTTCGACCTTCAAGCCGCTCACCGTCGCCGCCGGGATCGATGCCGGCACCATCCGCGACATGGGCCGGCGCTACCCGGCAACCCCGTTCCCGATCGGCGGCTACACGATCAAGGATATGCACAATTACGGGGCCTCACTGAACACCCCGGAAATGCTGATCCATTCCTCCAACGTCGTCACCGCGCGGATGGTCGAGGAAATGGGCGCCAACCGGTTGAAGCGGGTCATGGCCGATCTCGGCATGAACGAGCGGCCGCATATCGAACTGCCGGCCAAGGGCTTTCCGCTGTGGGCCAAGGGCGACTGGCCGCTGCTGCGCGGCATGACGGTGGGCTACGGCCACGGCATTTCGGTGACCCCGCTGCACCTGGCCAGCGCCTATGCAACCATGGTCAACGGCGGAATCTGGCGCCCGGCGACCCTCCACAAGCTCGAGCCGGGCGAGGCGCCCAGGGGCCGCCGCGTGTTCAAGGCCTCGACCAGCGCGCGCATGCGCCAGCTGCTGCGGATGATCGCGCTCTACGGCACCGGGCGCAACGCCGATGCCGTCGGCTACCGGGTCGGCGGCAAGACCGGAAGCGCCGAGAAGCCCGGTGTCGGCGGGTACCGCAAGACCACGCTGGTCTCCACCTTCGCCGCGGCGTTTCCGATGGACAATCCGCGCTACGTCATCATCGCCATGCTCGACGAGCCGAAGGGCACCGTGGCCTCCAGTTTCCAGCGCACGGCCGGCTGGACCGCGGCGCCGATCGTCGGCCGGCTGGTCCCGCGCATCGGCCCGATGCTGGGCGTCCGTCCCGACGAGCACCGCGACGTCGACATTTCCGATCTCAAGCCGCTGGTGCCCGAGGCCAACCGGTGAAGCTGTCGAAGATCCTCGAAGGCGCCGGGCTCGATCCCGCCGGGTCTGGCGATGCCGGCGACGCGAACGTCACCGGCTTCGCGATCGACCACCGCAAAGTCGCGCCCGGCACGGTGTTCGGCGCGTTTCGCGGGGCGCAGGTCAATGGCGAGGATTACGTCCCGGCCGCGATCGCGGCGGGGGCGGTGGCCGTGGTCGCCCGCCCGGAAGTCTCGGTCGGCGGCGCGGTGCACATCGCCAACGACAATCCGCGCCGCGCCTTCGCGCGGGCCGCGGCGCAGTTCTTCACACCCATGCCCGCGCATGTCGTCGCGGTCACCGGGACCAACGGCAAGACCTCGACGGTCGAGATGACGCGCCAGATCTGGCGCATGGCGGGCGAACGCGCGGCGAGTATCGGCACGCTCGGCGTCACCACGCCCGACGAGAGCGTCTCGACCGGGCTGACCACGCCCGACGTCGTCACTTTCCTTTCCAACATGAGCGGGCTCGCGCGCGAAGGCGTGAGCCACGTGGCGTTCGAGGCTTCGAGCCACGGCCTGTCGCAATACCGCAACGAGGGTGTCCGGCCCGAAGCGGTCGCCTTCACCAATTTCAGCCGCGACCATCTCGATTACCATGCCGACATGGAGGAATATTTCCTCGCCAAGATGCGTCTGTTCGACGAGGTCGCGGCGGACGGCGCGACGGCGGTGATCTGGATGGGCGCGGAGGCGAGCGACTGGACGGCGCGCGCTCTCGATCATGCGGGGCGGCGCGGGCTCGTACCCTTCACCGTGGGCGAACGCGGCGAACATATCCGGCTGACGGCGCGCGAGGCGACCCCGCTGGGCCAGGAACTCACCATCGAGCATACCGGCCAGAAGCGCACGATCCGCCTGCCGCTGATCGGCGCCTATCAGGTTTCCAACGCGCTGACCGCAGCCGGGCTGGCGCTCGCGACCGGGATCGAGGCGAGCCGCGTTTGGGATGCGGTGGCGCGGCTCCAGCCGGTGCGCGGGCGTCTCGAACGCGCGGTGATCGCGCCTTCGGGCGCGCCGGTCTATGTCGACTACGCACACACCGCCGATGCTCTGGAAGCGGCCATCCTCGCCCTGCGCCCCCACGTCGAGGGCAAGCTGATCACCGTGTTCGGCGCGGGCGGCGACCGCGACCACGGCAAGCGCGCCCCGATGGGCGAAGCAGCGGCAAAGCATTCGGACCGCGTCATCGTGACCGACGACAATCCGCGAGGCGAGGACCCGGCCGCGATCCGCCGTGCCGTTATGGCGGGGGCGGGCGAGGGCGCGCGCGAGATCGGCGATCGCCGCGCCGCGATCGGCGTCGCCATCTCCGAGGCGGGGCCGGGCGATATCGTGCTGGTCGCAGGCAAGGGACACGAAAAGGGTCAGATCGTGGGGTCGGGAGAAGATATGCGGGTATTGCCGTTCGACGATGTCGAGGTGGCGCGCGAATGCGCCGCGCGGACGAAGGGAGGAACCGCGGAATGAGCGCGGCGATCCTCCAGCATCCCGCGGTCAAGCCCTGGCCGATCCTCCCGCGCGACCGGTTGCCGCTGGCGCTGTGGAGCGCCGCCGCGATCGCCGAGGCGACCGGCGGCACGGCCAGCGGCGATTTCGAGGTCTCGGGCGTCGACACCGACAGCCGCGACATCCGCAACGGCGACCTGTTCGTGGCGCTGAAGGGGGAGGCGATGGACGGCCACCGCTTCATCGACACCGCCTTCGCGAACGGCGCCACCGCCGCGCTGGTCGACCGCCCGGTGGAACATCCGCACGTGCTGGTCGAGGACACGACCGCCGCGCTCCACGCGCTCGCCGCCGCCGCGCGCCAGCGGGCCGATGCCCGGATCGTCGGCGTCACCGGGTCGGTCGGCAAGACCGGGGTCAAGGAAGCGATCTTCGCCGCGCTCGAGCGCGCCAGCCGCGGGCAGGCGCACCGATCAATCCGCAGCTACAACAACCATGTCGGCGTGCCGCTCAGCCTCGCTCGCATGCCCGCGCGCAGCCGCTACGGCGTGTTCGAGATGGGCATGAACCACGCGGGCGAGATCGCCGCGCTGACCGATCATGTCCGCCCCCATGTCGCGGTGGTCACCACCATCGCCCCGGCGCATATCGAGAATTTGGGCAGCGAGGAGGCGATCGCCGACGCCAAGGCGGAAATCTTCGGCCGGCTGGTCGCCGGCGGAACCGCGGTGATCCCTGCCGACAGCCCACATTTCGCCCGGCTGCGCGATCATGCCGAAAGGGCGGGCGCCGAGGTCGTCAGCTTCGGCACCGTGCGCGGGTCCACCGTTCGCCTGCTCGACGCGATCCCCAGCGCCAATGGCGGCAGCCTGGTCACCTGCGAATATCCCGAAGGGCGAATGTGCTTCACCGTCGCCGAGCCGGGCGAGCACTGGATCATGAATTCGCTCGCCGTCATTGCCGCCGTCCGGGCCTGCGGGGCGGACCTCGCCGCCGCAGGGCTCGCGCTCGCCGAGATGGGCGGGCTCAAGGGCCGCGGCGCGCGTCATCACGTCGCCGCCGCGGGCGGCAAGGCGCTGGTCATCGACGAGAGCTACAACGCCAACCCCGCCAGCATGCGCGCCACGCTCGCGCAGCTCGGCCATACGCCCGCCGGGCGCCGGATCGCGGTGCTCGGCAGCATGAAGGAACTGGGCGAGTTCGGCCGCGCCTTCCACATCGCGCTCGCCGAGCCGATTGCCGCCGCCAAGGTCGATCACGCGATCCTCGTGGGCGAGGAAATGCGCGTCCTCGGTCTCGAATTGGGGAAAGCGCAGGGTCAGTCGCTTGGCTTCGACGGCAGTTTCACCCATTGCGAAGATGCTGCCAAGGCTATCGAGGCGCTGGAGGAATTCGGCATCGTTTCCGGCGACGCCATTCTCGTCAAGGGTTCGAATTCGGTGGGTCTGGGCAGGCTGGTGGAACACCTCACGCGCCGGGAAGGCTGACGACAGGCACCGATGCTCTATCTCCTCGCCCAATGGTTCGAATTCGAAGGCATCTTCAATCTCGTCCGCTACCAGACCGCGCGTACCGGCGCGGCCTTGCTGACGGCATTGCTGATCGGCCTCGTCATCGGCCCCAAATTCATCGCCGTGCTCCGGGTCCGCCAGGGCAAGGGCCAGCCGATCCGCGCCGACGGGCCGCAATCGCACCAGGCCAAGGTCGGCACACCGACCATGGGCGGACTGATGATCCTGGTGGCGACCTTCCTCGCGCTCATCCTGTGGATGGACCTGTCCAACCCCTTCGTCTGGGCCTGCCTCGCGGTCACCGGCGGGTTCGGCTTCATCGGTTTCCTCGACGATTACGACAAGGTGACCAAGGCGAGCCACAAGGGCGTATCGGGACGGACGCGGCTGGCGCTGGAATTCCTGGTCGCCGGAATCGCCAGCTGGATCATCGTCAGCCAGATCAACACCTTCCTCTACGTGCCCTTCTTCAACAATCTCGGCTTCGAGCTGGGCTGGGCCTATTACGTCTTCGCCGCCTTCGTGATTGTCGGCGCGGGCAATGCGGTGAACCTGACCGATGGGCTCGATGGCCTCGCTATCATGCCGGTGATCATCGCCGCGGGGACCTTCGCGATCATCGCCTATCTGGTCGGGCGCGTGGACTATTCCGAATATCTCGGCATCCCGCACGTGCCGGGGGCGGGGGAACTGGCGATCTTCTGCGCGACCATCATGGGGGCGGGGCTCGCCTTCCTGTGGTTCAACGCGCCGCCGGCCGCCGTGTTCATGGGCGACACCGGGTCGCTGGCGCTGGGCGGCGCATTGGGCGCGATCGCGGTGGCGACGCATCACGAGGTGGTGCTGGCGGTGGTCGGCGGACTGTTCGTGTTCGAGGCGCTGTCGGTGATCATCCAGGTCTTCTGGTTCAAGCGCACCGGCAAGCGCGTCTTCCGCATGGCGCCGATCCACCACCATTTCGAACAGCTCGGCTGGTCCGAGAGCAAGGTCGTGATCCGGTTCTGGATCGTGGCGATCGTCCTCGCGCTGATCGGCCTCTCGACGTTGAAGCTGCGGTGATCGTCTCGCCCGCCTGGAAGGGCAAGCGCTTCGCCGTGCTCGGCCTGGCGCGCTCGGGCCGGGCCACGGTCGAGGCGCTGCTGGCGGCCGGGGCCGAGGTGCTGGCCTGGGACGCAAAGCCCGAGGCGCGCGAACCTTTCGCGGGCCGCGTGGCGCTGGCCGATCCGCTGGAGGCCGACCTCACCGGCTACGACGGCGTTGTGGTCAGCCCCGGCGTGCCGCTCAACACCCACCCCATCAAGCCGCATGCGATGAGCTTCGGAGTGCCGGTAATCGGCGACATCGAACTCTTCGCGCAGGCCCGCGCGCACCTCCCGCCGCACAAGGTCGTCGGCATCACCGGCACCAACGGCAAGAGCACCACCACCGCGCTGGTCCACCACATCCTCAAGACCGCGGGCGTGCCGACCACGATGGGCGGAAATATCGGCCTGCCGATTTTGGAGCAGAAGCCGTTGCCCAAAGGCGGGGTCTTTGTGCTGGAGCTGTCGAGCTACCAGATCGACCTGACGTTCTCGCTCGATTGCGATGTGGCGGTGTTGTTGAACGTGACGCCAGACCATCTGGATCGGTATGATGGGGATTTTGAAGCTTACGCGGCGAGCAAGGCGCGGCTGTTCGAGATGCAGACAAGAGAAGGCTGTGCTGTTTGCCGCGCTCAAGATTGGTGGCACGACCAGAAGATCGGCGCGAAAGCTGGTGGGAAATATCTCGAAGTGTTCGACGATGTTTTCCACCAATGGCAGGGATTGCCAGATGCTATCGGAATTCTCGAGCAATCTCGCTGGAAAGCACTGCAAGGCCCGCACAATTTGCAAAACGCCGAAGCGGCCATCGCAGTGGGTTTCGTGCTTGAACTTTCAGCGCAGCAGATTCGCGATGGTCTAGAGACTTATCCTGGCCTCCCGCACCGCATGGAGCGCGTCGCGGAAATCTTCGGCGTCGCTTACGTCAACGACAGCAAGGGCACCAACACCGCCGCCTCCGCCCCTGCGCTGGCGGCCTTCGAGAACATCCACTGGATCGTCGGCGGGCTGGCCAAGGAGCCCGGGCCCCAGGGTCTTTTGGGCGAATGCGAGGCAGAGCTCGGCCATGTGAAGGCCGCCTACACCATCGGCAAGGCCGGGCCCGTCTTCGCCGAGCTGCTGGAGGGCCGCGTGCCGGTCAAGCGCAGCGAAACGCTCGATCAAGCGGTGATCGACGCGGCGAACGAAGCGGTGTCCGGCGACACCGTCCTGCTCAGCCCGGCCTGCGCCAGTTTCGACCAGTTCCGCGATTTCGAGGAGCGCGGCGAGGCCTTCCGCGCCGCCGTGAAGAGGCTCGCCGCATGAGCACGATGCAGCCCTACGTCCCCGGCCAGCGCCGCCGACCGGCCTATGTGCCCAGCCAGAAGCTCTCGCGCATCTCGCGACTGCGCATCTGGTGGCGCGAGGTCGACCGGGTGTTGCTGGCGCTGATCCTGGCGCTGATGGTGTTCGGCGCGGTGGCGGTCGCGGCGGGATCGCCGGCCAGCGCCGACCGCCTCTCGACCACCGCCGAAACGCTCGATCCGCTCTATTTCTTCTACCGCCATCTCGCCTGGCAGGCGGTCGGCATCGCCACCATGATCGGCGTCTCGATGCTCGAGCGGGACAACGCCCGCCGCCTCGGCATCGTGCTGGCGGTGGTGATGACCTTCTTTCTCTTCCTCGTCCCGATCATCGGAACAGAGGTCAACGGCGCGCGGCGCTGGCTGACGATCGGCATGCGCTTCCAGCCGTCGGAATTCGTCAATCCCGGCTTCGCCATCTTCACCGCGTGGATATTGTCGTGGCGGGTGCGCGACCCGAACCTGCCGGTGGTGGCGCTGTCCGGCATCGCCATCGGCATCCCGGTGCTGCTGATCCTGATGCAGCCCAACCTCGGCGGCACGATCCTGCTGATCGGGGTCTGGTTCGTCTCGATCCTGCTCGCGGGCGCGCCGATCAAGCGGCTCGGCATACTCGCCGGAGCCGGCGTGGCGGCGCTGACCGCGACCTATTTCCTCTACGACAACGCCCGCCACCGCATCGACAGCTTCATGGGCGGCGGCACCGCCTTCGACCAGGTCGACCTGGCCGAGCGGACGCTGCTCGCGGGAGGCTGGACCGGCAGCGGCTACGGGCTCGGCATCCGCAAGATGAACCTGCCCGAAGCGCACACCGATTACATCTTCTCGGTGATCGGGGAAGAATTCGGGCTGATCGTTTGCGGTATCGTCGTCCTCGTCTATCTCGCCATCGTGACCCGGGTGCTGATGAAGCTGATCGACGAAGAAGACCTTTTCGCCCTGCTGGCCGGAGCGGCGCTGGCGGCGCTGCTCGGCGGGCAGGCCTTCATCAACATCCTCGTCAACCTCCAGCTCTTCCCGTCCAAGGGGATGACGCTGCCGCTGGTCAGCTACGGCGGCTCCTCGACCATCGCCACCTGCCTCACCGTCGGCCTGCTGCTGGCGATTACCAAGCGCAACCCGTTCCTGCGGCGCGAGACCCGGGGCCTGGCCGATCTGATCGGCTGGCAGGAGAGGCGCGAGCGCGGCGAGACCGTGCTGCGCCGGGAAATCGTCCCGTGAGCGGCGCGCCCATCAGCCCCGTGCGTTCGGGGGCAGGGCGTCACTACGTCCTCGCCGCCGGCGGAACCGGCGGGCACCTGCTGCCCGCCTTCGCGCTCGCCACCGAGCTCGAGCGGCGCGGGCACCACGTCGCGCTGATCACCGATGCCCGGGGCGAGGCGATCCCCGGCAAGCCCGATTTCATGCCCGCCCACGTCCTGCCGGTCGGCCGCTTCGGCAAGAACCCGCTGGGCTGGTTCGCGGGCATCAAGGCAGTGCTCGAAGGCCGGAGCATGGCGCTGCGCCTGTTCGAGAGCTTCGCCCCCAGCGCCGTGGTCGGCTTCGGCGGCTATCCCTCGATCCCGGCGGTGCTGGCGGCGACCGGGCGTGGCATTCCCACCGTGCTCCACGAGCAAAACGCCGTGCTCGGCCGCGTCAACCGGCTGTTCGCGCGGCGGGTGGAGGCTATCGCCACCGCCTATCCCGAAATCGAGCGGCTCAAGCCCAAGCATTCCGGCAAGGTCCATCTGGTCGGCAATCCGGTGCGCGCGGGCGTCCTCTCGCTGCGCGACGAGGATTACCCCGCGCTGCACGAGGACGGGGTGCTGCGCGTCCTTGTCACCGGCGGCAGCCAAGGTGCGCGGGTGCTGAGCGAGGTGGTGCCCGACGGGCTCGCCATGCTGCCACCGGCGGTCCGTCAGCGGCTTCAGGTCACCCAGCAATGCCGCCCCGAGGACGTGGACGCGGTGCGCCAGCGCTATCGCAGCCACGACATTCCCGCCGAACTCGGCACCTATTTCGAGAACATGGCTGCGCGGCTCGCCGATGCGCATCTGTTCATCGGCCGCGCCGGTGCTTCCACCATCGCCGAACTGACCGCGGTCGGCCGCCCCGCGATCCTCGTCCCGCTGCCGATCGCGACCGACGATCACCAGGCGGCGAACACCCGCGAGATGGTAAAGGCCGGTGGCGCGCGGATGATTCGCCAGCACAATTTCACCGCCAAGGAACTGGCCAAGCAGATCATGGCGCTGGCCGACAATCCCAGCGGCTTGGCCAAAGCGGCGCATGCCGCGTGGAATTGCGGGCGGCCCGATGCGGTCAGGGACCTCGCCGATCTCGTCGAGAGTTTCGGCGGGGCCGAGATGATGGACGTGATCCGCGTCGGCGGCAACAACGCGCGCGGTGCGACCCAGGGCGCGGCCGTGGGTCAGGGTGCGGGAAGGAACGCCGCGTGAAGGGCGTCCCCACCGATATCGGCACGGTCCATTTCGTCGGCATCGGCGGGATCGGCATGTCGGGCATCGCCGAGGTTATGGCCAATCTTGGCTACAGCGTTCAGGGGTCCGACATCGCCGAAAGCGCGACGATCGAACGCCTGCGCGCGCGCGGCATCCCGGTGGCGATCGGCCACGCGGCGGAGAATGTCGAGGGTGCGGCGGTTGTGGTCACTTCCACGGCGGTCAAGCGCTCCAACCCGGAAGTCGCCGCCGCGCTCGAAGCGCGCACGCCGGTGGTCCGCCGCGCCGAAATGCTCGCCGAGCTGATGCGCCTGAAATCGACCATCGCGGTCGCCGGCACGCACGGCAAGACCACCACTACCAGCATGATCGCCGCCCTGCTCGATGCCGGCGATGTCGACCCCACCGTCATCAACGGCGGGATCATCGAACAATACGGCTCCAACGCGCGGCTCGGCGATTCCGACTGGATGGTGGTCGAGGCCGACGAGAGCGACGGCAGCTTCCTGCGGCTCGACGGCACCATCGCGGTCGTCACCAACATCGATCCGGAACACCTCGACCATTACGGCAGCTTCGACGGGGTCAAGCGCGCCTTCGTCGAGTTCATCCACAATGTCCCGTTCTACGGCGCGGCGATCCTGTGCATCGACCATCCGGAAGTGCAGGCCGTGATCGGCCAGGTTCGCGACCGCAAGGTCACGACCTACGGCTTCAATCTGCAAGCGGATATTTGCGGCGTGAACGTGCGGCCCGACGAGGGCGGCAATCGCTTCGATGTGATCGTGCGTCAACGCGGCGAGGAAGATCGCCGGATCGAGGGCGTGCGCCTGCCGATGCCCGGGCGGCACAATGTCCAGAACGCGCTTGCCGCGATCGCCGTGGCGATCGAGATGGGCTGCAGCGACGCGGTGATCTGCAACGGCTTCGCCAATTTCGGCGGCGTGCGCCGACGCTTCACCAAGGTGGGAGAAATCGCGTCCGGCGAAGGCATGGCCCGGATCATCGACGATTACGCCCACCACCCGGTCGAGATCGCGGCGGTCCTCGCCGCGGCGCGCGAGAGCGCCACGGGCCGCGTGATCGCGGTGATGCAGCCGCACCGCTACACGCGCCTCCGCGATCTGATGGACGAGTTCCAGAACTGCTTCAACGATGCCGACGAGGTGCTGGTGACCCCGGTCTACGAGGCGGGCGAAGACCCGATCGAGGGGATTGACAGCACCGCTCTGGTCGCCGGGCTCAAATCGCGCGGCCACCGCTCCGCCTCGACCGTGACCGACCGCGACGAACTGGCGCAGATCCTCGCCGGCGAGCTGCGCGCGGGCGACATGGTCGTATGCCTCGGTGCCGGCGACATCACCCGATGGGCGGCAGGGCTCGCCGATGCGGTGCGCGAGGCGCGGGTGGCATGACGATGACCTGTCCCGACTGGTCGCAATACGACGATGGCAGCGCCCCCGGCTGCGAGGTGGAGGGCGGATCGGAAGGCTGGGTGCCGGTCGACGGCGTGCGCGGCACGCTCACCCGCGATGCCCCGCTCGCCAAACTCGTCTGGTTCAAATGCGGCGGCAATGCCGACTGGCTGTTCGAACCCGCCGACAAGGACGATCTCACCCGTTTCCTCGAGAGGCTGGACAACGCCACCCCGGTGATGCCGCTGGGACTGGGTTCGAACCTGATCGTGCGCGACGGCGGGGTGCCCGGGGTGGTGATCAAGCTCGGCAAGCCCTTCGCCGAAGTCGCCATCCGCGACGACTGCGTGGTCGAGTGCGGCGCAGGCGCCCACGGCATTCTCGTCGCCAGCACCGCGCGCGATGCCGGGGTGGCCGGCCTCGAGTTCCTGCGCGGCATTCCCGGCACGGTCGGCGGCTTCGTGCGGATGAACGGCGGGGCTTACGGCCGCGAGGTCGGCGACGTGCTGATCGATTGCGATGTGGTGATGACCGACGGCAATCTGATGCGCCTGACCAACAAGGAACTACGCTACAGCTATCGCCACTCCGAACTGCCGCCCGGGGCGGTCGTGATCTCGGCGCGCTTCCAGGGCGAACCGGGCGATCCCGAGACGATCGGCGCGGAGATGGAGCGCATCGCCGAAGCGCGCGAGAGTTCGCAACCCCTGCGTACCAAGACCGGGGGTTCGACCTTCAAGAACCCGCCCGGCGCGAAGGCTTGGGAGCTGGTCGATGCCGCCGGCTGCCGCGGACTGACCAGGGGTGGCGCGCAGGTCAGCGAGAAGCACGCCAATTTCCTGATCAACACCGGTACTGCCACCAGCGCCGATATCGAAGAACTGGGCGAGGATGTCCGCCGCCGCGTCTATGCCGATTCCGGCGTCGCGCTCGAATGGGAAATCCAGCGGGTGGGGCGGCCATGAGCGGTGAACCCACGATCCTCGACCGCAAGCTCCACGTCGCGGTCCTGATGGGCGGCTGGGCCAAGGAACGCGAGGTCTCGTTGATGAGCGGCCGGGGCGTGGCCGAGGCGCTCGAGGCACGCGGACACCGGGTGACCCGGATCGACATGGACCGCCGGGTCGCCGCACGGATCGCAGAAGCTGCGCCGGATGTCGTCTTCAACGCGCTCCACGGCGTCCCGGGCGAGGACGGCAGCGTTCAGGGCCTGCTCGACCTGATGGGCGTGCCCTACACGCATTCCGGGGTCGCGACCTCGGTGGTGGCGATCGACAAGCTGCTGACCAAGCAGGTGCTGGGGCCGCACGGCATTCCCTTTCCCGGTGGACGCATCGTGCGGTCCGAGGAGATCTTCGAGCGCGACCCGCTGCCCCGGCCTTACGTGCTGAAGCCGGTCAACGAGGGCAGTTCGGTCGGCGTGGCGATCGTCACCGAGGAAAGCAATTACGGCAATCCCATCGCGCGCGGTTGCGCGGGGCCGTGGCAGGATTTCGACGCGCTGCTTGCCGAACCCTTCATCAAGGGGCGCGAGCTGACCACGGCGGTGATCGACGACGAGGACGGCCCGCGTGCGCTGATGGTCACCGAACTGGTGATCGAGAGCGGATTCTACGATTTCGAGCACAAATACACCGAGGGCCGGACGGTCCATGTCTGCCCGGCCGAGATACCCGAGCCCATCCGCGACCTCTGCCTCGAATACGCGCTGAGGGCGCACAGGGTGCTCGGTTGCCGCGGGACCAGCCGGACCGATTTCCGCTGGGACGACGAGGAGGGCGAGGACGGCCTCTTCGTGCTGGAGACGAACACCCAGCCGGGGATGACACCGCTCAGCCTGGTCCCCGAACAGGCCCGGGCCCAGGGTATGGAATACGGCGACCTGGTCGAGACGATCATCGCCGCCGCCCTCCGTGATTTCGCGAACACGGGACCATCCAGCCAAGCGGCCGATCATGGCTAAGGTGAAGCGTGCCGCCCCCGGCGTCCGCCGTTCTGCCGCAGCGCGCAGCCGCAACAACCGCGCTCGCGCGGCGAGGAAGACTACGGTAACCGTGTTCGATCGCCTCCTCGCGCTGCTGCCCTTCACCGACGAGCAGTTGCACCGGATATTTCTGTTCCTCATCATCGGAACGGCGCTCGCTGCGGCATGGTTCGTCGCCAGCCTTGCCGGCCTCCCTGCCTTGGCACACGAGCGCCTGGCGCATTCCGCCGCCGATGCCGGCTTCGAGGTTCGCCGGGTCAAGGTGACCGGCGTCGAGCGGATGAACGAGCTCCATGTCTACGAGCGCGCGCTGGCGGAGCACGAGAGGCCGATGGCGCTGGTCGATCTGGAAGGGCTGCGCCAGCGCCTGCTCGACTTGAGCTGGGTGGCCGATGCCCGGGTCTCGCGCCAGCTTCCCGACACGCTCATCATCGACATCGTCGAGCGCAAGGAACATGCCGTGCTCGCGCGGCCCGACCGGTTGATGCTGGTCGATGCGACGGGGCACGAGCTCGAGCCGGTTTCCGCGGGCAACGCCAAGGGCAAGCTGCTGATCACCGGACCCGGCGCCAAGAAGCAGGTCCCGGAGCTCGACAGCCTGCTCGATGCCGCTCCGGCCCTGAAACCCCAGGTCGCCGAAGCCGAATGGGTCGGCAACCGCCGCTGGAACCTGACCTTCAAGACCGGCCAGATGCTGGCCCTGCCGGAAGAGAATTCTTCCGCCGCGCTGGTGCGCTTCGCCAAGCTCGACGGCATGCACCGCCTGCTCGGCGGCAGGGTGGTCGCGGTCGACATGCGGGTGCCGGGGCAGGCGGCATTCCGCTGCAGCGGCGGTCCCTGCAGCCAGGCCCAGCTGACGGCCTCGACGATGAGCGACTGATGCCCGATACCCGCATCCTGCGCGCCTTCGGCGCCGTCAACATCGGCTCATTCCGCGTCTCGGCGATGATCGTCGGTCAGGACGATACCGGGGCGATGCGCGTGCTCGGTTCCGCCCACCGGATGAGCGAGGGCGTCAAGCGCGGCTACGTCACCGACATGCGCGCCGCCAGCCATGCCATCCGTCAGGTCGTCGAGAAGGCCGAGAACGAGGCCGGGACGGCGGTGTCCAGCGTCTGGCTCGGCTGTTCGGGCGCGGGGCTGTCGAGCAAGATCGCCAGCGTCGAGATCGCCATCGGTGGCCGGCGGATCGAGGAACACGATATCGAGCACCTGCTCTATGCCGCGCGCGACCATATCCAGCCCGACGGGCGCATGGTGCTTCACGCCCAGCCGGCACACTACACGCTCGACGGGGCGCACGGGGTCGCCGATCCCAAGGGGCTCCACGCCGAGGCCCTGGGGGTCGACATCCACGTGACCCTTGCCGACGGGGCGCCGGTGCGCAATCTGATCGAGGCGGTGCAGGGCGCCCATCTCGATGTCGAGGCGGTGGTCGCGAGCCCGCTCGCCAGCGCCTATGCCTGCCTCGGGCGCGAAGAGCGCGAACTCGGCGTCGCCCTGATCGAGATCGGGGCCGAGGTGACCAATGTCTCGGTCTTCGCCGGCGGGATGCTGTTGGGCCTGAAATCCGTGCCGCTGGGCTCCAACGACATCACCGATGCGATTGCCTCCACGCTCGGCATCCGCCGCGGCCAGGCGGAGCGCCTCAAATGCGTATCGGGTTCGGCCATCGCCAGCCCCAGCGACCGGCGCGAGATGATCCCGGTCCACGGTCCGGGCGAGACCCCCGACGGGAGGCTGGCGCGCGGGGCGGACGAGCACAACCGCATCCCGCGCGCGGAACTGGTCGGCGTGGTCACCGATCGCCTGTCCTATCTCGCCAGCGAAGTCGGCAAGGCGCTCAAGGCGATGGGCTTCGGCAGCGGACAGGCGGGACAGGTGGTGCTGACCGGCGGCGGAGCCGAACTGCACGGGATCGCCGAATACATGCAGGGCGCACTGGGACGGGCGGTGCGGATCGGCAAGGCGGTCGACCTGACCGGGCTGCCCGAAGCGCACGCGACCCCGGGCTTCGCGACACTGGCGGGGCTGTGCCTCTATGCCGCAGACGATCCGGTCGACATCCGCTCGGTCGGGCCGAGCGCGACGGAAGTGCATCATTACGGCGTCGGTGCCATATTCGGACGAGTAATGCGCGCCGTCCGCGAGTATTTCTGAGCCGTCGGGCCGTGGCATCGGGACGACGGGCTTTGTGGATAAGGCAAAAAGGGCTTTGCCAGCGCGATTCGGTTTGTGGCAGGACGGTTGCATGGCATCCCTGCGGCTTTCCCGCGTGTTATTTCCCGTTTTTTCTCCATTGGGGACTGTGAATCCATGAGCATCAATATCGGACCGGCCTCTTCTGACGACATGCGGCCCAGGATCACGGTGATCGGCGTCGGCGGAGCGGGCGGCAACGCCATCGCCAACATGATGGAAGCGGAAATCGAGGGGGTCGACTTCATCGTCGCCAACACCGATGCCCAGGCGCTGTCCAACGCCGCAGCCGAGCGACGCATCCAGCTTGGCCCCGACATCACCGGCGGATTGGGCGCCGGCGCGCGGCCCGAGGTCGGAAAGGCCGCCGCCGAGGAGACGGTCGAGGAGATCGAGCATGCTCTGGAGGGCGTGAACATGTGTTTCATCGCCGCCGGCATGGGCGGCGGCACGGGGACCGGCGCTGCACCGGTGATCGCCGAGGCAGCCCGCAAGCAGGGCGTGCTGACCGTGGGCGTGGTGACCAAGCCGTTCCTCTTCGAAGGCACGCGCCGGATGCGCGCCGCCGAGGCGGGGATCGAGGAACTGCAGAAGCACGTCGACACGCTGATCGTCATTCCCAACCAGAATCTGTTCCTGGTCGCCAAGGCGGAAACGACCTTCAAGGAAGCCTTCATGCTCGCCGACGAGGTGCTGCAACAGGGCGTTCGTTCGATCACCGACCTGATGGTGATGCCGGGCCTCATCAACCTCGACTTCGCCGACGTGCGCTCGGTGATGAGCGAAATGGGCAAGGCGATGATGGGCACGGGCGAGGGCGAGGGCGAGAACCGCGCGCTCGAAGCGGCGGAACACGCCATCGCCAACCCGCTGCTCGACGGGGTCAGCATGGCCGGTGCCAAGGGCGTGATCATCTCGATCATCGGGGGCGAGGACATGAAGCTGCTCGAGGTCGACGAGGCGGCGAACCATATCCGCGAGCTGGTCGACGAGGATGCGAACATCATCTGGGGCAGCGCCTTCAATCCCGATCTCGACGGCAAGATCCGCGTTTCGGTGGTGGCGACCGGCATCGATGCCAGCGCCGCGCATGCGCCGGCACCGCAGAGCGCTTATCCCCGCAGCGAGGCGCGGCCGCCGAAGCGCCCGACCTTCGAGCTTCCGCGCGACAACGCAGTCGAGGACGACAGCCCGTTCGAGCTCAGCGAGGGGCTTGCCGCCGATCCCGAGCCGGAGTCCGATGCGCACAGCCAGCCGGAGCCAGTTCGCGCCGACGATCCGATCGAACTCGACGAGGCCGATATCGCTCGGGACGAGGACGAGGAAACCGAGCGGGCCACCGCATTCGGCTATTCTGCCGGCGACGCCGGAGCCAGCGATGCCGGAGCCAGCGACGCCGATGAGGACGATATCGACGACGTCGACGACATCGTGGATCCGCTGGCCGGTCTGCGGAACGAACACACCGAGCGTTTCGACCGCGATCTGGACGATTCCGACATCGCCCCACCGGCCGACGATACCGGCCATGCCGATGCCGGGCAGGACAGTGGCTTCACCGAGGACGAGGAGGATCGCACTCCCGATTTCGGCTCCTCTCGGGCCGGCGAGCGGAGCAGCGGCCAGGACGAGCTGCAACTCGGCTCCGATCAATATGCCGACGATGGCGATGGCCCGCTTTCTGCCCGGCCGCGCAAGCGCCCGCTCGTTCCCGGTGGAACCGGCGCTGCAGGTGATGCCGGATCGACCGGCAGCGGTTCGCAGAGCGGTGGCAGCGCGGGTTCCGGCGGCATGGGCGGACGATCCGGCGGCCAGGGCAGCACCCTGTTCGAACGGATGGCCAATCTCTCCCGCGGATCGAACGCCAAGAACCAGGACGACGACGAGGACGATGACGACGACAATGGATCGGCGCTCAACATTCCCCGTTTCCTCGGGCGCCAGAACAATCAGTAAGCGCGCGTTCAAACACATTCGGGGATAAGGCGCGGATGGTGTTCCCGCCTCCATCGCTGCGCTTGAAACCGGGCCTCGTGGTGCTCGGCGCCGCGCTGGTCATGCCGGCGATGGCAGGGCCGGCCGCGGCGCAGCGCGAGATCGTGCAGCCGCTGCCACCGGCTGAGGCCGACGATCTCAACGAGGCGCTGCGCCGCCTGTCGGCCAATCCGGTCGATCTCGACGCCCTGCTGCAGGCCGGGGCCGCCTCGCTGGTCCTGCGGGACGTCGCGGCCGCGGAGGGGTTCTACGCCCGTGCGCTGGCGGTGGCTCCGGCGAACGGCTTCGCCAAGCTTGGAATGGCCAGGGTCCGCCTCGAGGCACGCGATCCGGTCGCCGCGCTGCGGCTGTTCGACGAAGCAGAGCAGGCCGGAGTGCCTGCCGGGCTTATCGCCGCCGACCGCGCCTTCGCCTACGATCTTGTCGGCGACCAGGCCCGGGCACAGTCCGCCTACCGAACCGCACTGGCGGCAGGGGAAGACGCCGAGGTCCGGCGTCGGCTGGCGCTCAGCCTCGCCATTTCGCGCCAGCGCGACGCGTTCGAGGATACGATCTTCCCGCTGCTCGACGCGCAGGATCGCGCAGCCTTCCGCACTAGGGCTTTCGGGCTCGCCATCCTCGGCGACGAGGGCGAGGCGATCGAGATCGCCGAAACCATGCTGCCCACCGATCTGGCGCTGCGCATGGCGCCCTATCTGCGCTACATGCCGCGTTTGACCGCGGCGCAGCAAGCCGCAGCCGCCAATCTCGGGGTCTTTCCGCGGGCTTCGGACATCGGCCGCGACGATGCGGCGATCGCGGCCTATGCCGCGCAGGGCCAGCGTATCGCCCGGGTCGCCGATGCCTCGCTGACGCCCACGGGTCAGACTCTGGGCCAGAACCGCAATCCTGCCTCCGCGCCGGCCTCACGGCAGACCGAGCGTGCCGAACCACGGCGACGCCCCGACCAGCAGGATCGAACCGCAGGAGCAGGGCCAGGACGAGCAGGGCCAGGACAGCGTGCCATCGCGCTTCCCGAAATCGACACCGCGGTCGCCCAGCAACCGCCGACCGAAACCGCGAGTCCAGTCCTGGTCGCCTCGGCACCGACCGCATCCGGCCCAACGCTAGCGCCCACGCCCGCGCCTTCCTCCGCCGCCGCGACCGGCAATCCCCCTGCCATCGCCCTGGCGACCGGGGAGCGAACGGAGCCGACCCCGGCCGAGACGCGAATCGCGACGATCGATCCGACCCCCGAACCTCCGGTCTCGCCGCAACCGGTGATGCCGCCGCAGTCCCCCCCGGCGCGCGTCGCCGACGCCTTCGCCGATTTCGACCTCGCCTCGACCACGACGCAGGTCTCGCCACGGGTGCCCGACGCGGTCGACATCACCGCGATCACGCCGCCGCGCGAGATCGAGCGCGAAGAGCCTGCCCCGCCGGCCCATCCCGCAAGGCACTGGGTTCAGGTCGCAACGGGCAAGGATCTGGCGGCGCTCAAGTTCGACTGGCGCCGCATCGCGCGCGGGGCCGGAGGCGAGCTCGATGGCAAGGGGCCGTTCACCGCGCCTTGGGGCGAAGCCAACCGGTTGCTTGCAGGCCCCTATCCGAGCGCCTCGGCCGCGCGCGAAAAGGTCAACGAGTTGAAGGCGTTGGGTCTCGACACCTTCCCCTTTTCAAGCGCCGCGGGCGAGGCGGTCGCAGCACTGGACTGAGCCTGGTCCTGCGAATTTTGCACAGGCTTTGAACAGCGATTGCAGCGCGCGGTGCGGTTCTCCCCAGCCGCAAGCGCCTCGTGCATTGCCAAGCGCGGCCCCGGTTCGGCATCCAGCGTGGCCATGGATCGGATGGGTTTTCGCTGATGAGATCGGGTGAGCAGACAGTCGAGGCGGAGAACGACGCCGCGCCGATCGCGATGCTCGAAGCGCTGTTTCGCGCACATGGCTGGCCGTGTTCGGCAGGGTCCGAAGAGTTGGCGGGCGAGATCCAAGGCAGCTGGGCCAAATATCAGGTCAAGGGAATCTGGCGCGGCGACGACAATGTTCTGCAGGTGCTGTGCCTGCCCGATATCCGCGTATCCGAGGATCAGCGCGAAGCCGCCTTCGAACTGCTGTCGCTGATCAACGAACAGATGTGGCTCGGCCATTTCGACATCTGGTCGAAAGGCGGAATGCTGCTCTATCGCAACGCCAATCTGCTCGGCGACGACGGCACGCTGAGCCTTAGCCAGGCGCAGGCGCTGATCGACATCGCGGTGGAGGAATGCGACCGCTTCTACCCCGCCTTCCAGTTCGTTCTGTGGGGCGGAAAATCTCCGAGGGCAGCGCTGGAGGCGGCGATGGTGGATGCCGCGGGGGAGGCCTGAGCGCGGCAGGACCTTGACCCGCCGTCGGGCGGGCCTAGGTCGGCGGGCATGAATTTCGAGAGCATCCTGATCTACGGTTACGGCACGATGAGCTCGGCGATGCTCGAGGGCTGGCTCGCTTCGGGCCTCGCGCCGGACAGTTTCACCGTGTTCAATCCGCGCACCAAGAACGTCCCTGAAAGTGTTGCATTCACTGACGAAATCCCCGCGGCATCCTTCGATGCCGTGGTGCTTGGCTTCAAACCGCACATGCTCGCCGATATCGCGCCGGCCATGCAACCGGTCTGCGGCAACGGCACGACGGTGATCTCGGTGCTGGCCGGGGTCGAGCTCGACACCCTGTCGCGGCGATTTCCGCAGGCGCGCGCGGTCGTGCGCTTCATGCCCAATCTCGCAGTCGCGCTCGGCAAGTCACCCAACGCGGTGATCGGGGCGGGGCTCGACGACGGCACTAAAGAGAACGTCACCGATCTCGCCGAACGGCTCGGGACCGCCGAATGGATCGCAGACGAGGCGCAGTTCGACCTCGTCACCGCACTCGCCGGGTCCGGCCCCGGCTTCGTCTATCGGTTCATCGAGGCCCTCGCAGCGGGTGGCGAGGCGCTGGGCCTGAATGGCGCGCAGGCGGAACGGCTGGCGGTGCAGATGGTGGAAGGGGCAGCCGCGCTCGCCGCCGCTTCGCCATATGCTTCAGGAGAGCTTGCGGCTCGGGTCGCGAGCCCCGGGGGCATGACCCAGAAGGGGCTCGACGTTCTCGACCGCGACGCGGCGCTTGTCCGCCTCCTTACCGAAACCTTGCGCGCGGCGCGCGATCGCGGGCGGGAAATGGCCGCAAACGCCCGGGATCAGGGTTAATTTCCACCGCGCCGAATTTTGCCGGTTTTCCTTGAAAAAATATGCGCGCCGCCCGATATTGCGGGGACGCGGAGGGCTTCTCCTCCGCCTTTGGGAGTTATTACGAAAATGGCCGATTGGAACGACACCAGGCAGCAGCAGCGCACCGGCTTCGGCTCCGTGCCGCGCGCCGGCGATGCCGTTGCCCGGGGCGAAACCTTCGACGCTGGTCTGCGCAAGCACATGCTGTCGATCTACAATTACATGGCGTCGGGGGTGCTGCTGACCGGCATCGTCGCACTGCTGACCTATCAGTCGGGGCTGGCGGTGACCTTCGCAAGCGGTCCACTGATGTGGATCGTGGCGCTTTCGCCGCTCGCCTTCGTGCTGGCGATGAGCTTCGGTCTCAACAAGATGAGCCGGGGCACGCTGCAACTGCTGTTCTGGGCCTTCGCCACGGTGATGGGTCTGTCGCTGTCGACGATCTTCCTGCGTTTCACGGGGGAAAGCATCGCGGCAACCTTCTTCGCCACCGCGGGTGCCTTCGCCGGTCTCAGCCTGTTCGGTTACACCACCAAGAAGAACCTGCAGGGCATGGGCACCTTCCTGGTGATGGGCGTGATCGGCTTGCTGATCGCCATGGTCGTCAACATGTTCCTGGGTTCGAGCACGCTGGGGCTGGCGATCAGCTTCCTCGGTGTGCTGATCTTCGCCGGGCTGACCGCCTACGACACGCAGCGTCTGAAGCGCGAGTATCAGTATCTGCGGGGCACCGAGTTCGCCGGCAAGGCGATCATCATGGGTGCGCTCAGCCTCTATCTCGACTTCATCAACATGTTCATGTTCCTGTTGCAGTTCATGGGCAATCGCGAGTGATCGCTCTCGGATAGTCGCAAGCAGGATTCGCTTCATCGTGCCCGGGGTGCCCAGTGCATCCCGGGCATTTTCTTGTCTGCCGCGAACGGCTAGGGCGTCGGCTTCATCCTGGGTCAATCCGGCGGACGCGATGTAGGTCCCGGCCGGGCAGAGGGGCGCTACTTTCCTATGACACGATTTTCGAACACCATCGTCCGCATTGCAGCGGTTTCCACTGGCGCTGCGCTGCTGGCCGCCTGCGCCACACCGCCGCCACCGCCGCCACCGCCGCCACCGCCGCCACCGCCCCCGGCCGAGATCATTCCCTACCGGCCGCTGCCGCCGGGCGGCGCGTCCTATGTCATGGAGATCCCGCGGATCGGTCCGATGGGCGTGCGCGAGACGGTCAACGTGGGGCTGACCGACGATGAGAAGGTGTGGCATTTCCGTTCGGCATGGAACGTCGCGGCGCTCAATTGCCTTTCGCCGCAATACCAGCCGATCCTCGACGCCTACAGCGCCTATATCAAGGATCACGCCCGGGCTTTGAGGGGTGTCAACGACAGGATCGAGAAGACCTATCAGGACAGCTACAGCGTCCGCCGCGAGGCGATCCAGGCGCGCGAGCTGAAGATGACATCGGTGTACAATTTCTTCGCCCTGCCGCCCGCGCGATCCGGCCTGTGCCAGACCGCGCTGGACATCTCCAACCGCGCGATCGCTACGCCGGATCTCGATCCTGCGGCCTTCGCGCTGGCGAATTTCGCACTGTTCGAGCAGCCCTACGAGACATTCTTTACCCGCTACGAGGCCTATGAGCGCGAATCGGCGGCGTGGGATGCGCGTTACGGCGCCCGCTACGGAGCCTCGCAGCCCGGTTATGTCGCGGTGCAGGCGGCGCGCAACACCGTCGCGCCGATGGTCGGGGCGAGCGATCCCGCGGCGACCCTGGCCAACCCCGAGGCGACTACCTCGACGACGGTGATCGATCCCGACACCGGGGTGCCGATCCCGGTGGTCCCGGTCGACGAGACGCGGGAATCGGTGCCCGTGGTCCAGCCGATCCCGAGCGATGCCGGCGAGGACGACAGTCCGCAGCAGCAGCAATAGGGCCGGTTTGCGGTCTGCGAGATTGGACTTGGCAAAGCCGCGCCCCTTTGGCTAAGGGGCGCGCTCGCTTCGGGGCAGTCCCCGGTGCGGAAGACCTGGAACGGGGCCGTAGCTCAGTTGGGAGAGCGCGTCGTTCGCAATGACGAGGTCAGCGGTTCGATCCCGCTCGGCTCCACCAGGTAAATTTTCTTCGAACTTTCCTGGTGGGCTCCTGGTGGTTCGATCGCGCCTCCGCGCGATCGTCCTCGCGGCTGTTCCTCCCTTCGGTCGGGCCGCTGCGGGCGGGCGGTCGCCCTTTGTCGGTCGCTCGACGCGCCCGAGACTGGCGCTAAATCTCGTGGCCTGGTCGCGGAGCACGGGCCGATAGGCCCGCAAGCGCACGCGCGCGTCCCGCAGGTGCTCGACGCGGCACGCGTCGAAACAGCACCGAGGACGAACCGACGGAGGTCGGTTCGAAAAACAAAAAACTTCCCGCGCCCCGCGCTAGTCCTCTAACGGGCACGACATGCACTTTCTCGATCAGGCGAAAATCTATCTACGCTCGGGCGCGGGCGGCCCCGGGGCCGTCTCGTTTCGGCGCGAGAAATATATCGAGTACGGCGGGCCCGACGGCGGCAATGGCGGCAAGGGCGGGGATATCGTCTTCGAAGCGGTGCAGGGCCTCAACACGCTGATCGACTTCCGTTACGCCCAGCATTTCAAGGCCAGACGCGGCATGCACGGGCAGGGCAAGAACCAGACCGGCGCGGGCGCGGACGACCTGGTGATCGAAGTGCCCGTGGGCACGCAGGTGCTGTCCGAGGACAAGGAAGAGGTGCTCGCCGATTTCACCGAGGTCGGCCAGCGGGTCACCTTCCTCGAAGGCGGGATGGGGGGGCGCGGCAATGCCAGCTACAAGAGTTCCACCAACCGCGCGCCGCGCCAGCACCAGCCCGGCATGCCGGGCGAGGAGATGTGGGTCTGGCTGCGGCTCAAGCTGCTCGCCGACGTCGGACTGCTCGGTCTTCCCAATGCCGGCAAGAGCACCTTCATCAACCAGGTCACGAACACGCAGGCCAAGGTCGGCGAATACGCCTTCACCACGCTGGTGCCCAAGCTCGGCGTGGTCCGCCACAAGGGCCGCGAATTCGTGCTCGCCGACATTCCCGGCCTCATCGCCGGCGCGGCGGAGGGCAAGGGGATCGGCGATCGCTTCCTCGGCCATATCGAACGCTGCCGGGTGCTCATCCACCTGATCGACATCGCCGGCACCGATCCGGCGGACGCCTTCCGTACGGTCAACGCCGAACTCGAGGCCTATGGCGAGGGCCTTGCCGACAAGCCGCAGCTCGTCGCGCTGAACAAGCTCGATCTCGCCGACAGCGAATTGGGCGAAGGCTTCGCCGAGGAGCTGCTGGCGGCAGGCGCGGACGAGGTATTCCAGGTCTCGGGAGCCACCGGCGCGGGCATGGATGTGTTGCTCGACGCGGTGCTGGGCTATCTGCCCGACCGGACCGCTACCGAAACCAAGGCCTCCGAAGTCGAGGATGCGACCGAGGACGCCCAAGGCTGGTCGCCGCTATGACCATGGACGTCGCGGCCCTCTCCGACCTGCGCGGGGCGAAGCGGCTGGTCATCAAGATCGGCTCCGCCCTGCTAGTGCGCAAGGGCGCGCCACGTCGCAAATGGCTGCGCGCCCTCGTCGAGGAGATCGCCGCGCTGCGGTCCGGGGGTGTCGAGATCATCATCGTCAGCTCCGGCGCGATCGCGCTGGGCGCCGCGCGGCTGGGGCTGCCCAAGGGCGGCCGGGCGCGCCTGTCGGACGCGCAGGCGGCCGCCTCGGTCGGCCAGGTCGAGCTGGCGCGGCTGTGGTCGGAAGCGCTCGGGGATCATGGCATCACCGCCGCCCAGATGCTGGTCACGCTCGGCGATCTGGAGGACCGGCGCCGCTACCTCAATGCCGCCGCCACGCTGGCGCGCCTCGTGGACGGCGGCACGGTGCCGGTGGTCAATGAAAACGACAGCGTCGCAACCGAGGAAATCCGCTTCGGTGACAACGACCGGTTGGCGGCGCGGGTAGCGCAGGCCGCCAGGGCGGATGCCGTGCTCCTGCTGTCGGATGTCGACGGCCTGTACGACCGCGACCCTCGCGAAGACGGCGCGCAACTGGTTTCGCGGGTCGAGGGGGTCGGACCCGAGATAATCGCGATGGCAAGCGAAACCTCGTCCTCGGGCATGGGCAGCGGCGGCATGCTGGCGAAGCTGCAGGCGGCCCGGATTGCCGAGCGCGCCGGTATCGTCCTGGCGATCGTCGATGGCAGGGACAAGCGGCCTCTGACCCGTGCCTTCGAGACCGGCATCGGTACCCTGTTCCTGCCGCGCCGCAACGATGGTGCGCGCAAGGCCTGGCTCGGCGGGCGGATCGCACCGCTGGGACTGCTCGTCGCCGACGCCGGCTGTGCGCGGGCCCTGGCCGAAGGCGCGAGCCTGCTGGCGGCGGGACTGACCGAAGTGGAAGGCGATTTCGCCCGCGGCGATCTGGTCGCGATCCAAGGGCCGAAGGGCGAGAGGCTGGGCCAGGGTCTGGTCGAATATAGCGCAGCCGAATGCCGCGCGATCCTGGGCCTGCGCGAAAAGGAACAAGCGGCGAAGCTCGGCTATGCGCCCCGCGCCGCCGTGGTCCACCGCGACCACATGGTCCGCGAATGAAGCTCGCGATCACCGGCGCGACCGGTTTCGTGGGGCAGGCGGTGCTCGACATGGCCGCGACCGAGAGCGCCGACGTCCGCGCCCTGACCCGCAGGGCGCAGGAACCGCGCAGCGGGGTCGAATGGATCCCCGGAAGTCTCGACGAGCCCGCCGCGCTCGCGGATCTCGTAAGCGGGGCGGATGCGGTGCTGCACGTCGCCGGGCTCACCAACGCGCTTCATCCCGAGGAGTTCGACCGGGCGAATGTCGATGGAACCGCGCGGATGATCGACGCCGCAAGGGCGGGCGGGGCGGCCCGCTTCGTCTTCGTCTCCTCGCTTTCGGCGAGAGAGCCGAGCCTGTCGAACTATGGTCGGTCGAAGGCGCGGGCCGAAGCCCTGGTTCAGGACAGCGGTCTCGACTGGACGATCGTCCGTCCGCCCGCCGTCTACGGCCCGCGCGACACCGAGATGTTCGAACTGTTTCGAGCCGCGAAATCGCGGATCGTTCCCTTGCCGCCCCGGGGGCGAACTTCGATCATCCATGTCGACGATCTTGCGCGGCTGCTGATCGCGCTGGCGGCGGACGGGTTGCGCACGTTCGGGGCGACGATTGAGCCCGACGATGGAACGCCGGGCGGCTATACGCATAAGGAGCTGGCCCGGCTGATCGGCAGCGCCGTGGGCCGCCGCGTCTTCGCGCCGCATCTGCCGAAATCATTGCTGTTTGCCGCGGCCCGGGCCGATCGGCTGCTTCGCGGGCGGAAGGCCAAGCTGACGCCTGACCGGGCGGGCTACATGGTGCACCCCGACTGGGTCTGCGATCCGGCGAAAGCCGTACCCGGGGATGTCTGGGCCCCGCGGATTGCGGGTCCGGAAGGGCTGGCCGCGACCGCGGCCTGGTATCGCGAGCAGGGCTGGCTGTAACCGCTTGGCGGAAAACCAAGCGAGGCGTAGTTTCCGGCCGGGATCGCGAGTCGCAAGTGACGGGAACGGCCGTCTTTCGTGCGTCACGTAGAGGAAACACTCCAATGAGAAAAATGTTGATCGCGGCCGTTCTGGCCGCCGGCCTCGCCGCCTGTTCGCAGGAAGCCGCCGAACCCGAAGCCGAAGCCACCACCGCCGCCGTTCCCGAGCCCGCCGCCGAGACCGCGGCCATGGCCGCCGACGGCCAGCCCGCCCCGGGCATGTACAGGATCACCACCGCCGACGGCATGGTCTTCAACGAGGACGTCCGCGCCGATGGGACCTATGTCCAGACCGACGAGGCCGGCGAGGTGGTGGAGACCGGACGCTGGGTCCAGAAATCGCCCGAGCAATATTGCTACACGGTCGACGAGCAATATCTCGACGAGGACACCCCGGCCGGCGAGCGCTGCAACACCGAAGGCATCGATGCCGAGGGTGTGTGGACCTCGACCAATCCGGACGGCGAGACGTCGACCGTGGAGCGGGTCACCGCCTGATCCGAACTACGAGGGGAGCGGCGTGCGAGTAAGCTCCGCCGTCGCTCTCACTTGCGCCCATCGCTCTCCAGATGCGCGAGCAGCCGGTCGAGCTGTTCGCTGCTGCGCAGATGCAGGTCGCGCTGGGGATAGGGGATTTCGATCCCTTCGTCCTTGAACAGCCACCACAGCGCCTTGAGCACCTCGCTACGCACGTTGCCGACCCCTTCTTCCGGGTCCTGGATCCAGCAGTGGATGGTGAAGTTGACCGAATTGTCCCCGTATTCGGTCATCCAGACTGTGGGCGGCGGGGTCGCGAGCACCCGGTCGCTGGCGCGCGCGGCCTGCAGCATCAACTCCTCGGCGCGTTTCATGTCGGCATCGTAGCTGATGCCGACGGGCACCTGCATGCGCACATTCTTGCTCGAATAGGACCAGTTCTCGACCTGATTGATCATCAGGTTTTCGTTGGGGATCAGATATTCGCGCTGGTCCCGCGTGGTCACCGACACCGCGCGAACGCCGATCTTGCGGATCTGGCCGAAGCTCTCGTTTCCGGCCATGTCGGTCACGGCGATGACGTCGCCCGGCTTGATCGACTTGTCCATCAGCAGGATGATTCCGGCGATCAGATTGCCGAAGGTCTTCTGCAGGCCGAAGCCGATGGCGAGGCCGAATGCGCCGGAAAACACCGCGAGCGCGGTGAGGTCGATCCCCAGCGCCTCGATCCCGATGAAGAAAGCCGCGCCCCAGACGATGATCGTCAGCACCTTCTCGCCCAGAAGCTGCTGCGCCTCGTCGAAATGCGTGAAGCGCCGCATGGTCGCGTGCGCTGCCTTGCTGGCGAGGTGTGCCGCGAGCAGGACAGCGATCAGGATCACCACCACAATCATCACGTCCCACAGCGAGACGCGGAAGGTGCCGATGCTCAGTGCCGCCGCGTCGAGCGTGTCGATCAGGCTTCCGGCGGTCTGGCTCTGCGCGGAGACCGCTTCGCGCAGCCCCTCTGCCGCGGCGACACCATCGGTCGGGGCCGGCTCGGATAGGCTCCAGGCCTGCTCGACCGGCGCGGCCGTGGGGCTGGCGACGGGGGTGGAGGGAGGGGGGGCGGTCATCTCGGGTCGGTCAGGCGTCCATGGCGGAAAAAGCACGGTCGAGATCGGCAATGAGGTCCTGCGGATCTTCGAGACCGATCGACAGACGGATGGCATATCGGTCGTCCGGCCGCCAGCCCTGCGGCGGCCAGGACATGGCTTCGCGCACCGCGCCGATATCGACCGGCAACGCCAGGCTTTCGAACCCGCCCCAGCTGTAGCCGATGCCGAACAGTTCCAGCGCGTCGATCAGGCGGCAGCGCGCGGCATCGTCGCGGCCGCGCAATACGAAGCTGAAAAGCCCGCAGCCGCCACTAAAATCGCGCTGCCAGAGATCGTTGCCGGGCGCGCCGGGAAGCATCGGGCACAGGACATGTGCGACCTCGCTGCGATCCGCCAGCCATTCGGCGATCGCGAGCGCGCTGGCGGCGGTCCGTTCGAGCCGCAGTTCCATCGTCCGCAGGCCCCGCAGTGCCAGCGCGGCATCGTCGGGAGAGACGACATGGCCGAGTTCCTGGGCGGTGCTGCGCAGGCGGCGGTACCAGCGCTCGCCCGCCGTGCAGGCGCCCATCATCAGGTCGGAATGGCCGCCGACGTGTTTGGTCAGCGCCTGGATCGCGATGTCGCAGCCATGCTCGAGCGCGGGAAAGCCGAGCGAGGTCGCCCAGGTGTCGTCGATCAGGCTCACCGCGCCCTTGTCGCGGGCGATCGCGGCGAGCGCCGGGATGTCGCAGACCTCCATGCTGAGGCTGCCGGGGCTTTCCAGCATGACGGCGCGGGTCTTGTCGCAGAACGCCTGTGCGAACCCGTCCGGATCGAGCGGATCGAAGAACCGCGTCGTGATTCCGAACCGCCCGAGCAGGCCCAGTGCCATGGTCCGTGTGGGATCGTAGGCATTGTCGGTAACCAGCAGCACGTCGCCAGGTTTCAGCACGGCGAGCAGGGCCCCGGCAATAGCCGCCACGCCGCTGGGATAGAGCACGGTGCCGTGCGCTCCCGGCTCCAGCGCGGTCAGCGCTTCGGCCAACGCCCATTGCGTCGGCGAGCCCCGGCGCCCGTAGAAGAACCGCCCGTCGCGGTTGGAATTCGGCCCCTCGCGCAGCGCGGCGCAATCGGCGTAGAGATGAGTGCTCGCCCGATAGATCGGCGGATTGACGACGCGCGGTTCGGGCCCGCGCCCCTCGATGACGAGGCGCGTCGCCGGAGCGGCGGTGGCATCTTTCCCTGCGCTCATGTCAGACTGCGGCCCCCGTCTCCTTGGGCGTGGCCGGGTCCGCCCCCCATTCGGCCCAGCTCCCGTCGTAGAGCGCGGTCTCGTCGGCCCCGATCAGATGCAGCGCGAACAGCAGGACCGAGGCGGTCATGCCGCTGCCGCAGCTGGCGACGATCGGACGACGAGGATCGAGACCGGCGTCGAGGATCGCCTGCCGCAAATCGTCGCGGCTGCGGTAGGTGCCGTCGTCCTCAAACAATGCGCGGTAAGGCAGGTTGCGCGCGCCCGGGATATGGCCTCCGGGAAGTGCGTGGACCGTATCTTCGGTCGCGCCCGAGAATCGCTCGGCGTCGCGGGCATCGACCACCTGTTCGGCCCGGCTGTCGAGATTGGCGAGCATCCGGTCCTTGTCGCGAACATTCGCACCGCGGACCATATCCACTGCGTAATCGCTGGGCTCGACGGCAGCCTCGCCGCTTTCGCAGGGCCGGTTCTCCTCCCGCCATTTGCTCCAGCCGCCGTCGAGGATCGCCACCCGTTCGTGCCCGAACAGCCGCAGGATGAACCATGCGCGCGCCGCGCTGGCGATCATGCTGTCGTCGTAGAGGACGATCCGGTCCGTTCGGCCGATCCCCAGCGCGCGCATCCGCGCTTCGAATTGCGCCGCTGTCGGAAGCGTGTTGGACAGTTCGGCTTCGGGGTCCTGAAAGCTCGGCAAGTCGAGATAACGCGCGCCCGGAACATGCGAGGCGGCGAAATCGGCGTGCGGATCGCACTCCGAGCCCGGAAGGTGGCGGGTGGCGTCGAGCACCACCAGGCCGGATCCGCCCAGGTGCCGTTCCAGCCAGTCGGTCGAGACGAGACTGTCCATGCACGCCCTGCTAGCTGGCGGGGCGCGATGCGTCGATAGCTTCAGTCGATGGTCTTCTGGGCCAGCGGTTCGTAGCTGCGCGGGCCGTCCTCGAGGTTGAACGGTACCAGCCGGGAACCCCCGCCCGAAGCCGCCGGGCCGATCGCCAGCGTGCGGGCGACCGGCTCGATCCCGGCGGCTCGAGCGCGCAGTCGCAACAGCGGCACCAGCAGCGCGACCTGGCCCTGATGAATGACCCTTGCGCTGGCGAGGGGCAGGGTCACCTGACCTTCGAACCGTGCGCTTTGTCCGGCGGCGAGGCGCTTGGTCGCGTGCCGCTCCTCGAGCGCGGTGCCGGCGCCCGCGACCTGCTGTTCCATCGGCAGTTCGCCATGCGCCGAGGCGAGATCGGCCTCGATCGCGACTTCGTTGAGGGCGGAGACAGATCGATTGAGCACCGTCACGCGATAGGCCAGCGTGGCGTTGAGCAGACTGCGGCTCATTCGCAATGCCTCGATGCGCAGGGAAAGAGCGTTCGCAGTCATCGCGCCAACCGGTTCGCCTGCCCGTTCGACGCGCGGCCTTTCTATCGGTGGGACGATGGCGGCAGCGCGTTTGCGTCGCAGAATATAGCCTCCGCCCAGAGCACCCAGACCGAGGGCGGCCAAGGCGCCGATCCACCACAGCCCGCTTTCGGGATTTTCCGGACCCGTCGCCAACTCCGACACTGCATCGGGGACGGGCAGGTCAGGCGTGGAGCCCGCCAGCGGCATCGCCGGGTCGATCGCGATATCCGCTTCGGCGGCAACGGAATCATCGGCGAACGCCGTCGGCGTCGCGCTCGGGCGGGCGATCGGCGGCGCAGCCGGGGCCTGCCGGTTCGCCGGTACGGACCCCGGCAGCACGATCGGCCGGTTCGCCGATGGAACGGTGGTTGCCTCGGGCAGCACGATCGGCGTCTGCCGCGATGGGGAGGGGGTGGGGGTGGGTATGGCGCGCGGGCGGATCGGCACCGCGCCTTCGGTATCGACCGGGCCTTGCACGTCCGGCGTCGCGGTCGGGGTGGGTTCGGGGGGCAGCTGGAAGTCGCGAGGCGATTGCTGGGCAAGAGCAGGCACGGCGATGCACGCCAGAACTACGGGGGGAAGGCGGAAACGCAGGATCATGGCTCGTCGAAATACCGGTTCGATCCGACCGTTCGGATCGCGGCGCTGAATAGGCGGTGAAGCGCCGCCGCCCAAGCCCTTGCTTGCGCGCCAGGCGCTTTCGCGGCACAGGCGCGGCATGGGCGACACACCTTCTCCGACCCCCGCGGCCCCCAGGTTTCTCGGCGCGAACAGCCCGCTGCCCGGCTCGCCCGAGGAGGCGGAACTCGATTACGTCCCCAATCCGCGCGAGGGCGAGCTTTACTGCGTGCGCTTCGCCGCGCCGGAATTCACTTCGCTCTGCCCGGTTACCGGCCAGCCCGATTTCGCGCATCTGGTCATCGATTACGCCCCCGGCGCGACGATCGTCGAGAGCAAGAGCCTCAAGCTCTTCCTCGGCAGTTTCCGCAACCATTGCGGCTTTCACGAGGACGTGACCGTGGGCATCGGCAAACGGTTGTTCGGCGAGATGGCACCACGCTGGCTGCGGATCGGCGGCTATTGGTACCCGCGCGGCGGCATACCGATCGACGTGTTCTGGCAGAGCGCCGCGCCGCCCGAGGGGCTGTGGCTGCCCGACCAGGGCGTGGCTTCATACAGGGGTAGAGGATGATGGGTAAGGTGCTGGACAATCTGCCGAAATATTCGCTGTGGCTCGCCCTGGCGTTGCTCGGCTGGCTGGCGATCGCGGTGTTCGGGCCCAAGCTCGGCGTGATCGGCTGGCAGACCGGGTTCGGCTTCATGACCGTGACCGCAGGGCCGATCCTGATGGCGGTGGTCGCGCTGGTGGCTCTGGTCGCGCTTGCCGCAACATTGCTGCGCCGGCCGCGCAGGCCGTGGTGGAAGGCCGCGGTGGCGCTCGCGATCCCGGCGATCCTGTTCACCGCGCTGCTGCAGATGCGCGCGCGGAGCCAGGAGGTGCCGCCGATCCACGACGTTTCGACCGACCTGCGCAATCCGCCGCAATATTCCGCCGCCACCCTGGCCCTGCGTCGGGAGGCGGGAGCCAACCCGCTGGTCGATTACGGCACGCCGCTGGGCGAGATGGAGATGTGGCAGGGTGTCGATCGCGACCTCGCGATCCGCAACCATGCCGACATCATCGCGGGCGAATACGGTGATCTCCAGCCGATCCCGGTGGGTCGCGCCACACGCGAGGAAGCGATGAACGCGGTGGTCGCAGCAATGGGCGAGATCGGCCTGCAGGATGTGCGGACCGACAGCGCCGCCGGCCTTGTCGAGGGGACGGCGGAAACCTTCGCCTACGGCTTCCGCGACGATGTCGTCGCCCGCATCACCGACACCCGGATCGACCTGCGCTCGGCCAGCCGGGTCGGTGTCTCGGACCTCGGCTACAATGCCGAGCGGCTGCGCGACCTCAGCGACGCGATCGAGGATCGCCTCGGCCGCTGAACCGCGCGATCCAGCGCCGGTCGAGCCAGTCCTTGAGCCGGCGCAGCCAGCGGCCCTGAAGCGCCAGCGGGCCGTAGCTGAGGATGCTTTCGCCGCGGCAGGTGTTGAGGAGGTAGATATCCATGCCGCGCGGATCGTAGGCCGCCAGCCTGCGCTCGCCCGCCACTCTGCGGCGCAGGTTCCGGGCCAATACCGGCCCGGCATAGACCGCGTGGACGCCCGAATGACGGACCTCGCGGTCCGTGCGCCGCGCCACGTCCCCGGCGGCGAAGATATGGGCCATTCCCTCGACCGCGAGGGTGGGGCCGACGCGGATGAAGCCGTCACGATCGACCGGCAGGCCGCAGGTACCGGGCCATTCCGCCGCCCCGCTGCCTATTGCCGCGACGATCAGATCCGGCGGATCGAGCGGTTCCGGGCCCGCCATAAGCCTGCCATCGACGATGCGCGCGTCCACGGAGTGCAGGGCAATTCCCTGCAGGTCGAGTTCGCCGCGGACCTTGCGTCGGACCCGTGCGGAGTGATCGGGCAGCAGGCCGTCCTTCCCCGCGATCAGCTCGACCTCGGGCGCGTGGACGCTGTTGCGCAGGCCGAAGGCGAGTTCGACACCACCAGCGCCGCCGCCGATCACCGCGATCCGCCGCGGGAATGGGCCATGGGTTCGGAGTTCGTTCCAGCGCTCCACGAAGCGATTGATCGGCCGGATGTCGAGCAGGCGCGGATCGGAGCCCAGGACACGCGCGGCCCGCGGCGCACCGCCGGAGGCGATCGAGCAGAGATCGAAGGCAATCGTGTCCCCGGTCGCGAGCATGATCGTGCGGCGCTCGGGATCGATCCCCGTCGCGGGGAAGCGGTGCCACTCGATCCCGGCCGCCGCGACCAGCGGGGCGAGTGCGATCCGCGTCTCGTGCTGACGGTACTCGCCGGCCAGCCAGCCCGGCACCATGCCCGAATACTGCATCGCATCGCGCGGTTCGACCAGCACGGTATGCGCGTCCGGCGGTCCGTGCCGCAGCCAGTCGTCGATCACCCCGAGATGGGCATGCCCCGCACCGATCAGGACGATGGCCGGACGATCAAGCGCCACGGTGTTCGGATGTGGTGCCGGCTGAGGGATTTGAACCCCCGACCTTCGGTTTACAAAACCGCTGCACTACCACTGTGCTAAGCCGGCATCCGGGACGCGCGTCACGTCGGCCCCTTCGATCAAAGCGCGCCGAAAGTCCAGCCTTCGGTGCGGGCGATCTCGGGGCTGAGGCCGGGTGGGTGCCAGCGGCGTTCGCCGTTCGCCACGGCGCGGAGCCAGGCCGCGGCCAGCAGGGCATCGGAGGCATGGTCGTCGATTGGCCCGCTCGCCTCCACAGGTGGCGAACCAAGCGCGCCGAGGGCCTCGTTCAGCGCCCCGAAGCTGCGCATCTTGGCCTTCGATACGGTCCGACCGGCCTCGAGGGCAGCCAGGCTGGTGTAGATCTCGACCACCACCGATCCTTCGGCAGGGAGCGGATCGACGGGCCAGACCGGCAGGTGTCCGCGCAACCGATGGAGCATCCGCATACCGGTAAGGCTCGATTTGCCCACCTGCGCCGCACCGACGAGATTGAAGTTCGAATAGGGCTTGCAACCCATCGCCGCCTGCGCGTGTTCGGTCACGCGGAACCGACCGCGACCGTGATCGGCATCGTCGCAGCGAAAATGCGCGCCGGTCTCGGTGCCGTTGCGAAAATAGGCGCGGTAGTGCGGATGGTCGACGAAGGCCTGCGCGCCGAGGTCGGGGTCCTCGCGGCAAATGTCGTCGACCAGCTCCCAGAGCGCGGGCGCGTCCGGGAGCAGCACCTCGTTAGCCGGAAAATAGGCACCGCAATCGGCATGGGGCAGGGCGATGCCGAGATCGAGGCCGACCAAGGTGTCGGGCGGCAGATCGTCGCGGAGCAGCGCGAGGACTTCGCCCCGGCTCCAGCCGCGTCCGCGCTCGACCAGAACCGGTGGTCCGCCGGCAGCATCGGCCAGCGCCAGCGCAATGCCCTTGTGCCGCGCGCCTTTCGCCCCCGACCAATCGATGGCGAGGAAATGCGCGAAGCGGCGGCTCACCCGCGTTCGCGCCGCAGCTTGTCCCAGTAATCCAGACGCTTCTTCACCTCGCGTTCGAAGCCGCGATCGACAGGTGCGTAATAGGTCTGCGGTTCCATCTCTTCGGGCCAGTAGTCGTCGCCCGAAAAGCCCTCGTCGGCATCGTGATCGTAGCTGTAGCCCGAACCGTAGCCGATCTCCTTCATCAGCTTGGTCGGGGCGTTGAGGATGTTCTTGGGCGGCATCAGGCTGCCGGTTTCCTTCGCGCTGCGGAAACTCGCCTTCATCGCCTTGTAGGCGGCGTTCGATTTGGGCGCGCTGGCGAGGTAGATGCAGGCCTGGACCAGCGCCAGCTCGCCCTCCGGGCTGCCGAGGAATTCGTAGGCGTCCTTGGCTGCCATGCACTGCACCAGCGCCTGCGGGTCGGCCATGCCGATATCCTCCACCGCCATGCGGATCAGCCGCCGCGCGAGGAAGCGCGGCTCCTCGCCCGCGGTGAGCATGCGCGCGAGGTAGTAGAGGCTGGCCTGCACATCGCTTCCGCGTACTGCCTTGTGCAGCGCGGAAATGAGGTTGTAGTGGCCCTCGCGGTCCTTGTCGTAGACCGCCACGCGGCGCTGGAGAAATGCCCCTAGCGCCGCCGGATCGAGCGGCTCCTCGAGCTTCGCGTTGTAGAGCGTCTCGGCCTGGTTGAGCAGGAAACGACCGTCCCCGTCGGCGCTGGCGACCAGCGCGTCGCGCGCCTCGGCGGTGAGGGGGAGGGGGCCTTCCAGAGCTTCGGCCCGGTCGAGCAATTGCCCCAGCGCCTCGCGGTCGAGCCGCTGGAGAATCAGCACCTGCGCACGGCTGAGCAGCGCGGCGTTGAGCGCGAAGCTCGGGTTCTCGGTGGTCGCGCCGACCAGCGTCACCGTGCCGCGTTCGACGAAGGGCAGGAAGCCGTCCTGCTGCGCGCGGTTGAAGCGGTGGATCTCGTCCACGAACAGCAGCGTACGCTGCCCCGCCTCGGCGGCCTTGTCGGCGGCGGCGAAAGCCTTCTTGAGGTCGGCGACCCCGGAAAACACGGCGCTGACGCTCTCGAAGCGCATACCCACGCTGTCTGCAAGCAGGCGGGCGATGGTGGTCTTGCCGGTGCCCGGCGGTCCCCAGAGGATCATGCTCGAAAGCCGGCCCGCGGCGACCATCCGCCCGATCGCGCCCTCGGGGCCGGTCAGATGGTCCTGCCCGATCACTTCTGCGAGGCTGGCGGGGCGCAACCGGTCGGCAAGCGGCGCATCCTCGCGGGGGACCGGCGGTGGGGCAGGGTTGGGCACCGTGTCGGGAAAGAGATCGGCCATTTCGATGGTCAATCTAGGGGCTCGATGAAAAAATGCACCGGGGCTCTTGCCGATGCAGAATAAAGATATATCTTAGAGCCATCGAAGATAGGGCGAGGTAATATGATGCACAGATCACACAAATGGCACCGTCGGGGCCGCATGGGAGGCTGGCCCTTCATCGCGGCGATGATGTCCGAAATGAATGCGAAAGACGGCCTGGGCGCATCGGCTCGGTTCGGCGGGCCTGGCTGGAGCTTCGACTTCGGCTCCGAGGGGCCGGGTCGGGGCCGCCGCCGCCGCATGTTCGGCTCCGGCGAATTGCGCTTGGTTCTGCTCAAGCTGATCGCCGACGAACCGCGCCACGGCTACGAGCTGATGAAGGCGGTAGAGGAGATGACGGAGGGCGGCTATTCGCCGAGCCCTGGCATTCTCTATCCGACCCTGTCGCTGCTCGAGGACGAGGGGGCGATCGCGCAGACCAGCGGCGACGAGCCGCGCAAGGCCTATGAGGCGACCGACGCCGGTCGCCGCGAGCTCGAGGAGCGGGCCGAGGAGGTCGAGGCGCTCATGGACCGGCTCACCGCGCATGGCGAGCGCCGCAGGCCCTTCTCCACGCCGGAGATGTTCCGCGCCGCCGGCAATCTCGCCACGGTTCTCAAGAACAAGGCGAAGAGCGGCGATCTCGACGAGGCGGCGATGCGCGAGATCGTCGACATGGTGGACGAGCTGGCGAAGAAGATCGAACGGCTTTGAGCCGGGGCGCCGTCCGTGCTATCTCTCCCGCAGGGTCGCATCCCTGTGGGAGGGGAAGCATGAACATTGCTGCAAACACGCCGTGGCACGTCTGGGCGGTCGGCATCGTCACCTTGCTGTTCAACGCGATGGGCGTGTTCAGCTACATCATGACGCAGACCGGCAACCTCGAGGCGCTCGGCATGACGGCCGATCAGATCGCCTATTTCGATACCTTCCCGGCCTGGGCGCACGGCGTCTGGGCCCTGGGTGTCTGGGGCGCCTTCGTCGGCTCGATCCTGATCCTGCTGCGCAGCCGCTTTGCGCTTGCCAGCTTCGCGGTCGCCACCGTAGGACTGGTCGGCACCACCTATTTCGAGCTCGCGGTCGCCGAAGTTCCAGAGGAGCTTCAGAACCCCTCGCTGCTGGTGGCAATCTGGGTCTTCACTATCGGTTCGCTGATCTATTGCTGGCGCATGCGCGCCGCCGGTGTGCTGCGCTGATCAGCGCCGCGTTGCGGCAAGGCGCAGGTAGGTATCGACCACCGTCTGGTTGATGGCGTCCCAGCTGTAGTCCCCGGCCTTGCGCTCGCCGGCCTGTCCATGTGCTCGGCGCAGGTCCGGATCGTTGCAATAGGGTGCGAGCGCCGCGGCGAAGCTTTCCGGCGTGCCTTCGCGCACCAGCGTTCCGGTCTCGCCGTCGTCGACCAGGCTGGCGCTGCCGGTGGCCCCGGCGGCCACCACGGGCAATCCGCTCGCCATCGCTTCCAGCGTGACGTTGCCGAAGGTCTCGGTGACCGAAGGGTTGAAGAAGATGTCCGCGCTCGCCAGCGCGCGGCCGAGGTCGGGGCCGGTCTGGAACCCTGCGAAGACACCGCCCGGCAAGGCGCGCTCGAACCATTCGCGCGCCGGGCCGTCGCCGATCACCAGCACCCGGTGCGGCACCTCGCGGCGGCGCAGCGCGACGATGGTCTCGGCGAAACTGTCGAGCCCCTTTTCCATTACCAGCCGCCCGAGGAAGGCGATGGCCGCCTCCTCGTCGCCGATGCCGAGCGCGCGGCGCCATGCGAGATCGCGCTTGCACGGATGGAAGATGTCGCGGTCGACCCCACGTGTCCACAGCGTGATGTTGTCGTGCATGCCCTGCGCCTTGAGCTCTGCGATCTGGCTTTCGGACGGCGCCACCAGTGCATCGCAGCGGTTGTAGAACCGCCTCAACATCCATTCGACCAGCGGCTCGGTGAAGCCGAGCCCGTAATAGCGGGGATAGGTCTCGAACTTGGTGTGGACAGAGGCGAGCACGGGGATTCCGCGATCGCGCGCCCATTTCTGCGCTGCGTGACCGGTAGGATCGGGCGAGGAGAGGTGGACCATGTTGGGCGCGAAACGCTCGAGATCACGCCGCGCGGCGGCGTTCAGTCCCAGGGGCAGCCGGTATTCGCCGCGACCGGGGACGGGCATGCGGGTGTTGGGAATATCGACGAGATCGCCGGTCGGCGCGAAGTCCGGTTCGGCCACCACCGGGGCATAGACGCGCAGCGCCGCGCCTTGGCTCAGCAGATAACCGGCGAGGCGGTTCAGCGCCTGATTGGCGCCGTCGCGGGTGTAATTGTAGTTCCCGCTGAACAGGGCAATGCGCAGGTCGCTCGGCTCCATGGCCGCGGGCCATAGGCAAGCACGGGGCGCTTGGCGAGGGGGCCGTGCGCGATCGCGAATGCACCACGCCCTGTCGATGGAACCCGCTTTCGCATTGACACGCTGCGACGCAACATTAGGTGCGGCTTCGGGCCACGCGGTCCCAACGCCGCGCGTGCTCTCTGCAAGGAGAGAATACATGACTGACGAACCCACGCTCAAGCCTGAGCGCCCTTTCTTTTCGTCCGGACCGACCGCCAAGCACAAGGGCTGGTCCGCTTCCAATCTCAAAACCGAATCGCTCGGCCGCTCGCACCGCAGCAGCCTCGGCAAGTCGCGGCTGAAGCATGCCATCGACCTGTCGAAGGAATTGCTCGGCGTGCCGGAGGATTACCTGGTCGGCATCATGCCGGCATCGGATACCGGTGCGCTCGAATGCGCGATGTGGACGATGCTCGATCCCGCGCGCCCGGCGACGGTGGCGGCCTGGGAAAGCTTCGGCAACGTCTGGATCCAGGATGCGGTCAAGCAGTTGAAGCTTCCCAGACTGACCACGCTCGACGCGGATTACGGCGAGATCCCGGATCTGGCGTCGATCCCGCAGGACAACGATGTGGTCTTCACCTGGAACGGCACCACCAGCGGCGCGAAGATTCCGGACACTCAATGGCTGGCCGATGGCCGCGAGGGCGTGACGATCAACGATGCCACCAGCGCCGTCTTCGCGATGGAGATGGACTGGGCCAAGCTCGATGCCACGACATACAGCTGGCAGAAGGTGATGGGCTCGGAAGCCCAGCATGGCATGCTGATCCTCAGCCCCAAGGCGGTCGAGCGGATCGAGAGCTACGATCCCGAATGGCCGCTGCCCAAGCTCTTCCGCCTGAAGAAGGGCGGCAAGATCAACGAGGGCATCTTCCGCGGCGAGACGATCAACACACCCTCGATGCTCGCGACCGAGGATTACATCGACGCGCTCGAATGGGCGCAGGGGCTCGGCGGGCGCAAGGCGATGTTCGAGCGTGCCGATGCCAATGCGAAGCTCGTCACCGATTGGATCGAGGCGACCCCGTGGCTGCGCAACATGGTATCCGATCCGGCCAAGCGCACCAACACCGGCGTGTGCTTCGTCTTCCAGGGCGACTGGTACGAGAGCCTTTCCGACGAGGACAAGGCAGGCGTCCCCAAGAAGATCGTGAAGCTGCTCGAGGATCGCGACGTCGGTTACGATTTCAACGGCTATCGCGACGCACCCCCGAGCCTGCGCATCTGGTGCGGCGGCACGGTCGAGCAGGAGGATCTGAAGCGCCTGCTGCCGTGGATCGAATGGGCCTACGAACAGGTCCGCAACGGCTGATCCGCCGGTCGGCCCGGATCGCGGGCCGAAGCCTTCCCTTCCAGACATCCTGCCCGGCGGGTGCCGGGCGAACGACAGGACAATTCCGTCATGACCAAACCCAAAGTTCTCATCAGCGACAAGATGGACCCCAACGCCGCGCGCATCTTCGAGGAACGCGGCTGCGAGGTGGATGTCATCACCGGGGAAACCCCCGACGAACTCAAGGCCCGCATCGCAGACTATGACGGCCTCGCCATCCGCTCCTCGACCAAGGTGACCGCGGACATCCTCGCCGCCGCCGACAACCTCAAGGTCATCGGCCGGGCGGGCATCGGCGTCGACAATGTCGACATCCCCGCCGCCAGTTCGAAGGGCGTGGTGGTGATGAACACCCCCTTCGGCAATTCGATCACCACCGCCGAACATGCCATCGCGATGATCTTCGCGCTCGCCCGCCAGATTCCGCAGGCCGATGCGCGCACCCAGAAGGGCGAATGGCCCAAGAACGATTTCATGGGCATCGAGGTGACCGGCAAGACGCTCGGACTGATCGGCGCGGGCAACATCGGCTCGATCGTCGCCGCCCGGGCGTTGGGCCTGCGGATGAAGGTAATCGCCTACGATCCCTTCCTGACGCCCGAAAGCGCGATCGAGATCGGGGTCGAGAAGGTCGATCTCGACGGCCTGCTGGCGCGCGCCGATTTCATCACGCTGCACACGCCGCTGACCGACGAAACCCGCAACATCCTCTCCGCCGAGAACATCGCCAGGACCAAGCCCGGCGTGCGGATCGTCAATTGCGCGAGAGGGGGCTTGATCGACGAGGCGGCGCTGGCCGCAGCGCTCGACAGCGGGCAGGTCGCGGGCGCGGCGCTCGACGTGTTCCAGACCGAACCGGCGAAGGAATCGCCGCTGTTCGGCAAGCCCAATTTCATCTGCACCCCGCATCTCGGAGCCAGCACCACGGAGGCGCAGGTCAACGTCGCGCTCCAGGTGGCGGAGCAGATGGCCGACTATCTGGTCAACGGCGGCGTCTCCAACGCGCTCAACATGCCCAGCCTCAGCGCCGAGGAAGCGCCCAAGCTGCGGCCCTACATGAAGCTGGCGGAAAATCTCGGCAGCCTCGTCGGCCAGCTCGCCCACGGAAATCTCACGCGGATCAGCATCGAGCGAGAGGGGGCCGCGGCCGAACTGTCGGGCAAGCCGATCACCGGCGCCGTGCTGGCCGGGCTGATGCGCCAGTATTCGGACACGGTGAACATGGTCAACGCGCCGTACCTCGCCAAGGAACGCGGGCTCGACGTGCGCGAGGTGCGTCACGATCGCGAGGGTGCGTACAGCACGCTGCTGCGCGTGACCGTGGGAACCGATAGCGGCGATCGCTCGGTCGCCGGCACGCTGTTCGGGCCCGATGCGCCGCGGCTGGTGGAGATCTTCGGGGTCGGCATCGAGGCGGAACTGGAGGGCGACATGCTCTACATCGTCAACGACGACGCACCGGGCTTCATCGGCCGGATCGGGACGCTGCTGGGCGAAAACGGGATCAACATCGGCACCTTCCATCTCGGCCGCCGCCAGGCGGGGGCGCAAGCGACGCTGCTACTGAGTGTCGACCAGCCGATCCCAGATGCCGTCGTCGAGCAGGCGTGCGCGCTCGAAGGTGTGCGCCTGGTCAAGCCGCTGGAATTCTGATGCCGGCTGGGGCAGGGGCTGCCGGGCCATGACCGGACCCTTCAGCAACCGCGCCGCCGATCCAGACGACCTCCTGCCCGAGGGGCTGGAGGACATGCTTCCGCACCGCTCCGCCGCCGTCAGCCGGGCGACGCGATCCGTGCTCGCGGCGATGGACGGCCGCGGCTACGACCGCGTCCGCCCGCCGATGCTCGAGTTCGAACGCTCGCTCGCCGGGCGGATGGACGGGGTGGCGACGCGCCGCATGTTCCGCTTCGTCGACCCGGCGAGCCTGCGCACGCTGGCGCTGAGGAGCGACATAACCCCGCAGATCGGTCGCATCGCTGCCACCGGTCTCGCCGATGCGCCGCGCCCCCTGCGGCTGTGCTACGGCGGCGAGGTCGCGACGATCCGCGCCGACCAGCTCGATCCGGCGCGCCAGCGGCTCCAGCTCGGAGCGGAACTGATCGGCAGCGACACCGTCGAGGCAGCGAGCGAGATCGTCACCCTGGCGATCGAGGCGCTGGCCGCGGCCGGGGCAAACGGGGTTTCCGTCGATTTCACCCTTCCCGATCTGGTCGACCGGCTGGCCGAGAAGGCGATGCCGCTCGAACCCGGTGCGAAGGATGCGGTCCGGCGCGAACTGGATGCCAAGGATGCGGGCGGGCTCGCGGAGATCCCGGGCGGCGAGGCCTACCTGCCGCTGCTCTACGCCGCCGGGGATTTCGACGCGGCGATCGAACGGCTCTCCGCTCTCGATGCCGGCGGAGCGCTGGCGAGCCGCATCGGAGGCCTGCGCGCCATCGCCGCGCGCCTGGGCGACCGGACCCGGCTGACGCTCGACCCGAGCGAACGCCATGGCTTCGAGTACCAGAGCTGGTTCGGCTTCACCGTCTATGCCGAGGGCGCGCGCGGCGCGCTGGGCCGGGGAGGCACCTATCGTCTGTCCGGCAGCGGCGAGACCGCGACCGGGTTCTCGCTCTACATGGAACCCATGTTGGAAGCGCTGGGCGAGGGGCCTGTCGGGCGCGACCTGCTCTTCCTTCCCCTCGGCCACGACCGGGAAGCCGCAGCGCGATTGCGCAGCGAAGGCTGGCGGACCCTGTCGGCACTCGACGAAAGCGACGAGGCGGCGGTGCTGGGATGCACCCACCGCCTCACCGCCGAAGGTCCGCGCCCGATCTGATCAGCTGAATTTCGCAGGATCGGGCCCCATGCGCCCGTCCGCGCTGTCGAGCGCGTCGATCCGGCCCATCTGCTCGTCCGATAGTTCGAAGGCGAGCGCCTTGAAATTGGCTTCGATGTGATCGCGGCTACTGGCCTTGGGAATCGGGCAGAGGCCGTGCTGCAGATGCCAGCGCAGGATCACCGCGCTCGCCGGCTGGCCGGTCTCCTCGGCGATCGCGCCGACGGTGTCGTCGTCCATGCCTTCGCCCTGGCCGAGCGGCGACCAGCTCTGGGTAACGATCCCCATCTCCTCGTGGACCTTGCGCAGGCCTTGCTGCTGAAAGCTGGGATGCAGTTCGATCTGGTTGAGCGCCGGGGTCACGCCGGTGGCATCGACGATGCGCTTCAGATCCTGCTCGCGGAAATTGGACACGCCGATCGACTTGGCCTTGCCGGCATCGCGCAGCTCGATCAGCGCTTTCCACGTGTCGACGAACAGATCCTTGTCCGGGCACGGCCAGTGGATCAGCAGCATGTCGACATGGTCGCGGCCGAGCCGGTCGAGGCATTTGTCGGCGGCCTTGAGCGTCCGGTCGTAGCCCTGGCTATCGTTCCAGATCTTGGTCTGGAGGAAGATGTCCGACCATTCGCCGACGCCCTTGCCGACACCGCGCTCGTTTTCATAGATCGCGGCGGTGTCGACCAGCCAGTAGCCGACATCGATCGCGGTCGCGACCGCTTCGGGCGCGTCGTCATCGGCAAGCTTGTAGGTGCCGAAGCCGAGCTGGGGGATCTGCCGGCCGTCGTTGAGGTCGAGGGTGGGATAGTCGGTCATGGATGCTCCTTGGTTGCGTCCCACCAACGGAGCGGACGCGCGATCTTTCCGGCCCGGATCCCGAAAAAATCGCGCGTCCGAAAAACGCTATCGGTCGAGCCGGTAGGCGTCGCGCCCGGGCTCGCCGACCGGGGGCAGGGGCAGGGGCACCAGCTCGCGCACCGGTTCGGCGGCGATCTTCGCTTCCAGCCAGCCCACCGCCGCTTCGAGCTGGGCGTCCTGCCCCTCGAAGCTCGCGTGCGGCAGGTTCTCGACCTCGATGTCCGGAGCGACGCCCCAGCCTTCGATCAGCCAGCGCCCGTCGAGCCCGTACTGAGCATATTCGGCAATCCGGGCCATGCCGTTGTCGGTCAGCGGATTGCGGCCCGACAGCCAGATGCCGGCCCCGGCGGTGCGCGTGCCGATCAGCGGCGCAAGGCCCAGCGACTTCATCCCGGCGGCGAAGGTCTCGCCGTCGGAATAGGTCCGCTCGTCGATCAGCACCGCGATATGGCCGCGGAACGCGCCCTGCATGTTGGTATAGGGCCGGCCGCCGTCGGTCGCCCAATAGGCCCAGACGCGGCGCATCAGTTGCGCGATGACGATGCTGTCGACATTGCCGCCGTTGTTGCCGCGCACGTCGATGATCAGTCCGTCCTTGTCGAGCTGGGGGAAGAAATCGCGCGCGAAGGCGGCGACATCGTCCCCGCCCATGGCCTTGAGGGCGACATAGCCGATGTCGCCGCCCGAAAGCCGGTCGGTCTCCGCGCGCTTCTCCTGAACCCGATCGAACCAGCGGGCCATGTATTCGCCGCCCGCATTCATCGGCTGGACGATGGCGGAAACGCTCCGGCCGCCGCGCGTCAGGTCGAGCCTGACCTCTTGCCCGACCTTGGCGGTGAGCGCCTGGGCGAGCTCGGCGTGGGTGCGGACCGGACGTCCGTCGACCCGCGTGATGACGTCGCCGACCCTGGCATCGACTCCCGGCCGGGTCAGCGGCGGCCGCATCGAGACGATGTCCTCGTCGCTGCGATAGATGGCGTCGATCCGGAGCCCGCCGGCCACCGGCGAGGTCTCCGCGCCGAGGAAGCCGAGCTCGGCGTTTTCGGTATCGCGCGGTACGTCGCCCCCGCCCACCTGGCTGTGGAGGATGCCGAGCTGCGAGGACATCTGCGAGAGAATGGCGTTCAGCTCTGCGCGGTGGCCGATGCGCGCGACCAGCGGTTCGTGCCGCGCGCGCACCGCATTCCAGTCGACGCCGCGCAGCGCGGGATCGTAGGCGAAGTCGCGGTGCATGCGCCATGCGTCGACGAACATCTGCTGCCATTCGGCCTGCGGATCGACCAGCAGCTTCCAGTCGGCCAGCCGCACCCGATGGGGGTCGAGCGTATCGGGCATTTTCGCACCCACCGGGACCAGCGCCATCGCCGGACTGTCGGGCGGACCCGACACCACGAAGGCGGTCTTGCGATCCGCGGATAGCTCGAAGCCCAGCGCCTTGGCGGCGAAGGTCTCGATCTTGGGATCGTTCTTGCTGATCGCTACCGAGACGATGTCCTCGCCGCGCCGGGTGAAGAGGAAATCCTCCGCCGCGAACAATGCGCCTTCGACCCCGGCGGCACCGGGGACCTTGTAGAGGCGGTCCGCGAGCCCCTCGAGGACGATATTCGCCGGGGCGGGCTTGGTGTCCTCCTCCTCCTCGTCTTCTTTTTTCGAATCCTCGGCCGAGCCTGCAGCGCCAAGTTCGGCCTCCTCGTCCTCGCCGCTCAACTCGTTCTCCTCGACGAAGCGGAATTCGGACGCGGGGTCGAGCTGGAGCGCGTAGATCTCGCCGCGATCCGGGAAGGCCACGCCCATGTTGCGATCGCCCCAAGGATAGCCTGGATTCGGAGAGAAATTGCGTTCGGAGAGGAAATAGAGCCACGCCCCGTCATGCGCGAAGGCGGGGGCGAAATCGCTGTACTTGTCGGAGGTGGCGCGCACCCGGCGGCCGCTGGCGAGATCCTGGACGAAGATCGATCCGCGATAGCCGGTACCACCGTCGAAATCTTCGGCATAGGCGATGAATTTCCCGTCCGGCGAGAAGGTCACGCCGGAAAAGGGATTGTCGTTGCCGGTGGCGTTGCGGGCGAGTTCGGTCACCCGGCCGGTGGCGACGTCGATCTTCTGCAACCTGGCTGCCTTGTCGGCGACGACGATGGTCTTGCCGTCGGGCGAGAGATCGAATTCCCAGATGTAGCTGTCGTAGCCGCGGGTCACCGCCACCGGAGCGCCGGTGCCGTCGGCCGGCATCCGGTAGATGTCACCGCGCACGTCCTGGTCGATGATCGCGAAGACCTCCGCGCCCTCGGGCCCGGCGACCGCTTCGCGCGCACGCGCGTCGAGCGGGACGGGAAACTCGATCCGGCGGCGCTGGCTGGTGAAGCCCAGCGCCACTCGACCGCGCGCGGTCAGGGCCACGCTCTCGCCGGATGGCGAGACATGCGCGGCGGTGAGATTGCGCAGCGGATTCTCGAGCGCGCGTTCGCGGGTCTGCTCGCGATCGGTGACGAGGTCGATGTCGAGCCGGCGCATGGTGTTCCCGGCGATCGAATAGACGTGGAGGTCGGCGCCGTTCTGCAGGAATATCTCGCCGTTATCGAGACTCGCCTGCAGCACCGGGAAGGGCAGTTCCGCCGAATGCTGGCGAACCCCGCTGCCGTCTTCGGCAACCGACCAGACGGCATCCCCGCCGCTCTGGTCGGAGATGAAATAGATGCGCCCGTTCCAGGCCATCGGCATGCGGATTCCGGCGGCGTGGTCGGCGAGCAGCTGGGTCGCCTCGGCCTGCGATCCCATCTGCCAACGCCACAGCTGCGCCGTGCCGCCGCCGCGATACTGCACGGCGTTGTCGTTGGCGCGCATGTCGAGGCCGCGGCGCTGGAAGAACAGCGTGTTCGGGTCCGAACCGAAGGTCGCGGCGTTCGCGCGCCATAGCGGGATCGCCTGCGGCTCGCCGCCGTCGGGCGCGACGGTGTAGAGGATTTCGCCGAGCCCGCCCCCGTGGCGGTTGGTGGCGAAGACCACGCGGCCCTCGGGCGTCCAGCCGACGGTGCGCACCCCGCCGCTCTCGAAGGTCAGCCGCTTCGGCGCCCCGCCCGAAACCGGCATGACGTAGACGTCGCCGGTGCTGTCGTAGGCGGCGTTGAAGGCGACCATGGTGCCGTCCGGCGAAAGCGCGGCATTGCTCTCCTCTTCCTCGTGATTGGTCAGCCGGACCGCCATCCCGCCGCCGCGCGGCGCGCGCCACAGATCGCCCTCGCTGGCGAAGACCAGCGTGTCGCCGCGCGCGCTCGGATATTGGTAATAGCCTTCCTCGGCAGCGACGGCGGATGCGGCGAGCGCGAGCAGGCTCGCGGCGGCGAAGCGAAGCGATTTCATTCCTGGATGTCCCCCTGCGGTGTTTGCCGGGCGAGAATGCGAACAACCGCCGCCAAGCACAATCGCAAATTCGACCAGCGTCTTGCCGTGCCGACGAAGCTTGCCCGGGGCTGCGCGTCTGCTAGGGCGCGCCTCGCATTCCCGGCAGGACAGGATTGAGATGGCCAACGTCACCGTGATCGGCGCCCAGTGGGGCGATGAGGGCAAGGGCAAGATCGTCGACTGGCTCGCCAGCCGGGCCGATGCCGTGGTGCGCTTCCAGGGCGGCCACAACGCCGGGCACACGCTGGTGGTCGGCGACACCACCTACAAGCTCAGCCTGCTGCCCAGCGGCATCGTCACCGGCACGCTCAGCATCGTCGGCAACGGCGTGGTGCTCGATCCCTGGGCGCTGAAGGCCGAGGTCGAGAAGCTCGAAGGGCAGGGCGTCGCCATCACGCCCGACAATTTCGCCGTCGCCGACAATTGCGCGCTGATCCTGCCGATCCACCGCGATCTCGACGGATTGCGGGAAACCGCGGCGGGCAGCGGCAAGATCGGCACCACCGGCCGCGGCATCGGCCCGGCCTACGAGGACAAGGTCGGCCGCCGCGCGATCCGCGTGTGCGATCTCGCCCATCTCGATCATATCGAACCGCAGCTCGATCGCCTTTGCGCCCATCACGACGCGCTGCGCGCGGGGTTCGAACAGGCCCCGATCGACCGCGAGGCGCTGCTCGCCGAACTGCGCGAGATCGCGCCCTTCGTGCTGAAGTTCGCGCAGCCGGTGTGGAAGCGGCTGAAGAAGGTGCGCAAGGCCGGTGCCAAGATCCTGTTCGAAGGCGCGCAGGGCGTCTTGCTCGACGTCGATCACGGCACTTATCCCTTCGTCACCAGCTCCAATACCGTCAGCGGCTCCGCGGCGGCGGGCAGCGGGCTGGGGCCGAACGCCACCGGCTTCGTGCTCGGCATCGTCAAGGCCTACACCACCCGGGTCGGCAGCGGTCCGTTCCCTACCGAGCTCGAAGACGAGGTCGGCCAGATGCTCGGCGAACGCGGCCACGAATTCGGCACCGTCACGGGGCGCCAGCGGCGGGTCGGGTGGTTCGATGCGGTGCTGGTGCGCCAGACCTGCGCGATCAGCGGCGTGACCGGCATCGCGCTCACCAAGATCGACGTGCTCGACGGGCTCGACAAGGTGAAGATCTGCACCGGCTATCGCCTGCGCGGACAGGTTTACGACTATCTTCCCAGCCACGCCGCAGACCAGGCCGCCGTCGAGCCGATCTACGAAGAGATGGACGGCTGGAGCGAAAGCACCGCCGGCGCGCGCAGCTGGGCGGACCTGCCGGCCAATGCGATCAAATACATCAGCCGCGTCCAGGAACTGATCGAGACCCCGGTCGCGCTGGTTTCCACCAGCCCGGAGCGCGAGGACACGATCCTGGTCCGCGATCCGTTCATGGATTGATCCGGTGGTCATCCCGGCGCAAGCCGGGGCATCATCTCCCGGCACTCCTGCGGAAAGGGATTCCGGCTTTTGCCGGAATGACGGTAGGATGACGGCGTGAGAATCGTCGTTGCCTTCCTCGCCCTTTTCGCGTCGACCGCCTGCTCCACGTCGCCTGCGCCGCCAGCCGCGCCATCGGTGGCAGAGCGCGTTCCTGCGGCGCGAGTCCTTCCCCGATCTCCGGAACGCGCCGATTTCGTGCTGATCGACAAATCCGACCGGACCCTATGGGCCTATTCCCACGGCCGTATCATCCGTGTCTTTTCCGGCCTCCAGTTCGGCGACGCCCCCTTGGGGCACAAGCAGTTCGAAGGCGACGAGCGCACGCCGGAAGGGCGCTACACGATCGACTACGGCAACCCGCAGTCGCGCTACTACCTCAGCCTGCACATCTCCTACCCCAACGCCGCCGACCGCGCATATGCCGCGGCGAATGGGCGCTCGCCGGGTGGGGACATCTTCATCCACGGTCAGCCCAACGGTTCGGCCCAGCGGATGCGCGGCGACTGGACCGACGGCTGCATCGCCCTTTCCGACGAGGAGATCGCCGACCTCTGGCAGATCGTGCCCGACGGCACCCCGATCGAGATCAGGCCCTAGCGCTTCGGCCCGCCGCGCTCGGACAGTTCGGCGATCTGAAACTGCAGGCGCTTCAATTCGCGCAGCACGGTGATCAGGTTCATCCGGTTGAACAGCCACTCCTTGATGAAGCCCTGCATCATCAGCAGGCCCAGCAGCAGCAGGCCCCAGCCGAGCATGGCATCGCCGCTTGGTGCCTCGACCAGGCGAAACACAGCATAGAACATCGCCGCTGCCAGCCCCAGCGAGACCACGAAGACCAGCTTCGCCCAGCCGCCGAGGGGGCCGGCGAAAGTGTCCCCGATCTGGCCGAACAGGCCGTTCGTGTCGTCGAGCGAGGCGAGGAAGGCCCTGTCGTCCTCGTCCAGCGCGCCGCGAATGCGGTTGTCGATATCGGTCATGCGTCGTCTCCTTGAAGCACCGCCTTCAGCCGGCGGCGGGCGTTGAACAGGCGCGATTTGACGGTGCCTTCGGGCGCTCCGGTCGCGGCGGCGATTTCGGCAAGGGTCAGCCCCTCTGTGTAATGGAGATGCGCCGCCAGCCGCTGATCGCCGGGCAGTGCGGCGAAGGCCTGGAGGATCGCCAGGCGTTCCTCGGGCGCCCGGCCCGGTGCGCGCAGGTTTTCCTCCGCCAGCTCGCCGGAACGGCCGCGGCGCGCCTGCGCGGTTCGAATCCGATCGAGGCATTTGTGGCGCAAGATGCCGAAGGCCCAAGGGGCGAAGCGCGCCGGATCGTCGAGCCGGTGAATTCCCCGGAAAATCGCCACCCAGCTATCCTGAACAGCGGACGTCGCGCCGTCCGGATCCTGGAGCAAGCGGCGCGCCGTGCGGAGCAGCCGCGGCTGCCAGCGAACTGCGAGCCGCCGCGCAGCCTGCCGATCGCCGGACCAGACCAGCGTGACCAGCAGCGCGTCGAACGCCGCGTCGCTCTCGGATGTCGTCGGACGGTCCATGGCTCTACAGTCGCGGCACGCCGGCAAAAGGTTCGCTCGGGCAAGCTCGAAAATGGAGTTTTCTTGACACGGCCATGATTTGTTCTCAATTTGTTTGCACGACTCAGGACAACTACGGATGGCTCAACTGGCATACCTGTGTGACGACGAACCCGATGCAAAGCTTGGGGGCGAGAACCGAGAGGCATTCGGTGCCGAGCCGGTGGAGGGTGATCGGCCGGCGCTGGCCGTTTCGCTGTTCGCCGAAAGCGAAACCGTCCTGTCGGCCATGGCCGAGGATGCCCGATGTGCGGGGATGGGCGTGCGGACACGCCGTTCGCTGTCCTCTCTGCTCGAACGCGGGGGCGGGGTGCTGGGCGATGTCGTTCTGGTCGATTGTCCCGAAATCGACGCGGCGCGCCTCGCCGCGCTCGTCCGGCTCGACGAACGCGCCGCGCGCGCGGGGGCGATGCTTCTCGTCTCGACCACTGCGGATGCACTCGAGGACGTGTTCGGTTGCCTCGATCGCTCCCGGCCCGACATTCTCGTCGGAGCGACGAGAGCGCAGCGGATCGTTTCGCTGGGTGGTGCGCTCGCGCGCATTCCGGGCCGCCGCTTGAGGGAGCCGGACGAAAGCGAGCGGATCGCGCTGCTGCGGCTCGCCGAGGAGGTCGAGCGGCTGGCGGCCAAGATCGACGGATTGTCCGGAGCACCGCAGGAATATTATCCGGCCACGGAACGGGAACTCGCCATCCACCTCGCCCAGCCGACGCAAGGGTTTCGGCATGCCGAGCGCGAGAATGCGATGCAGCGCAAGCCACGCATCCCGTTGCCGGAGCCGCGGCTGGTCAAGACCATGCTGCGGCACCGCGCGATGCGGGCGGAATTCTTCGACGGCGATCTCTTCGCCGACCCGGCTTGGGACATCCTGCTCGATCTCACCGCGGCGCGCGCCGAACACCGGCGGGTTTCGGTAACCTCGCTGTGCATTGCCGCCAGCGTGCCGGCGACCACGGCGCTGCGGTGGATTTCGCAGATGGTCGACGCCGGCATCCTCGAGCGGACGCAGGACGACGGCGACAAGCGGCGTGCCTTCATCGCGCTCTTGGACAAGGCTGCCGATGCCATGGCGCGGTATTTCGATGCAATCGGCCTCCAGACCAACACGGTCTGAGCCGATCGGCGGCCCGGTCCTCAGGCCAGCCAGTCGGGGACCCGTTCCGCACCCATCATGGCATCGGCGGGGACCCGCTCGGTAACCGTGGCGAAGCGATCGCCGTCCACCAGCACCTCGGCGACGAAGCCGCGCGAATTGTAGCTCGAGGCCATGGTCGCGCCATAGGCTCCGGCGGTGCGGAACACGGCGAGATCGCCGGACCCGACCCTCTCGATTTCGCGCCCCGTGGCGAAGGTGTCGCCGGTCTCGCAGATCGGCCCGACGATATTGGCGCGCATCCGGTCGTCTCCCGGCGTCACCGCCGCGAAATCGTGCCAGGCTCCGTACATGGCGGGGCGGGCGAGATCGTTCATCGCCGCATCTACCACTACGAAGGGATCGGCGACCCCGCGCTTGACCCGGATCACCCGGGTCAGCAGCACCCCGGCGTTGCCCGCGATGACCCGTCCCGGCTCGAACACCAGGCGGACGTCCCAGCCCCTGGTCACCCGTGCCACCATCGCTCCGTATTCGGCCGGCGAGGGTGGAGCGTCCTCGGGCTTGTAGGGTACGCCCAGACCGCCGCCGAGGTCGGCGTGGGTGATTGCGTGCCCTGCCTCGCGCAAGTCCGCGATCAGCCGGCCGAGCTTTTCGAACGCGCGTTCCAGCGGCGCGAGCTCGAAAAGCTGGCTGCCGATATGCAGCGCCACGCCGCGCAGCCGCAGGCCGGGAAGCGCGGCGAGGCGGGCAAAGATCGCCGGAGCCTCGCCGATCGGCACGCCGAACTTGTTGTCGGCCTTGCCGGTGGAGATCTTGTCGTGCGTCCCCGCATCGACATCGGGATTGACCCTGAGGGCGCAGCGCGCTTCCACCCCGCGCGCGGCGGCGATGGCGGAGAGTTCGATCCCTTCCTCTTCGCTCTCGAGATTGAATTGGCCGATCTCGGCGTCCAGCGCCTCGTCCAGTTCGGCCGCGGTCTTGCCGACACCGGAAAAGACGATCTTTTCCGGCGCCATGCCCGCGGCGAGCGCGCGGCGCATCTCGCCGCTCGAAACCACGTCCGCCCCGTAGCCCTGCCGCTGCAGCACCTTGAGCACCGCGAGGTTGGGATTGGCCTTCACCGCGAAGGCGAGCAGCGGCCCGTCCGCATCCCCGCCCAGCCCGGCAAGCGCTTCGGCGAAAACCTGCGCGTGCCGTTCCAGCGTGGCGCGGGAATAGACATAGACGGGAGTACCGACCGCCTCGGCAATCGCCGGCAGGGGAACGTTTTCGACGTGCATCACGCCGTCGCGAAGGTGAAAATGGTTCATCGGGAGCGCGCTCTGCCTAGAAGTGCTCGCCGTGTCGAGATGCGATCACCTTTCCGGCGGAAGATCGAAGGGATCATCCTCGCGTTCCTCGGAGCGGCGACGCAATTCGACATTGCGTTCGGGGTCGGCGAGGGTGGGGAGATCGAGCAGATCGTCGGCCGTGGGGCGCTCGACCGATCCGTAGGGGGCGGGCGGCAGGCTCGCCCCGGGGCGCGGTTCGAGAGCCGATGTCTGCCCGCAGGCTGCCAGCATGAACAGCACCAGCAATCCCGCTCCGACCCGCTTCATTCACCCGTTCCCAGCATCCTGCGTCCTTCGGCCACGCGTTCCCTTACCTGATCGGGCGCGGTGCCGCCATAGGAGCATCGGGCGGCGACGGAAGCATCGACCGAAAGCGCATCGAACACCCGCTCGTCGATCCGCGCGTCGATCGTCTGGAGATCGGCCAGCGGTAGCGCGTCGAGCGCGACGCCTCGCTCTTCCGCCAGCTTCACCGCCGCGCCGGTGACGTGGTGCGCCTCGCGGAAGGGAATGCCCGCCTCGCGCACCAGCCAGTCGGCCAGATCGGTGGCGGTGGCGAAACCGGCTTCCGCCGCGGCGCGCATCCTGGCGGTGTCGAAGGTGCTGTCGGCGACCATACCGGTCATCGCCGCCAGCGACAGGTCGAGCAGGCCCGCCGCCTCGAACACCGGCGGCTTGTCGTCCTGCATGTCCTTCGAATAGGCGAGCGGCAGGCCCTTCATCGTCACCATCAGCGATGTCGCGCAGCCGATGATCCGCCCGGCATGGCCGCGCACCAGTTCCGCCGCGTCGGGGTTCTTCTTCTGGGGCATGATCGAGCTGCCGGTGGAAAGCGCATCGGGCAGACGCACGAATCCGAAGGGCTGGCTGGCCCACAGCACCATCTCTTCCGCGAGACGGGAGAGGTGGATCGCGCAGGTGCTGGCGGCGTGGAGATATTCGAGGGCGAAGTCGCGGTCGGACACGGCATCGAGGCTGTTGCGCGTCGGCCCGTCGAAGCCGAGCGCGGAAGCGGTTGCGTGGCGATCGATGGGAAAGCCCGTCCCGGCGAGCGCCGCGCTGCCCAGCGGACACAGCGCCATCCGCTTGCGGGCATCGGCAAACCGGGCGCGATCGCGCGCGAACATCTCGAAATAGGCCATCAGATGATGGCCCAGCGTCACCGGCTGCGCCGTCTGCAGGTGGGTGAAGCCCGGCATGACGCTGGCGGCGTGCTCTTCGGCGCGGATCAAGAGGGCGTTCGACAGCCGATCAAGTGCCTGTTCGGCACGCTCAGCTGCATCGCGGACCCACAGCACGAAATCGGTCGCTACCTGGTCGTTGCGGCTGCGCGCGGTGTGGAGCCGACCCGCGACCGGCCCGATCAGCTCGGTCAGCCGCGCCTCCACGGTCATGTGGATGTCCTCGAGGTCCCAGTCCTCGGGCACGCCGTCGCGCTCGTACTCCGCGGCAATCGCCTGTAATCCCTCGTCGATCGTCTGCGCATCCTCGCCCGAAACGATGTCCTGCGCCGCCAGCATCGCCACATGCGCGCGGCTGCCCGCGATGTCGTGGCGCCACAGCGCCTTGTCGAACGGGATCGAAGCGTTGATTTCGCGCATGATCGCGCTAGGCCCGCCGGCGAACCTACCGCCCCACATCTGGTTGGAGCTCGATTTGTCCCGCTCGTCGCTCACGCTCGCTGCCGTCCTCACTCTGCTGATCGGCGGCTGCGATAGGGCAGCGCCGGATGGCGGGCAAGGACCGGCGAAAGCAGCGCCCGCGGGCGAGATCGACCGGTCCATGGCCGGGGAGCTGATGCCCGCGGTCAATCTCGACAGCGCCCGGGGCGAGGTGCTCAATCTCGGCGCGCTTCAGGGCACGCCGGTGTTGCTCAACCTCTGGGCGACCTGGTGCGCGCCCTGCGTCAAGGAAATGCCGCTGCTAGACGATTTGGCGGTTGATATGGATGGCGAAATCCGGGTGGTCACGGCCAGCCAGGATCTTGGCGACCGGCAGAAAGTCGTCGACTTCTTCGCCGAGCGCGATTTCGAACTGATCGAACCCTGGCTCGATCCGCAGAACCGGTTGATGGAGGGGCTGGGCGTGGATGTGCTGCCCACCACCATCCTCTACGACGCGCTGGGTCAGGAGGTCTGGCGCATCACCGGCGATTACGACTGGTCGAGCCCGGAAGCCCGCGCGGCGGTGGAGGAGGCGATCGCGCCGCCCGTGCCCTGAGAATGATGGTGGCCCTGCGAAATGCTGGTGGGCGCTGACGGGCTCGAACCGCCGACCCTCTCGGTGTAAACGAGATGCTCTACCAACTGAGCTAAGCGCCCCTCGTGGGGAGGCGCGCTTCTAGCGTGCGTGGACCGAAAATCAATTGCCCGCTGTCGCCTCGCCCGGCTAGGCGACGCGCCATGCCGGACCCTCGCATTCTCATCCTCGCCACCGGCGGCACCATCGCGGGCGTCGCGGGCAGCGCGACGCGGCACGATTACCGGCCGGGGCAGATCGGCATCGACGACTATCTGGCGAAGGTCGAAGCGATCGGCCTGCCCGCCACGCTCGAGGGCCGCCAGATCGCCAATGTCGGTTCGGAGGACATGTCGCCCGCCATCTGGGCGCGGCTCCATGCGGAGATCGCCGCGGCGTTCGCCGACGATGCCTGCGACGGGATCGTCGTCACTCACGGAACCGACACGGCGGAGGAAACCGCGTTCCTGCTCGATCTGACGCTGCCGTCCGACAAGCCGGTGGTGCTGGTCGGGGCGATGCGGCCGGCCGATGCGGTGGGCTACGACGGCTTGCGCAATTTCGCCAACGCGGTCCGGGTCGCGGGCGACAGGCGCGCGGCGGGGCGGGGCGTGCTGGTGGTCATGGGCGACCGGGTGTTCGCCGCGCGGGACGTGCGCAAAGTTCGCACGCGCGGTTCCGAGGATGCCTTTCGCGGCTTCCCGCGCGGCAGCGTCGCGCTGGTGACCCCGAGCGCGCTCGAATGGTTCGGGGCGCCCTGGCGCAGCGACAATTGCGCCCGCCATGCCCTGCCGGCCGAGATGCCCGAAGTGCCTATCCTCTACGTCCACGCCGGGCTTGAGCCCGGGATGGTGGACCGCCTGACCGGTCCCCGGACACGCGGGATCGTGGTCGCCGGAGTGGGCGAGGGGAACATGCCCGAACCCGTCCGCGGCAAACTCGCTGCGCTTGCCGCGCAGGGCCTGGCGGTGGTTCGCGCCAGCCGCGTCGACGAAGGGCTGGTCGACCGCGAGCCGGACGACGAGAGCAATCGCTTCGTCGCGGCGCGCGCGTTCAACCCGCAGAAGGCGCGGCTGCTGCTCCAATTGCTGCTGGCGAACGGCAGACGCGACCCGGCGGCGATCCAGGCAGGATTCGACGATCCTTACGCCTGAGGGCGCACGCCCGGCTCAGGCTTGCGGGGTGACCAGATATTTCTCCCCGGTCTTCATCCGGCGATAATCCAGGATGGCGTCCTTCTCCAGCATGCCCTCCAGCGAGACCTTGCTCTTGTAGCCGCTGGCGAAGGTGGTGGTGAGATTGTCGAGCACGCGCTTCCTCATCCGCATCACCGTTTCCGCTCCGGCGGTCTGCAGGAACGGGGTGAGCAGCCAGCCCGACAGGGTCCAGCCGAAGCCGTAGGAGGGGGTCAGCGTGGTCGGGCTGAGATCGAGCCGACCGTAGATTAACATCCGCTTCTGCTGGTTCGAGCCGTAGCGGCTGTATTCGCTCATCTGTTTCACCGCGACCTGCTCCATCGCCTTGAAGCAGTGATCGACCATCTGCCCCCCGCCGATCGGATCGAAGCCGTAGAAGGCACCGGTCGCATCGATCCCGGCGCGCAGCTGCTCCATGAAATCACCGTCGGAGGAGTTCACCACCCATTGCGCGCCGGCATCCTTCAGCAGCTTCACCTGCTCGTCCTTGCGGACGATGTTGACCAACGCCATCCCGTCTTCCTGGCAGATGCGCTCGAGCATCAGCCCGAGGTTCGACGCGCCGACGGTGTGCAGGATCGCCTTTTGCCCGTCCATCCTGGCGTTCTCGACGAAGCCGAGCGCGGTCATCGGGTTGACGAAGCTCGACGCGCCGTCCTCGGCCGAATGATCGCCGAGCGGGAGGCACATGGCGGCATCGGCGATGGCGTATTCGGCGTAGGCGCTACCCGGCACGCAGGCGACGCGCTGGCCCATCAGGCCCTTCGCAATGTCGCTGTTCCCAGCGGCGACGACCGTGCCCGCGCCCTCGTTGCCCGCGGGCAAGCGCTTGCCGTGACGCGCCTTCTGGCCCGAATTGAACGGTTCGGGCATTCTCGCCACCACCTTGCCAGGCGAATAGTCGGCATTCTCGAAATCCGCCGCACCGGTCAGGATGGCGAGGTCGGACGGGTTGATCGGTGCGGCCTCCATTTTCACCAGCACCTGGTTGCCGGTCGGTTCGGGGAAACTCGTCTCGGCGATCTCGACCGTGAGCGTGCCGTCCTCGTCGAGCGTGGTGAAAAGCTGTCTGCCGGTGGTGGTCATGGAATTTGGTTCTCCTTGGATGACATGATTGGTTCGACCGCAGGTTCTTCGCCACGCGGCATGATTGCAACGCTGAAAATCATTGCCGCCCAGACCGCCAGGGTCGGCTGCAACTGCGGAATCACGGGAATGTCCAACGGATCGGCGAGGATACGCGGAAGGAGGAAGATCAGCATCGCCGTCATCGCGCCGTAGAACAGCTTGTATTGGCTGTGGGCGAGGTAGAGGATCGAGATGACCGCGCCGGCGCTCAGGAACAGCAGTATTGCGAATTCACCCGGTGGAAGGCCGTTCGCATCGGCGAGGACAAAGCCCAGCACTGCCCCGAAGACGATGTTGATGCCCTGGATATTGGCGTCATATTCCCCTTCGCTCATGCGGGCGGTCCGGGGGATCGCATGCCATTTCGCCATCATTCCACTCCGTTATCGCTCGGATATTCCGCTGCCACGAAATAGAGCCCGTGCGGCGGCGCGTTCAAGCCCAGTTCGGCGCGGTCGCGCGCGACGAGCGCTTCTGCAAGCCGTTCTTCGCGCCACCGGCCCATCCCGACCAGGGCGAGGCAACCGACCATGCTGCGGACCTGGTGGTGAAGGAAGCTGCGCGCTTCGGCGTGGATGCGGAGTTCCTCGCCCACCCGCTCGACGTCGAGCCGGTCGAGCGTCTTGACCGGACTGTCCGACTGGCAGTGCACCGAGCGGAAGGTGGTGAAGTCGTGCCGCCCCACCAGCGCCTGCGCCGCGCGGTGCATCGCTTCGGCATCGAGCTCCTGCGGCACCTGCCATAGCCGGTCGCGCTCCAGCGTCAGCGGCGCGCGGCGGTTGGCGATGCGGTAGAGATAGCGCCGCCGGATGCAGGAAAAGCGCGCGTGCCAGTCGTCCGGCACGATCTCGCACGCGGTCACTGCCACCGGGTCGGGCCGCAGATGCGCGTTCAATGCCTCCATCAGCCGGAAGGGCGGGATGTCCTTGGCAATATCCACATGGCTGCGCATGGCGAGCGCGTGCACGCCCGCATCCGTGCGTCCGGCGCTGTGGAGCGTCGCCGTCTCCCCGGTGGTGGCCTCGACCGCCTTTTCGACCGACTGCTGCACGCTCGGCCCGTCCTTCTGGCGCTGCAACCCGAAAAAGGGTGTCCCGTCGAATTCGAGTGTGAGCGCGAAACGGGTCAAGCGAGGCGGGTTCCCTTGGCCACCGGCCGCCCGCGCAGGAATTCGCCGGCATCCATCGCCGGCCTGCCGGCGCGCTGGAGGCGCAGCGGGCGCAGCGCCTGCTCGCCGCAGGCCACGGTCAGCGCATCGTCGAGCACCTCGCCAGGCTGCCCGTCCTGCTCCGCGACCTCGGCGCGCAGCAGCTTCACCCGCTCGCCTTCGAGTTCGAACCAGGCCCCCGGAAAGGGCGCCAGGCCGCGCACCAGCCGCTCGATCTCCTCGGCGGGCTTCGACCAGTCGATCCGCGCCTCGGCCTTGTCGATCTTGGGAGCGTAGGTCGCGCGCTCCTCGTCCTGCGCCAGCGGGCGGTGATTGGTCAGCTCGCGCAGGGTGCCGACCATCAGCTGCGCGCCCTTTTCGGCCAGCTCCTCGGTCAGCTCGCCGGTGGTCTTGCGCTCGATCGGCGTGCGGATCGTCGCCAGCATGGGTCCGGTGTCGAGCCCGGCTTCCATCTGCATGATCGTGACGCCGGTGGTGGGATCGCCCGCCATCACCGCGCGGTGGATCGGGGCGGCCCCGCGCCAGCGCGGCAGGATCGAGGCGTGGACGTTGAGGCAGCCGTGCGCCGGCGCATCCAGGATGGGCTGCGGCAGGATCAGGCCATAGGCCGCCACCACCGCGACATCCGCCTCCAAAGCGGCGAAGCGCGCCTGCTCCTCCGCCGATTTGAGCGAGGTTGGCGAGCGCACCTCGATCCCCAGCACCTCGGCCTCCTTCTGCACCGGCGAGGGTTGTGGCTTCTTTCCCCGGCCGGCCGGGCGCGGCGGCTGGGTGTAGACCGCCACGATCTCGTGCGCCGCGTGATCCAGCGCCTTCAACGTCGGCACCGCGAATTCCGGCGTTCCCATGAAGATTATGCGCATCGCGCTGCTCGCCGGACTTTCTCTTGCATGGCCCGCGCCCTATCTGTGGTGCGATGGCATCGCAAGAAATCGAGACCCTTTCCGCCGCGCTCGCCCGCCTGCCGGGGCTCGGCCCGCGCAGCGCGCGCCGCGCGGTGCTGTGGCTGGTCAAGCGCCGCGACAAGGCGCTGCCCGAATTGTTGACGGCATTGGAAGCGGTGCGCGACACGCTGGTCGAATGCGATGTCTGCGGCAATATCGACACTCGCAATCCCTGCGGCATCTGCGCCGATCCGCGCCGCGAGGGTAAGGCGATCTGCGTGGTCGAGGATGTCTCCGACCTGTGGGCGCTGGACCGGGCAAAGCTCTTCAACGGCACCTACCACGTTCTCGGCGGCCGGCTGTCCGCGCTCGACGGCGTGCGGCCCGAGGATCTCGCCATCGCCTCTCTGCTCGACCGGGTGGAGCGGGGCGGGGTGGACGAAGTGGTGCTCGCCATGAACGCCACGCTGGAGGGGCAGACCACCGCGCATTACCTCGCCGAGCGGCTGGAGGATTTCCCGGTCCGGGTCACCCAGCTCGCCCACGGCCTGCCGGTCGGCGGCGAACTCGACTATCTCGATGAGGGAACGCTGGCACAGGCGCTCAGGGCGCGACGGCCTTTGGCGGGGTGAGATTTTCTCACACAAAGACACGAAGCCACGAAGGTCGAGTCGACGGCGCAGCCGCTTTCGGATTTCGATGGCTTGCAATCGCGATAACCGCCTGCGGCGCCATCAAGTGCCCTTCGTGTCTTCGTGGCTTCGTGTGAGCCCGACTGCCTCCGCCATCCGAAACCACAGTTGAACCCGCCGCCCACGCGCACTAAATCGGCCCTCATGGCCATCCGTGAAATCCTCGAAGTGCCGGACCCCCGGCTCAAGACCGTATCCGAACCCGTCACAGCGTTCGACGACGACCTAAAGACGCTCGTCGACGACATGTTCGAGACGATGTACGCCGCCAACGGTATCGGCCTCGCCGCGATCCAGGTGGGCGTGCCCAAGCGCGTGCTGGTGATCGATCTCCAGCCCGAGGATACCGACGCCGAGCCGGAGGAATGTGGCCACGACCACGGGCAGGGCGGGCACAGCCATGTCCACTACCCGACCAAGAACGAGCCGCGCATCTTCGTGAACCCGGAAATCCTCGACCCCGCGGAAGAGTTGGCGAGCTATCAGGAGGGCTGCCTCTCTGTTCCCGACATCTACGCCGATGTCGACCGTCCGACCACGTGCCGCGTGCGGTGGCAGGATCTGGAGGGCAACACTCACGAGGAAGACATGACCGGCCTGATGGCGGTGTGCATCCAGCACGAGATGGACCATCTCGAAGGCGTGCTGTTCATCGACCATCTTTCGCGCCTCAAGCGCAACATGGCGCTCAAGAAGCTGAAGAAGCTGCGCGAAGCGGCGTGAGCTTCGTCCGATCCGCCATCGCCGCAATCGTCTATGCCGCGCTGATGACGGCTTGGGCCTGGCATGACCGCGATCCTTTCCGCGATTCCTATCTCCTCGGCTTCCTGTTCTATGGCTTGACCTTCGGCATCGTGTTCCATGTGCTGATGAACTGGGTCGCGCGGAAGGATTCGTCGAAAACCGGCTGAGTGCGGCTGGCGTTCCCTCTCCGTTCCCTGTAAAGTGGGAAAATGGACCCCACGCTTCTCGCCATCGCCGCTATCGTGCTGGGCCTCGGGCTCGGCTATGTCCTCGGTCACCGTTTCGGCTCGGCTCCGGTAAAGGACTGGCAGGCGCGCCATGGCGAGCGCGATGCGGAGGCCAAGAACCTCGACGACAAGTTCCGCAAGGTGATCGTCGACCTCGAGAATGCCACGGTGCGCGCCGAGCGGGCCGATGCCCTCGACGCCGAACTGCGCGAGACCCGGCAGATGCACGAGAGTGCCTTGGAAGAGCTGCGCCGCAGCAACGGACAGCTGGCGTCCGAACTGGCTACGCTGAAGGAGAAGACCGCCAATTTCGACGAGCAGAAACGCCTGCTGGTCGAGGCGCGCGAGGGACTTCTCAAGGAATTCCAGAACACCGGATCTGCGGTGCTGACCAAGGCGCAGGAGGCCTTCCTCGAGCGGGCAAGCGAGCGCTTCCGCCATTCGGAAAAGACGTCCGAGGAGAGGATCAGGGCGCTGCTCCAGCCAGTCGGTGATCGGCTCAAAAAATACGAGGACCAAGTCGCCGCGCTGGAAGAGAAGCGCACCAACGCCTTTTCCTCACTCGCAACGCAGATCGAGCAGATGCGCTTGGGGCAGGAAGAGGTCCGGCGTGAGGCGCAGCGGCTCGGCAATTCCCTGACCAATGCCCCAAAGGCGCGCGGTCGCTGGGGCGAACGGGCGCTGCAGAACGTGCTCGAACAATGCGGGTTGTCCGAACACACCGATTTCCAGCTCGAACATTCGATCGACACCGAGGAAGGCCGCTTACGGCCCGATGCGATCGTCAACGTGCCCGGCCAGAAGAAGCTGGTGATCGACGCCAAGGTGTCCTTGAACGCCTACCAGGCGGCCTTCGAGGCGGAGGGCGACGAGGAACGCCGCCGCCATCTCGACCTGCACGCCAAATCGATGCGCAACCACGTCCAGACGCTGGGATCGAAAAGCTACCAGAGCCAGTTCGACGACACGCCCGATTACGTCGTGATGTTCGTGCCGGGCGAACATTTCGTCGCCGCCGCGCTCGAACACGATCCCGAACTCTGGGATTTCGCCTTCCGCAACAAGGTCCTGCTAGCCACCCCTACCAATCTGGTCGCGATCGCCCGCACGGTCGCGCAGGTGTGGCGGCAGGACAATATCGCGCGCGAGGCGGTCGAGATCGGCAAGGCCGGGGCCGAGCTATACGATCGCCTCGCCGTCGCCGCAGAACACATGAAGCGTGTCGGCGGCGGGCTCGAAAGCGCGGTCAAGAACTACAACAAGTTCGTCGGCAGTTTCGAGCGCAACGTGCTCTCGGCCGGGCGGCGCATGCACGAGAAGGGCATCGAGATCGGCAAGCGCGAGATCGAGGAGCTGCCGCAGATCGCCGAGACGCCGACCTATACCGCCGAGGACGCGGCGCAGATCGAAGACGATAGGGGCGAGGGTCGCGAAGCGGCGGAATAACCGCCTCCGATCAGCCTTCCTGCGCGAGCAGACGCAGCTTCTGCGCCGCCATATCGAGCACGTGCAGCTTGCCGAGGTAGCGCGCGACGACATCGGCGTCGCTGGCGAGAGTGTCAGCCAACGTGTCGAGCAGATCGGCCAAATCGCGCAATTCCGCACAGTCCGGTCCCGAGCGCTGCTGCGATGCGAGAAAGGCCGCGCTGGGCTGCGCGTTGGGGAACAGGTCGCGGACCTCGTGGACGATACGGTCGACGCGCTGCTGGCCGTGATGGTTCGAGGGTAGCCATTCGGCCGGATCGATCGGCGCATCGAAATGAAGCCCGGCGTATTTCTCGTCGCGCCGCATGACGGTGCCCACGGCCGACAGGCTGCCCCGGCGCAGGCAAAGGTCCTCGCCGACCTCGGGCAGTTCGCTGCCTTCGATCAGCGCGCCGGAAGGGGAGATGTTGCGCAGGCGGACATTGGCCTGCAGCCGCGGCGTGGCGATCGTCGCCGCCACGAACAGGTTCGTGCGGCTCTCCTGCCGGCGGCATTCTGCCTGCGTATCGCTCAGCGGCGGAAACATCTCCATCCCGCATCTATGGCAGACAGGTCTTGCGAATAGGTTTCCCCGAGCCTTGGGAACTACCCCTGCCGGGCCGATCCGGCGCCCTCTTCCAGTGACGCCAGGACCTCGTAGCCGAGTACACCGGCGGCGATCGCGGCGTTGAGGCTGTCGGCGCGGCCCTTCATGGGCATCGTTACGCGCAGGTCGCAGGCCGCTTCGTAGGCTTCGGGAAGGCCCTGCGATTCATTGCCGATCAGCACGAAGCAGGGGGCGGCGTAGGGCGCACCGCGATAGGGGACGGCATCGCGCAGCGACGCGGCGACGAGCTGTCCGTCACCGCCACGCAGCCAGGATTCGAATTCATCCCATCGCGCCCTGGCAAGCCGCTGGGTGAAGATCGCCCCCATGCTCGCTCGCACCGCCTCGACTCCGAAGGGATCGGCGCAATCGTCGAGCAAGATCAGCCCGCCCGCACCGATCGCGTCGCCGGTGCGCAACATGGTGCCGAGATTGCCCGGATCGCGCATGGCCTGCGCCACCAGCCAGATATTCGCGCTCGTACGGTCGAGCGTAGCGAGCGACGCGTCGAATTCGGCGAAGACTCCGGCGACCGCCTGCGGATTGCCCTTGCCGGTGATCTTGGCGAGGATGTCCGGGGTCGTCTCGATCACCTCGCCGCCGGCCTCCGAAACCGCGCGCTCGAGCGCTTCGAGCAGGGGATGCGGATCGCGGCTTTCCGAAAGCACCAGCACCTCGGGCAGGTGGCCGCATTCCCGCGCGTCGGTGAGCAGCCGCAACCCTTCGGCCAGGAAACGCCCGGCGGCCTTGCGGTGCTTCTTCTCGCGCAGCGCACGCAGCGCCTTGACGGTCGGGTTGGAGAATCCGGTGATTTGGCGGCGCACTGTCAAGGTTCGCCGAAACCGTCCTCGACCATGGCGGCCAGTTCGGCCATCACAGCCTCGGCATTCTCGCCGGCGACGATCAGCTCGATCTCGTCACCCTTCGCTGCGCCCAGCATCATCAGGCCGAGGATCGATCCGCCGGCGGCCTTGTTGGCCCCCTTTGCTACGTGGACGCTGGTACCCTCGGGCAGATCGCTGACCGCGGAGACGAACTTGGCGCTGGCCCGGGCATGCAGTCCGCGCTGGTTGACCACGGTGAGCCTGCGCCGCGCTTCGCTCAAGTGGCGGCCTTTGCCTTGGGCGGTGCCTCGTCATGGCCGAGGAATTCGCTGGCGACGGTGATGTAGTTACGTCCCGCTTCCTGAGCCGCATGCACCGCGTCGACCACCGCCATCGACTTGCGGGCACCGGCCAGGCGGATCAGCATCGGCAGGTTGATCCCGGCGATCACCTCAACCCGCCCGGTGTCGAGCAGAGAGATGGCAAGATTGGACGGCGTCCCGCCGAACAGGTCCGTCAGGATGATGGCGCCGTCGCCAGTGTCCACCGCGGCAATGCCGTCGGCGATTTCGCGCCGGCGTTGCTCCATGTCGTCGCTGGGGCCGATGCAGACCGTCACGACCTGCTGCTGGCCACCGACCACGTGCTCCATCGCCTCGATGAAGTACTCGGCGAGGTTGCCGTGGGTGACGATGATCATGCCGATCATGCGAACCGTTCCAATGAGGCAGGACTTACGTACATCGACGGTGTGCGCCCTTGCGCGCGGTGGCGGAGCAAGTCAACCGGCCAGCGGCTGCGCATCGGGGGCCTGTCCCTCGATGGCATCCTCAGCCTGGGCGTCGAGATTGCGGTGGAGCACGGTGGGGGCGTGGCCGGCCATGCGCAGGACTTCGGCCATGCGCTCCACGCAAAAAACCGAGCGGTGGCGGCCGCCGGTGCAGCCAAAGGCGATGGTGAGATAGGCGCGGTCCTGGGCCGCGTAGCGCGGCAGCAGCGCGAGCACGCAATCGGAAATCGCCGTGAAGGCCGACGCGAAAGCGGGATCTCGTTCAATATGGTCCGCCACCGCCCGATCGCGCCCGGTCAGCGGACGCAGCTGTGGGTCCCAATGCGGATTGTCGAGGAAGCGCATGTCGAACAGGAGATCGGCGAGCGGCGGCATGCCGCGAGCGAAACCGAAGCTTGTCACGGTGACGGTGAGTTCGGTCGGCGTTTCGGGTGCGAAGTGCTCGCGGACCGCCTGCTGCAGATCGTGCACGGTGAAGGAAGAAGTGTCGATGACCGTGTCCGCGGCCTGACGCAGCGGCGCCAGCAACTCGCGTTCGGCCTTGATGCCCTCGCTCACCGGTCGCCCGCGCGCCAGCGGATGGCGGCGCCGGGTCTCGTTGTAGCGCCGCTGGATCTCGCTGCTGCCGCAATCGAGGAAGAGCGAACCGGCCGCGAGGTTTTCGCGGTTGGAGAGCTCGCGGAAGCGCCGCACGATCTGTTCCGGGACGAAGCCGCGGGTTCGCGAATCGACTCCGATCGCCAACGGAACCCGTTGGTCTTGGTCGGCGCGCAGGAGTTGGGGGAGCAACCGCAGGGGAAAATTGTCGATCGTTTCCCAGCCGAGATCCTCCAGCACCTCGAGCGCGGTCGACTTGCCCGCGCCCGACATGCCGGTGACCAGCAGCAGGCGCTGCGTCGCATCGGCAGAGGGGGAAGCGCCGGAGGGCGGTTCGGCGGTCATCGCAGGCATGGTGACACATGTTATGCCGAATGTGAAACGCTTCGGCGCTCAGGCGAGACCGAATTCGACGAGCGCCTTTTCCGCCCGCAACGGAGCGATGGCATCGCCGGTGCGGAAGGCGAGCAGGGGAACGGCGATGCCTGCCAGCTGCCGGGTGGCAATCTCGGGAAAGCGCGGGGCCGCCGGATCGAGCGAGAGGACGAGCGAAACCGGAGCGGAGGTCGTCGGAAATTCGATCAGGCCGATGCCGCGCAGCTCGAGCTTGCCGGCGATGCGCGGGGGCGGCGAAGCCCACAGGCGGCTTGCGCGCGGCTCGAGAACAATCCCGTCGTCCCCCACCAGCACCGCGCCGCGATCGATCAGCGCCAGCGCCAGCGAGGACTTGCCGCTGCCCGGCGGCCCTTCGATCAGCAGCCCGCGTCCCGATACCGCCACGCAGGTGACATTGGCCAGCGGCGGCAGTCCCGTCACCGTGTCGTTATCACCGGCAGCCCCAGAGTCAGACACGCTCCGCTCTCGCCGTCGGGTCTCGGCCCGGCGGTCAGGGTCCCGTCATGGGCCTCGGCGATGGACCGCGCAATGGCGAGGCCGAGGCCGGAGTGATTGCCGAAATCCTCGCTTTCCGGGCGGACCGAATGGAAGCGCTGGAACACCTGTTCGCTGCGCTCCTCGGGAATGCCGGGACCGTCGTCGATGACGCTCAGCGTCGCCCAGCCGTCGCGCCGGTCCAGATCGATCGAGATGGTTCCGTCGGCAGGCGAGAAGGAGACAGCATTGTCGAGCAGGTTTTCGATGACGCGTTCCAGCCTCGTCGGCTCGCCCATGACCGGGACCGTGTCGCGGGTATGGGTGAAGCGGATGGCACGCCCGTCGTTCTCCTGCCGGTCCTCGCGAGTGGCGATGATGTTGGCGACCAGCACGACCAGATCGACCGGTTCGAACACCGTTCGCGACAGTTCGGCGTCGACCCGGCTGGCATCGGAGATTTCGGTAACCAGGCGATCGATCCGGCGCACGTCGTGGGTGGCGATCTCGAGCAGCTGGGCGCGCAGCGCGGGGTCCTCCACCTTGCCAAGCGATTCGGTCGCCGAACGCAGCGAGGCGAGCGGGTTCTTGATCTCGTGGGCGACATCGGCAGCGAAGTGCTCGACCGCATCGATGCGCTGGCGCAGCGCCGCTGTCATGTCGGAGATGGCGCGGGCGAGCATGCCGATCTCGTCGCGCCGGTCGGGCAGACGCGGTACCTCGACCTGACGGTCGCGGCCCTGACGCACGCGAACCGCCGCCTGGACCAGTTCGCGCAGTGGCTGCACGATGGTCCGTGCCAGGAACAGCGACAGGAAGGTCGAGATCAGCAGTGCCACCAGCACCGCCGCCGCCACCGTAGTCCGCGCCCGGCGCACGCTTTCGGTGATGTCGATGGGGTTGCGTGTTATGAGCAGCGCTTCCCCGTCGAGGCCGACCGGCGCCGCTGCGTTGATCACGTGGGTTCCGTCCGCCGCGTCGCGCAGCACGATCTGGGTCAGGCTCTCCTCGCGGGCGCGGGCCAGTTCGGGCCAGGCATCGGCCTCGTCGGTCGCCGGTTCGCGATAGTCGGGCAGCGGCGGCGCGCCGACCACCCGGTCGAACCAGCGGTCGAGCGTGAGCGCAAAGTCGCGTTCCTCGCTATCCTCGCCCGGTTGGGCATCGATCGAGAAGGTCGGCGGTCCCAAAGCGAAACTGTCCGCCTCGAGGCTGCCCTCGGGGCTGTAGAGCCGGATCCGCAGGCGCTGTTCCTTGCCGATCTGGATCAGCAGCGCCTGCTGGCGCTCGTTGGTCGCGCCGGCGAGTGCTTCGGCGGTGATCTGCGCCTCGACCAGCGCCAGCTTGAAGCGCTCGTCGAGCAGCTGCTTGCGATAGACGTCGAGATAGATCACCCCGCCACCCAGCAGCACCAGCGGCAGGACGTTGACGAAAAGGATTCGGCTGGTGAGCGAGAGCCGGCGCGACCAGCGCTGCCGCTCAACCCGCGGATCGCCGCGCAACGCATTGCCGGAATCGCCGGGCCCGCCGCCCGGCCCCTCGCGCGGCTTCGCCTCAGCCATCGGTGAAGCTGTAGCCCGCCCCGTAAAGCGTATCGATGGCGGCGAATTCGGGATCGACCTTGCGGAACTTGCCGCGCATCCGCTTGATGTGACTGTCGACCGTACGGTCGTCGACGAAGACGTCGTCGGGATAGGCCGCATCCATGAGCTGGTTGCGGTTCTTGATCACGCCGGGCCGAGCGGCGAGCGCTTCGAGGATCAGGAATTCGGTCACGGTAAGCGTCACCGCCCGCCCGTCCCACAGCACCTGGTGGCGCGCCGGATCCATCCGCAGCCGCCCGCGCTCGAGCACCGGCTGCGGGACCTCGCCCTCCGCGTTTCCACCCTCGGGGGGCAGTTTGCCCCCGCGGCGCAGGATGGCCCGGATGCGCGCCAGCAGCAGACGCAGGCTGAAGGGTTTGGCGATATAATCGTCGGCCCCCATTTCGAGGCCCGCTTCCTCATCCTGCTCGTCGTCCTTGCTGGTCAGAAAGATCACCGGCAGCAGCGACCGCTCGCGCAGCCGGCGCAGCAGCTCCATCCCGTCCATGCGCGGCATCTTGATGTCGAACACGGCAAGATCTGGCGGGTTTTCCAGCAGCGCCTTCAGCGCCGTTTCGCCGTCCGAATAGACGCGGGTGGCGTATCCTTCCGCCTGCAGCGCGATCGAGACGGTGGTGAGGATGTTGCGGTCGTCGTCGACAAGCGCGATCACTGCCCTGCCGGAATCGCCTTCGCTCGGCTGCGCGGTGGCATCGTTTTCCATCGCCGATCGCCTAGACGCTTTGCCGCCCGGTCGCAACGCGCCAGCGTGCCGTTCCGAGGCAAACAAACATCTGCAAATTGACGCTCGGGACCCGGCGTCCTATGCGCGGAATCGACAGGCGTGCACTTGCCAGAAGCACCCGACCACTCGCCAATCACCGCGTCGCATCGCGCCAGGAGAAAGACCCTTGACCGTTCCGCTTTCGCATTCGCTCGAACAGCAAGGCATCAACACCTGTGCCACGATCCATTCCAACCTTTCGAACGAGGCGCTGACCAAGGCGGCGCTGGAAAACGGCGAGGGCCGAAAGGCGAAGCACGGTCCGCTGGTGGTGGAAACCGGCGAGCACACCGGGCGCAGCGCCAAGGACAAGTTCATCGTCCGCGATTCGGAGACCGAAACCACTGTCTGGTGGGACAACAATGCCTCGATGACGCCGGCGCATTTCGCCGCGCTCGAGGCGGACTTCCGGGCGGCGCTGAAGGACAAGTCCGACCTCTACGTCGCCGACCTGTTCGGCGGCTCGCAGCCGGAATACCGCGTCAACGTACGCGTGATCAACGAACTCGCCTGGCACAACCAGTTCATCCGCACCCTGCTGGTCCGTCCGACCGAGGCGGAACTGGAGGGATTCGTCCCCGAATACACGATCATCGACCTGCCCAGCTTCCGCGCCGATCCCGAACGCCACGGCTGCCGCAGCGAAACGGTGATCGCCGTCAACCTGTCGAAGAAGCTGATCCTGATCGGCGGCACGCGCTACGCAGGCGAGATGAAGAAGAGCGTCTTCGGCATCCTCAACTACCTGCTCCCGCCGCAGGGCGTGATGCCGATGCATTGCAGCGCCAACATCGGACCCGACGGCAAGACCGCCGTGTTCTTCGGCCTCTCCGGCACCGGCAAGACGACGCTGTCGGCCGACGCAAGCCGCACGCTGATCGGCGACGACGAGCATGGCTGGTCGGACACCGCGGTCTTCAATTTCGAAGGCGGCTGCTATGCCAAGATGATCCGCCTCGATCCCAAGGCCGAGCCGGAAATCTACGCCACCACCCGGATGGAAGGCACCGTCCTCGAGAATGTCGTGATGGATGCGGACGGCGAGATCGATCTCGACGACAACAGCCTCGCCGAAAACACCCGCGGCGCCTATCCGCTCTCCTCGATCCCCAACACCAGCGAAGAGAACATGGGCCCGCCGCCCAGCAACGTCATCATGCTCACCGCCGACGCTTTCGGGGTGCTGCCGCCGATCGCTCGGCTGACGCCGGATCAGGCGATGTATCACTTCCTGTCGGGCTACACCGCCAAGGTCGCAGGGACCGAGATCGGCGTGACCGAACCGCAGGCCACCTTCAGCACCTGCTTCGGCGCCCCCTTCATGCCGCGCCATCCCAGCGTCTACGGCAATCTCCTCAAGGAACGGATCGCCAAGGGGCAGGTCCAGTGCTGGCTGGTCAACACCGGCTGGACCGGCGGCAAGTACGGCACCGGTCACCGGATGCCGATCAAGGCCACCCGCGCGCTGCTCAACGCCGCGCTCGACGGTTCGTTGAGCGAGGCCGAGTTCCGCAAGGATCCGAACTTCGGTTTCGAGGTTCCGGTGCAGGTTCCGGCGCTCGACCAGGCCGGCATCGACCAGGCGATCCTCGATCCCCGGACCACCTGGACGAACGGCGAGGAATACGATGCCACCGCGCAGAAGCTGGTCCAGCTGTTCGTCGACAATTTCGAACCCTTCGCGGAACATGTCGACCAGGGCGTGAGAGACGCGGCACCGGCGGCCGCCTGACCGGCCGAGGGCCGGTCTACGAGTTGGAGAGGAGAGCCCCCGGCGGCGAGCGATCGCCGACCGGGGGCCGAGCTTCCGGCCCGACCTCCGCATTAACGATTAGGGCCTTGGCGGGAAACCTGCTAGGTCCCCGCTGCTGACGTCGAAATTTGCGACGGACTTCGGCTTTTGACAACCGCCGCCATCCTTTCCGGTGCCGGCGTCGACCAGACGACGACTTCCTTTCTTCGGACGACCTGACGCACGACTTCGCCGCATGTCGCGGCGCGGCAACCAATGTTCTTGAAAGGAACAATTCCATGGCCAAGACCGGCTCCGTCAAATTCTTCAACACCGACAAGGGCTACGGCTTCATCCAGCCCGACGATGGCTCGGAAGACAGCTTCGTCCACATTTCGGCGGTTCAGGCCGCCGGCATGCAGACGCTCGATAAGGACCAGCGCCTCAATTACGAGGTCGAGACCGGCCGCAACGGCAAGGCGAGCGCGGTGAACCTCTCCGCCGCCGATTGATTTGCCTTCCGGGGTTTCCCGCGCCAACCGCAGGAAACCCCGGACCCTTCAACAGGAGATGTCCCTCCATGTCCCAGTCATTCGAATTTTACGATGCCCGCGCGCGCGAAGCGGCGGACGAAGCGAGCAAAGCGACGCTGGACAACGTCAGGGACCGCAATCTGCGCGCCGAGAAGACCTGGCGCGGCCTCGCCGATCAGGCGCAGCGCGTCGCGGACGATCGCCAACGCGCCGAACGCGAGCGTGCCGAGCGCCGCGCTGCCGAGGCGCTGGAAAGCTAGGCGTTTCCGTCAGGTCCGCGTCGCGGTAATATAGCGATCGACATTGGTCGCGAGCACGTCGAGCGGGGCATTGCCGCCCAGCACCACCGCATCGTTGAATCCCTTGAGGTCGTAGGCCGGGCCGAGCGCCGCCTGCGCGCGTTCGCGTTCGCGCACGATCTGGCTGTGGCCGATCTTGTAGCCGCAGGCCTGGCCCGGCCAGCTGCAGTAACGGTCAACCTCGCTCGCAACCTCCTCGGGCTTCGAGCCGTTGCGCTCCACGAAGAACGCGCGGCCCTGCTCGCGCGACCAGCGCTTGTGGTGGAGGCCGGTATCGACCACCAGCCGGCAGGCGCGGAATGCCAGCGATTGCAGATAGCCCAGCCGCCCGACCTTGAATTCGTCATAGGCACCGAGTTCGTCGGCGAGCTGTTCGGCGTAGAGCGCCCAGCCTTCGGAAAATGGATTGAAGGCGAGGATCGAGCGGATCAGCGGCAAGCGGTTGGAAAATTCGCCCTCCCACACATGGCCCGGGATCGTCTCGTGATAGGTGAGGTCGGCTAGGTCGTACTTGCGATGAAGATCGGTGGTCCTGAGATTGATCCACATGCGCGAGGGGATCGTCCCGTCCTTGCTTCCGGCCCCGCCATAGGCGCCCGGCGCGCCGGGCTCTTCCTCCGGCGGCAGACGGCGGACTTCGAGATTGGGATCGACCAGCGTGTTGAAGGCGCGCGGCATCTGGGCGGTGATCCATGCGATGCGGTCCTGGATGAACGCCATGATCTCCGCCCGGCCCGGATCGCCCTCGGCGAATTGATAGCGCGGGTCCTGCGAGAGTGCCTGCATCCGTTCGCCGACCGAGCCGGAAGTGTAGCCGATTTCGCGCAGGATGGGGTCCATCCGGGCGTGCAGGGCCTCGAGCTCGTCCAGCCCGATCTCGTGGATTTCGTCCGGCGAAAGCGTGGTCGTCGTCGCCGAGCGCAAGGCCCAGTCGTAATATTCGTTGCCCCGGGGCTGGCTCCACATTCCCGGATCGGAATCGGCCATGGCACGCTCGGCTTGCAATTCGGCGAGCTGGCGTTCGAGCGCGGTGGCAATCGGCCCGGCTTCCAGTTCGCGGGCCCGGTCGGCCTCCGCTTCCGGCAGGCCCTTGGCGCGCAGCCTCGCCCGCAGCGGTTCGGCGAACAGCTCGCCGCGTCCGGCTCGCTCCAGCGTTCCGCGCATCTGCGTCATCGCCTTGTCGAGCAGGAAGTCGGGCGGGACCATCCCCATGCCGCGCGCGGCGGCGCATCGTTCGCGCTCCCCATCGAACACCGCCGGCATCTGCTCCATGCGCGCCAGATAGGCCTCGGCATCCCCGGCATCCTCCACCGGATGGGTGGCGTCCATGAAGCGTGGCAGGTCGAGATAGCTGCCGACGTTCTGGATCACCACATAGGGTGCCTGGCGCCAGCTGCCGACCGCGACATCGCCATAGGGGAGGGCAAAGCCGTCGAGCGCAAGCTGGTAGCCGCTCTCGACGACATCCAGGTTCGTCATCGTGTCGGCATCGAGCCCCTGTCTGGGGAAATCGCGCACCCTTTGCAGGTCGCGGCGCAGGGTCGCCACGAAAAGCTCCTGTCCGCCCGCCGACTGGTCCTCGAGCCGCGAGCGCATCAGCGCATGGCGGCCGGTATCGACACCCAGGCCCGTGGCGCGTTCCGGCTCGTGATCGAGCAGATTGTAGGCGATGACGTCCAGCAGAGCGTTGGCGCCGACGATCCCGCCGGCCGGCGCCCCTGTCGCGCCATAGGTGGCGGCACAGCCCGAGAGACCCAGCGCGGAGGTTGCGCCAAGACCGGCGAGGGCCTGGCGGCGGGTGATGTCGAAGCGGGGTGAGGTCATGCGCGCCGGTGTGCGGCGCGTATCATCCCGAGTCAATCGGCCGGGCCGTTCCCCGGCAGACGCGAAGCGGTTATGGGAGAGGGATGGCCGACATCGTCCTTTCGATCGTGGTGCTGGCGGCTTTCGCGCTGCTCGGCGGAGCGTGGCTGCTTTATCGCCGGACCGGCGTGGCCAAGCAGCCGCTGCTGATGGTGCTGCTCGCGGCGATCGCGCTGGCCAATGTCGCCATATGGACGGTACCGGATCGCAGCGGCGATGCCCCGCTCGAACGGCTCGAGCGGGGCGATTGAGCTAGTCCGGAACCACCCAGCGCACGGAACTTGCATAGGTGCCGGCGACCGCATCGCCGTCGGTACCCCGCGCCGGCTGGAACCGAGCGCGCCGCGTGACGAGGTTGCAGGTGGCGTTGTCGAGTTCCGAATGGCCGGTGGATCCGGTGATCGTGCAGTTCGCCACTCGGCCGTCGGCAGCGATCTCCAGCCGGAAGCGGGCGGTTCCGGTAAGATCGCGATTGATCCAGCTGCTGCGATAATCGTCGGTCGTCACCCAACCCGCCGGATCGTTGCGCGGGCGGGCGGCGACCGGATCGATCGTCGGCGTCGGCGAGGGAACGGAGGGGGTGATCGAAGGCGTGCTGCGCGGGATCGGCGCCGGCGGGAGCGGCGGCAGGACGATATCGCGCACGTCGAACGTGGGTGGCACCGGGCGCAGGTCCAGTTCCGGCCGGGGCGCGGTGATGGGCGGGGACACGGACCACGCGGTGGCGTCGGGCACCGGCTCGGGTGGGATTTCCGGCGGCGGCGGATCCCTGACGTCGAAGGACGGGATCGGCGGTGCCTTGTCGATCACCGTGCCGGCGACCGAAAGGCCGAACACGAGCACCGCGCCGATGCCGGCATGGATGGCGATCACCGCCGCCATGCTGCCCGGCGATGCGCGGCGGGTCTGGTCGAGATAGGACATAGGCTTTCTCCTCTCACACGGGCCGCCGGTTGCGACTCTGGAGGGACGGCCTCGCCCGAACATTGTGTTACAACATCACGTCAAATGCAAGCGGTTGGTTTCCTTGCAGTCGAGTGCGGCGCGTTTCGAAGTGCGCCCGTCCGATCAGGTGATCGGGCAGGCGGGGTCGAGACGGAAATCGAGATAATTGTCGACCGAGGCCATCAATTCCGCCTGCTCGCTTTCGAAAAAGTGATTGGCGCGCGGAATTTCCTCGTGATGCACGGTGATGTGCTTCTGCGTGCGCAGCTTCTCGACCAGCTTGGTGACGGCCTGCGGCTGGACCACCGTGTCCTGCGCCCCGTGAATGAAGATGCCGCTCGCGGGGCAGGGGGCGAGGAACGAGAAATCATACATGCTCGCCGGCGCGCCCACGGAAATCCAACCTCGGATCTCCGGCCGCCGCATGAGCAGCTGCATCCCGATCAGAGCGCCGAAGCTGACGCCCGCGACCCAGGTCACCTGCGCCTCGGGATGGACCTGCTGGACCCAGTCGAGCGCGCTCGCCGCGTCCGAAAGCTCGCCCACGCCGTTGTCGAAGCTGCCCTGGCTGCGACCGACGCCGCGGAAATTGAACCGCAGCGTGGCGAAGCCGCGGTCGACGAAGGTCTTGTAGAGCCGCTGGGTGATCTGCTCGTTCATCGTGCCTCCGCCCTGCGGGTGGGGGTGAAGGATCATCGCCACCGGCGCACGCGGGCGCGGACCGGGGGAGAAACGGCCTTCGAGGCGGCCCTCGGGGCCGGGAAAGATCACGGTCGGCATGGGGTGGAATACCTTGGTCGAGAATGTCGGATCGCGTTGCTTGCGGGGCTTCACGCGAAGTGGCGCGCTATATAGGGTTTCGTCGTCGAATCGCAATATTTTCGAGCCCGTCCCGTCCCGCAACGCATCTATCTCGATCATGCCGCCACCAGCCCGCTGCGCCCCGAAGCCCGCGCGGCGATGGACGAAGGCTTCCGCCTGTGGGCCAATCCGTCGAGCCCGCACGCCGAAGGCAGGAAGGCGAGGGCGGCGCTCGAGGATGCGCGCGAACGGATCAAGGCGGCGCTCGGCTGGGAGGGCGAACTGATCTTCACCAGCGGCGCGAGCGAGGCAGCGGTGCTGGCCCTGGGGCGATCCCGGGCGAGCACGATCCTGACGAGCGCAGTCGAACACGACTGTATCCTCCAGGCCGCGTCCGAGGCCGACAGGATACCGGTGCACGGCGACGGGGCGGTCGACCTCGAACGGCTTGCGGGTGCGGTCGAGGGTACACGGCCGCTGGTCGCCGTCCAGCACGTCAATTCGGAGACCGGCAACCGGCAGGACATCGCCGCGATTGCCGGCATCGTCAGCGACGCAGGGGGTGTTCTCTTGGTCGACTGCGCGCAGAGCGCGGGGAAAATACCGCTCCCGGCCTGCGACATGGCGATCGTCTCCGCCCATAAATTCGGCGGGCCCATCGGCATCGGCGCGCTGCTGGTGCGCGATTTCGCGATGCTCGAGCCTTCCGGAGGGCACGAACGGGGCTACCGCCGGGGGACCGAGAACTTGCCGGGAGCGCTCGGCATGGCCGCCGCGCTCGATGCGGCAAGCGATCCCTATGTCGACCCTCTCGTTCTCGGACCATTGGACCGGCTCGAGGACATCCTCGAACTTGCCAATCCGACTCCTTATATTCGCGCCATCGCCATGCCGGAGATGTCCGCCACCGCGCAGGTGATGCGCTTCGACATGGCTGGCATCGCGGTATCGCAGGGGAGCGCCTGTTCCAGCGGGACGATGAAGACCAGCCGCGTGCTGGAAGCGATGGGCATCGATCCTAAAGTCGCTGCGAACACCATCCGCGTCTCGGTCGGCTGGAACACCACGCGCGAAGAGGTGGAACGCTTCTGCGAGGCGTGGATAGATATGGCGACTCGGAAATGATCTATCTCGACTACCAGGCCACCACCCCGCTCGCGCCCGAGGCGCGCGATGCCATGCTGCGCTGGATGGACGGGCCGGGCGGGACCGGCTTCGGCAATCCGCACAGCCCCCACCGCATGGGCCGTCAGGCGGCGGCGGCGGTAGAGCTGGCGCGCGATCAGGTGGCTGCGCTGTTCCCGGCGGGCGGCCGCGTGATCTTCACCAGCGGTGCGACCGAGGCGATCAACCTCGCCATACGGGGGAGCGGGAGCACGGGCGCGGTGTCCTATTCCGCGATCGAGCACGCGGCGGTGATCGACACGGCGGAAACCGCCGACAAATCGCATGTGCTCAACGTGGCGAAGAACGGCCAGTGCAACACCAGGCAGGATCTGCCGAACGACACGCGGCTGGTCTGCCTGATGCAGGTCAACAACGAGATCGGCACGATCCAGCCGACCGTCGAATGGCACCGCAAGGCGAAGGAAAACAACGCGCTCTATCTGTGCGACGCGGTCCAGGCCTATGGCAGGATGGAGGTGACCGGCGCGGACATGATCGCGGTCAGCGCGCACAAGCTCCATGGGCCCAAGGGGATCGGCGCGCTGTGGGTGCGCGACGGAATCGATCTGGGCGAGGTGCAGACCGGTGGTGGGCAGGAGAAGGGTCTGCGCTCCGGCACGCTCAGCCCGGCCCTGTGCGCGGGCTTCGGCGCGGCGGCGCAGGAGGCGAGGGAGCGCATGGAGCAGGATGCCGACCACGCCGAGAAGCTGTGGCACCGCGCTCGCGACCTGTTCGAGGATTGGGAACTCAACGGCAGCGCCGAGGCGCGCTGGCACGGCAATATGAACATCCGTCCACGCGGACCCAACGGCGGAGGGCTCGATGTGAACCGGCTGATGAGCGACGTGCGCGACGTCATGTTCTCCGCCGGCAGCGCCTGCGCCAGCGGGTCGGGGCGCACCAGCCACGTCCTCGAGGCGATCGGGCTGAACAAGAAACAGGCGAAGGCAAGCATCCGCCTCGGCTGGGGCCGCTACACGACGATGGAGGAACTGGAGACCGCGGCAGCGAAGATCAACGCCGCGGCAAAGGCGCAGGGTGTGAGCGCGGGCGAATGAGGATCCGCTTCGAAACCAACAAGGGCGAGACCGTCGAGGCAGAGGCACGCGAAGGCGACATCCTGCTGGACGTCGCGCAGGCCGCCGGAATGCCGCTGGAGGGCACCTGCGAGGGGCAGATGGCCTGCTCGACCTGCCATGTGATCGTCGCAGACGAGTGGTTCGGCCGGCTCCCGGACGCGAGCGAGGAGGAGGAAGACATGCTCGACCTCGCCGCCGCGGTGGCGCGCACCAGCCGCCTTTCCTGCCAGATCGTGCTTGGGCCCGAGCACGACGGCCTCACTGTCCGCATCCCCGCCGAAAGCCACGACATGCGCCGGTTCTAGAACCTCTAATCGCCGTCGGGAAAATGCTCGACATGGGTTTCGCCGGTGCGCCCGTAGTAGACCACGCGCCGCCCCTGGAGCGACACCATATAGCCGGCGCAGCCCGCCGCCCGCGCCTTGCGGCAGAAACCGCGATAGCTGTAGCCGGGACCATCTGCCTGCGCTTCGCGAATGGCTTCGCTCAATTTTTCGGCGTCCAGTTCCGGCGCGATCGCCCCTCCGTCAGCGTGGGTCGCCAGATCGAGAGGCTCGCCGTCCGAGAGATAATATGTGGCCGCGTTTCGCTGGAAGTCGACCGCGTAGCCTTCGTAACCCAAGCGCGCCAATTCCTGGAGGATTTCCGGAAAGCTCATCCGGTCCTCTTCGGCGCCGGTCAGGCAGGCTTCGGCGCAGCGTCTTTGATCGGGGGTCATGATCGGGTCCTAGCTTGTGGGAAGGGTCTTGAGTTTCCTTGCGGCCACGATGCTCCGCAGGGCGTGGGTCATGGTTGCCCTGTCGCTATCCGCGAGATCGCCGAAGAATTCGCGATCGTTCTCATCTGCGAGCCGGGCCAATTGCGGCACCAGCGCTCGCCCGGCCGGGCTCAGCGACAACAGGTGAGCACGAGCATCGTCCGCCCGATCCGTGCGGGCGACCAGCGATTTCGCTTCCAGTCGTTCGGCAAGCTTGCTGATGGCGCCGCGGCTCATTCCCATCGCCTCGGACAGGCGGCTGGGGCCCAGCATGTCGTGATCGCGCAGCGTGCGCAGGAACACCCATTCGGCCACCGTGACCCCATGCCGGTCGAGCTTGCGCGCGAAAGCGGCGGAAACGTGATTCGAGACGAAGCGGAGCCAGTAGCCCAGATGATCGCCCAGTTCCGATGCCGGTTCGGTTTCGTCCGCCAATAGTCCGGTCCTTTCGAACCCGATCTAAGACAAGATTGTTTCCTAGTCAACAAAACAGATTTGGGAACGGGCGGCGTGCCGCAACCCCGTCATGGCTGCGAGAGGGGTAATCTCAGCGCCGGAGGACCCAGGGTTCCCGCGTCCGGTCTAGCGCCAGGGCGCCTGCCCACGGCCGGCAAAGGTCATAGGCCTCGGAGGGCGTGCCTTCCATCCAGCGCGCCCGGTCCGCCTCGCGCAGGATCACCGGCATGCGGTCGTGCACTCCGTCCATGTCGATGCAAGCTTCGGTCATCATCATCGAATAGCACGGCCCCCACTCGTCGCTTTCGCGCCAGATCCCCGCAACGCTGAACAGCTCCGCATCGGGAAGCGATATCCATGTCCGTGTCTTGCCGCCCTTCGGTCCCTCGGCCTCGGCGAATCCGGTCAGCGGGAGCAGGCAGCGCCGTTCCTCGAAGCTGTAACGCCAGAAGAAGCTCTTCACCCTGTCTGCGCGGGTGTTGTTGACCGGCTTGGGCTTGAGCGGCTGGCCTTGCTTGCCCTTGCGCGACAGCGGGAACCCCCAGACCATCGAGCGCGCCCGCTCTCCGTCGAACACCAGGCCGGGCTGGCCGGGATAGACTTCCATCCCCGCATTGCCGATCTCTACCGCGATGTCGCCGAACATCGCCGCGACCTCGCTGGCGGGTTTGGTCATGCGGTAGAGGTTGCACATGGGTCCCTTGTGGACCGGCATCCCACAAACGAAAAGCCCCACCGCATCGCTGCGGCGGGGCCATAATCGCTTGGGTCGGAAATCAGGCGGATTCGAGCTGGCGATCGTCGACCTTCACGCCCAGCGCTTCGATCAGCGCCTTGGAAAAGGCCGGAATGTCGTCGGGGTTGCGGCTGGTGATGAGGTTGCCGTCGGTCGCGACTTCCTGATCCACTACCTTCGCGCCGGCATTCTTCAGATCGGTGCGGATCGAGGTGTAGCAGGTCGCCGTCTTGCCCTCGACGATACCGGCCTCGATCAGCATCCACGGCGCGTGGCAGATCGCCGCGATCGGCTTGCCCGCATCGTTGAATTCGCGGACGATGGCCACCGCGCGGTCGTTGGCGCGCAGGAGGTCCGGGTTGATCTGACCACCGGGGATCAGAAGCGCGTCGTATTCCGCACAGTCGGAAACATCGTCGACGGTTTTGTCGACCTTGACGCTCTTGCCCCAGTCGTCCTGGTCCCAACCCTTGATTTCGCCGCTTTCGAGACTGACCACGGTCGTCTCGATACCGGCGTTTTCGAGATTGGCCTTCGGCTTCAGCAGTTCGGACTGCTCGAAGCCGTCGGTGGCGAGGATCATCACATGCTTGGTCATAGGTACTTCCTTGATTTGGTTACGACCTTGCAACGTATGGGGAAAGGCAGTCGTTCCGTTCTTCTAGCCAGGCCGGGCCGGTGATAGGGCGAGCCGCATGGCCACCATCGAAGACGAGAAAGACCCGTTCGACGCGATCGTCGATGCCCCGTTCGACAGCGCGCTAAGCGAACGGTATCTTGTCTATGCGCTCAGCACGATCACCGCGCGCTCGCTCCCCGACCTGCGCGACGGGCTGAAGCCGGTTCACCGACGGCTGCTGTGGGCGATGCGGCAGTTGAAGCTCAATCCGACCGACGCTTTCAAGAAGTCCGCCCGCGTGGTGGGCGACGTGATCGGCAAGTATCACCCGCACGGCGATGCCAGCGTCTACGATGCCATGGTCCGCTTGGCGCAGGATTTCGCGCTGCGTTATCCGCTGGTCGAGGGGCAGGGCAATTTCGGCAATATCGACGGCGATAACGCCGCTGCCTATCGCTATACCGAAGCCCGCCTGACAAGGACCGCGCTGCGGCTGATGGAGGGGCTGGACGAGGGCACGGTCGATTTCGTCCCGACCTACAATGGCGAGGAGCAGGAGCCGGAAATCTTCCCCGGCCTGTTTCCCAACCTGCTCGCCAACGGCGCCAGCGGGATCGCGGTTGGCATGGCCACCAATATCCCCAGCCACAACGTCGCCGAGGTCGTCGACGCGACGCTGGAGCTGATCGACAATCCGCATGTCGAACACGCGCGGCTGATGGAGCTGTTCCACGGGCCCGATTTCGCCACCGGCGGACTGGTCGTCGACAGCGCGGAGACGATCGCCAGAGCTTACGAGACCGGCCGCGGCAGCTTCCGCATCCGCGCGCGCTTCCATGCCGCCGAAGCCGCCGCGCCCGCCGATCGCGAAGCGGGGATCGAGAGGCTCGGCGGCGGCCAGTGGCAGCTGGTGATCGACCAGATCCCCTATCAGGTGCAGAAGGGCCGCCTGATCGAGCAGGTCGCGCAGCTGATCGCCGACAAGAAGCTGCCGATCCTCGAGGACGTGCGCGACGAGAGCGACGAGAACATCCGCATCGTCTTCGTGCCGCGCAGCCGCAACGTCGATCCCGAACTGCTCAGGGAAAGCCTCTACAAGCTCACCGATCTCGAGGTGCGGTTCGGGCTCAACCTCAACGTCCTCGATGCCACCCGCACGCCGATGGTGATGGGCTTGAAGGAGCTGCTTGGCAATTGGGTCGCGAGCCAGATCGACATCCTCCAGCGGCGCAGCCGGCACCGGCTGGACCAGATCGCCCGGCGGCTGGAGCTGGTCGAGGGCTACATCGTCGCCTTTCTCAATCTCGACCGGGTGATCGCGATCATCCGCTCCGAGGACGAGCCCAAGCCGGTGATGATGGCGGAGTTCGGCCTCACCGACCGGCAGGCCGAGGCGATCCTCAACATGCGGCTGCGGAGCCTGCGCAAGCTCGAGGAAATGGAGCTCAGGCAGGAAAAGGACGCGCTCCTGAAGGAGCAGGACGAGCTCGAGAAGCTGCTCGGCTCGCCGGCGCGCCAGCGCACCCGGCTGAAGCGCGACCTCGCCGCGCTCAGGAAGGAATACGGCCCCGACACCGCGCTCGGCGCACGCCGCACGCGAATCGAGGAGGCGGCGCCGGCGGTCGAGTTCAGCATGGACGCGATGATCGAGAAGGAGCCCGTCACCGTCGTCCTCAGCCAGAAGGGCTGGGTGCGCGCGGCGAGGGGCCATGTCGACCTTGCCGGGAGTTCGGACGGCATGGGCGATTTCAAGTACAAGGAAGGCGACGGGCCCGCCTTCGCGCTCCACGCGCAGACCACCGACAAGCTCCTGCTCGCCGCCGACGACGGGCGTTTCTTCACGCTTGGCGCGGACAAGCTTCCAGGCGCGCGCGGCTTCGGCGAGCCGGTGCGCAACACGCTCGACATCGATCCTCAGGCGAACATCGTCGCGGTGATCGTCCATCGCGCGGGCACCCGGCTGTTGCTGGCGGCGACCACCGGCAAGGGCTTTGCCGCGACGACCGACGATCTCCTCGCCGAAACCCGCAAGGGGCGGCAGGTGATGAACGTGAAGGACGAAGCGAAGCTGCGCGTGGCGCGGCCGATCCCCGCCGGCCACGATCACGTCGCGGTGGTCGGCGACAACCGCAAGCTGGTGGTCTTCAATCTCGAGGAACTGCCCGATCTCGCGCGCGGACAGGGGGTGAAGCTGCAGAATTACCGCGACGGCGGCCTCAGCGATGCCACCACCTTCCGTCTCGAGGAAGGGCTCAGCTGGATCATGGGTGGCAAGGAAGGCCGCACCCGCACCGAGGGCGAGATGTGGCAGTGGAAGGTCGCTCGCGGCGGGGCCGGGCGGATGCCGCCCCAGGGATTTCCCCGCGACAACCGGTTTACGTAAGGCGGTTCACCTGAGGCGGTTCGCCCGGGGCGGTTCGCTCCGGGAAGCAAATAGGAAAAAGGGCCGGAAACGGTTTCCCGCCTCCGACCCCCCGAAACCCTTCCGGTGCGACCCGAAGGGCTCGTCCGAATTCCTATTCGCCGGTGGTCTCACCCTGCGCGGACATCGCCTCGTCGATCTGGGCATTGGTAAGACGCGCCATCAGGCCTGCGTCGCTCATCGCGAAATATTCGCGCAGCAGCGTGACCTTGTCCGCCTCGTCGCCGCCGCGGGCGATCACGATGTTGTTGCCGTCGACTTCGAGGATGGTTCCGAGCGCGGCATTGTCGGCGGCGACGACGGTGGCGCCTTCGACAAGCGCGGCATCGCGCGCGGCATTGGCTTCCGCGATCTGCGCATCGACCATGCTGTCGAGCTGGGCCTTGGTCACGGTCACGGTCGGACCGGCTTCACCCTGTCCGTACATGCTCACCGCAAGCGGCACCTTGTGCTTGCCGGTATCGAGAATGGCTTCGCCATTGGCGACGCTTTCGATCGTTCCGACGACGTTGCCCTGCGGTCCGGTGACGGTTGCGCCAGCGACGACCTGGCTAGCGGCCTGAGCCGGAGCCTCGGCGGTTTCCTGTGCAAATGCCGGGGTGGCCGACAGGGCGATGGCAGCAGCGGCCAGCTTGAGGGTGTTCATCGAAATTCTCCAAGGTCTGTTTCTGGATAGAGGACTGAAATGCGACACATCCGCGATCGTGCCCCGGCACGACGCGAAAACACCGCCAATTGTTGCTTCGCGGAGGTGAACCGGGCCAAGGTCCGGACGTCGATCCGCCGCGAACGGGCTGGGGCTTGGCAAGGTCGGTTCGGATTTGCAACCGCTGGGCCCCTTATACCAGACGCACATGAAGCCGCGATGAAGGCCTAGCGCGTCGCCAGAGCCTCCTCGAGCAAGGACTCCACCCTCGAGCGATCGGGAAAGCCCTCGGCCACCCAGCGGCGCTCGATCGCTTGGAGCATCCGAGCGACTTCGGGCCCGCGCGCGACGCCCCGTGCGACGATCTCGCCACCCTTGAGCGGCAGCGTGGGTATTTCCCAGCCCTGCAACGGCGAGGGGTCGGCACCGGTCAGCAGAAGGCGGTCCTTCGCACAGGCGATGCCAACGCCGTAGGCCAGCGCGCGCGGCTGTTCGCCGTCCCGCGCATCGCGCGCTGCGGCACACGTCAGCCGCTCCCGCTGGCTGCGCGAGAGTCGCAGCCGTGCTGCGACCGTTTCCGCTACCGGCGGCAGGGCAGGGAGCATCGCGGCCAGCCGGCGCATGGCGTCGGGAGTAACGGCATAGGTTTTCTCGGCGGCGATCAGGGCCTCCAAATTCGCCACTTCGCGCCGCCCGCATTCGGGGAGGATTTCCCGTAGCACATCCAGCTCGCGCATCTTGGCGACGGTGGCGGAAGGGTCGGGCAGCGCGAGCAGGTTCTGCAGCTCCCAACCCACGCGCTCGCGGCTTAGCCCCTTGAGGCTGGGGGCGAGTTCGCTGCAGGCTTCGGTCGCCTCCGCGTCCCAGTCGTCGGCGAAGCGGGTGGCGAAGCGGAAATAGCGCAGGATCCGCAGGTGATCTTCGCGGATACGGGTGCGGGCATCGCCGATGAACCGCACCCGGCGGGCGGCGAGATCGTCGAGACCGCCGAAATAGTCCGAAATCTCCAGCGTTCCGGGGTGGGCATAGAGCGCGTTGATGGTGAAATCGCGCCGCGCCGCATCGTCCTTCCACTCGCTGGCATAGGCAACCTGGGCATAGCGGCCGTCGGTGGCGAGATCGCAGCGCAGGGTCGTCACCTCGACATTGCCGTCCGGCAGGATGGCGGTGACGGTGCCGTGGTCGATCCCGGTGGGGACGGTGCGGATGCCTGCTTCCCGGCACAGATCGATGACTCGCTCCGGCCTGTGGCGGGTGGCGGCATCGATGTCGTGGCTGGGGCAGCCCATCAGCGCATCGCGCACGCAGCCGCCAACCCAGCGCATCTCCTCTGCCCCCAGCGCCGCGACCAGCGCCGCGAGGTCCTCGCGTCCGGTCCAGTCGGTATGCGGCATCCTAGTCACGCACGGCCTCCAGCCATGCGAGCCGACGGGAAAGGTTGTAGCAGATCGCCGCGGTGACCCCCCAGATACGGTAACCGCCATGATCGAGCTCGAGATATTCGCGCGTCGCGCCCTTCCAGAACACTTCGTTGCGGGTCCAGCTGCGTGCATTCATCAGCAGGTCGAGCGGAGCCTCGAACCAGCTCTCGACCTCGCGTTCGCAGGCGACCAGCGGCAGGCCGGGGGGCACGACGCCGAGCACCGGGGTGATGTCGAAACCGGTGCCGGTCTGGTAGCGGTCGGTGGTGCCGATGACCGAGACTTCGGCCGGGTCGAGCGCCAGTTCCTCCTGCGCCTCGCGCAGTGCCGCCGCAACCGGGGCCTCCCCCGGCTCGAGCTTGCCGCCAGGGAAGGCGACCTGGCCGGGATGGTCCTTCATCGTGCGCGGGCGTTGGGTCAGGATGACGGTCGGTTCCGGGCGATCGACGACCGCTATCAGCACTGCGGCCTCGGCGGTGCGCCCGGCCTCGGCGAAGCGCGCATCGCTCATCAGCCCCTCGATGTCTTGCGCATGACCCCGCGCGAAGAGCTCGCTCAGCCGGTCGAGAAGCGCGGTCATGAGGGGCGCAGCGGGAAGCTGCGGCCTCCGCTGGTCACGGTCCAGTCGTCGCCTTCCTCGAGCGCGATCTGCGCGAGCTGTTCGTAGGTCGAGCGGTTGAGCCGCGCCTCGCAGCCCCGGCGGACCATCAGGTAGAGCGACGGCAGATCGGGATCGCCCGCCGCGCGCAGCGGATGGTCGGGGCCGGCGACGACCAGCTCGTCGGTGCCGAGCCGGAAGGCGAGGTCGCCATCGACCCGGCGCACGTCGACCGCCTGGAAACACGCATCCTCCACCGCGATCCGCAGCTTCTGATAGGGGACGACCAGCCAGTGGCTCCCGTCTTCCTCGCGGTTGAGGAGGCTTGCGAAAGCGCGCACCATCGCCGGGCGGGTGATCGGCGATCCGTTGTGAAGCCAGGTGCCGTCGGCGGCGATCCGCATGCCGCTCTCGCCCACATTGTCCGGGTTCCACTGCTCGACCGGCGGCAGTTTGCGCGCCGCGACCGCCTCGGCGATCTCGGCGAGCGACATTCCGGCAAGTTCTGGCGGCGGTTCGTAGGGCATCGGATGGAGCGTTGGCAGATGGCGGGGTGCGACTCAATCCTCGCCGCTATCCCTGCGGGCTCCACGGCCCCAGCATGCCCCGTACGGGAAGGATCGCCGGATTGGCGCAACGTGCCAGCAGGCGGTGCTGCTCGTAGGGGCCGGGGCAGCGCCAGCCGCCGGTGTGCGCCGGCGAGAAATCCCAGCGGCCGTAATAGTCCTCGTCGCCGATCAGCACCTGCGGCAAGGGCGCCGTAGGCTCGATCGCACCGAGCGATGCGGCCATGAGCGCCTTGCCGAAGCCTTCGCCCTGCCGCCCGGGCGCGACCGCGACCGGGCCGACCATCAGCAGCGGATGGGCGCGCCCCTCGGGATCGGTCAGCGCGACCGGCCACAGCTGGATCGAGGCGACGAGATAATCCTCCTCGTCCAGCGCCGCGAAGCTCAGCGCCGGGAGCCAGTCCATCCCGGCGCGGATGCGATAGGCGGTTCGGGCATGGCGATCCGTCCCGAAACTCGCATCGAGCAGGTCCTCGACCAGCTGCGGGTCGATCGCGGTAAGGGGAACGATGGTGGCCACGGGCGGGGCGCGATAAGGCCCCGCCGCGGTGCTGTCGAGCGCGATCAGAGTGCCATCATCATCGCGGGGTCAGCCGCAGCAGCCGCGCCCCGTCGCGGTCCTCCAACACGTAAAGCGCGCCGTCGGGCCCTTCGATCACCGACCGGATGCGGCTGCCCATCGGATAGCGGGCGACCTCGCGCGCCTGTTCGCCGTCGATGGCCACATGAACCAGGCCCTCGGTCACGAGACCCGAGATGATCAGGTCGCCCTTCAGCGCCGGGAACAGATCGCCCGAATAGAAGGTCATGTTGCCCGGTGCGATCACCGGGGTCCAGCTGATCGCGGGCTTGGCGAAGCCGTCGTCGGCGCTGTGATCGGGAATGTCGGAACCGTCGTAATTGACGCCGTTCGAGCGTACCGGCCAACCGTAGTTCTGCCCCTGCCGCACGAGATTGAGCTCGTCGCCGCCTTTGGGGCCGTGCTCGATTTCCCACAAACGGCCCTGCGCGTCGAAATCGATGCCCAGGATGTTGCGGTGGCCCCAGCTCCAGATCTGGTCCGACGGGCTGCCGCGGCTTGCGAGCGGGTTGCCCGGCGCAGGCGTGCCGTCGAGATTGAGCCGCACGATCGTGCCGAGCGTGTTCGAGGTATCCTGCGCCGGCTGCATCTTCTGCCGCTCGCCGCTGGCAACGAACATGTAGCGCTCGTCCGGGCTGAACACGATCCGGTGCGAGAAATGGCCGCGCCCGGTGACCTTGGGCTGCTGGCGCCAGATCACGTTCAGCCCCTCGATCGAACAGGCGCGGGCATTGGGACAGCTGAGCGTGCCGCGCCCGACCACTGCGCCGCGGGTGTCGCCGTCGCCCGCCTCGACCCAGCTCAGATAGATGGTGCGGCCCGACAGCGGCGATCCCGCCTGGCTCGGCAGGAAGGCGATGTCGCCGAGGCCGCCCTGGCCGCCGTAATCGACCTGCGGCACGCCACTGACCGTGATCGTGTTGCCGCTGTCGCGGTCGTAACCGACGATGCGGCCCGGCTTGGTGGTCACGAACAGCACCTCGGTCCCCGGCGCGAATGCCTGCGCCCAAGGCTCGTCGAGCGTGTCGATGGTCTCGGTCGCGAAGCTGATTTCGCCGTCCATCTGTCCACCCGTGGAGGGGGCGGGGGTCGATTGCGCGGCGGTATCCCCGGTCGCGCTGCCACCGCAACTTGCGAGGAAGAGGGCAGGCGATAGAATGGCGGCGAAGAGGTTTTTCTCGGTCATGCTCTCAGGAACTCCCCAAAATGGACTTGGCTCCGCCCGGATGATCGCGGGCGTCGACGAGGCAGGCCGTGGCCCCCTGGCGGGGCCGGTTGTGGCCGCTGCCGTGGTGCTGTGCAAGCCGTGTCCCGCCGGGCTCGGCGATTCCAAGGCGCTCTCGCCGCAAGTCCGCGCGAAGCTCGACAGGGCGATCCGCGCGCGTTGCGCCTACGGGATCGGCGTGGTCGAGGTCGAGGCGATCGACCGGCTCAACATCTTCGGCGCGACCATGCTGGCGATGACCCTGGCGATGGAACGGCTGTGCGAAGCTCTGGGGCTCGAGGATTGCGAGGCGCTGATCGACGGCCATCTCACCCCCGCGGGCCGCAATGCCGGCTGGCGCTGGCCCGCGCGCGCCATCGTCAAGGGCGATGCCAGGGAGCGCTGCATCGGGGCCGCCAGCATCATCGCCAAGGAGCACCGCGACCGGCTGATGCGCGAGGCCGCCGCCCGCCATCCCCATTACGGCTGGGACCGCAACGCCGGCTACGGAACGCCCGAGCACCTTGCCGCATTGCGTGAACACGGGCCTTCGCCGCTGCACCGCCGCAGCTTCGCGCCCGTCGCCCAGATGGAGATGTTCGCGTGAGTTTCGCCTTTTTCGACATGCCGGACCAGACCGGCAGGACCGCCGTGGTTACCGGCGCCAACACCGGCATCGGCCTGGAGATCGCCCGGGGGCTCGCCCGCAAGGGCGCCCGCGTGATCCTCGCCTGCCGCGATGCCGACAGGGCGAACGCGGCGATCGAGGACATCCGCAGCGGCCCGGAACGCGCCGACTGCGCCTATCTCCACCTCGATCTCGCCAACATCGCTTCGGTCCGCGATGCGGCGGCGGAGCTCGGGAAGGAGCAGCAGATCGACCTTCTGATCAACAATGCAGGGGTCATGATCCCGCCGCTCTCGCACGGATCGACGGGTGCCGAACTGCAATTCGCGGTCAATCATCTCGGCCATTTCGCGCTGAAGGGACTGCTGATGGGCAAGCTGGCGGCGGATGGCGGCGCGCGGGTGGTCAGCCAGGCGAGCCTAGCCCACAAGGGTGCCGGAATCGACTTCGACAATCTCGACGCCCGCCACGGCTACAGCCGTCTGCGCTTCTACGGCCAGAGCAAGCTCGCCAACCTGCTCTTCGCCTTCGAGCTCGACAGGCGGCTGCGCGCGGCGAATTCGCCCGTGGTCTCGGTGGCCTGCCATCCCGGCATCGCCCGGACCGAACTCACTCGCCATCTCGGCGTGCTCGGCCCGGTCTTCGGCGCGGCCACCGGCTTCCTGCTCAATGATTCGGTGAAGGGCGCTCTGCCCGCGCTCCAGGCGGCCACCGATCCCGATGCCGAGGGCGGGGACTATTACGGCCCCTATGGCCTGCGCGAAATGAGCGGCGGCGCGTCGGGCCCGGCGGTGGCGGCCAGGACCGCGCAGGACCCCCAGCTCGCAGCCCGGTTGTGGGAGAAGTCGGTCGCGATGACCGGCATCGATCCCGGGCTGGAACCCGCGCCTGCGCAAACGCCCGCCTAGCGAGTCCTCGGCGCAACACCACCGCATCTTGGGCCGCGGCTTCGGACTTCGGCGCAAGATGTCGTGGGGACTCTTTTCGTTCCGCGCGACCCCGGCATGGCTAACGCGCAATTAACCATGCCGCTCTAAACCTCGGTGCTTGACCGTGGGTCCGTTTGGACTCACCCTGTGGATAAATCAGGGCAGGGGAGCCTCATGGGGGTTATCGAGACCGTCAAGTCTCGCGCGCAAGCGATTGAGCAAAAGGGAAATACTGTCGGGGCACTGCCGCTCGGGCAGATTCTCGACGGCGACTGCGTCGAGCGGCTTCGGGCGCTGCCCGACGCCTCGATCGATCTCGTCTTCGCCGATCCCCCGTACAATCTCCAGCTCGGCGGGGATCTCAACCGGCCCGACGGCAGCCATGTCGATGCCGTCACCGACGCCTGGGACCGTTTCGACAGCTTCCGGACTTACGACGATTTTACAAAGGCCTGGCTCACGGAATGCAAGCGCGTTCTGAAGCCCGACGGGGCGCTGTGGGTGATCGGCAGCTACCACAACATCTACCGCGTCGGCGCGATCCTGCAGGATCTGGGCTTCTGGATCTTGAACGACATCGTCTGGCGCAAGACCAACCCGATGCCCAATTTCCGCGGCACCCGCTTCACCAATGCGCACGAGACGCTGCTGTGGTGCAGCCAGGGCGAGAAGGCGAAATACCACTTCAACTACCGCGCGATGAAGACGCTGAACGACGAGCTGCAGATGCGCAGCGACTGGGTCCTGCCGATCTGCAACGGGGCGGAGCGGCTGAAGGAGGGCGGACACAAGGTCCACCCGACCCAGAAGCCCGAGGCGTTGCTCTACCGCGTGCTGCTTGCCACCACGACACGCGGCGACGTCGTGCTCGATCCCTTCTTCGGCACCGGCACCACCGGCGCGGTGGCCAAGCGGCTCGGCCGCCAGTGGATCGGCTGCGAGCGCGAGGGGGCGTACCGCGACGCGGCGATGAAGCGCATCGAAAAAGAACTCCCGCTCGACGAAAGCGCGCTCACCACGATGCAGGCCGGCCGCAGCGCGCCGAAAGTGGCCTTCGGCGCGCTGGTCGAGAACGGCCTGGTGCCGCCGGGCACGAAGCTCTTCGACAAGCAGCGCCGCTGGACCGCGACGGTCCGCGCCGACGGCTCGCTCGCCTGCGAGAAACATACCGGCAGCATCCACGGGCTCGGCAAGGACCTGCAAGGTGCCCCCAGCTGCAACGGCTGGACCTTCTGGCACTACGAGGCGGACGGCGAAATCAAACCCATCGACGCCGCGCGGCAGCTCTACCTGTTGGCCAGCGAGGATTGAGGGGAAGGTCGGGGCCCGACCGGGATCTCGACCTGATCGGGAGAAGTCCGTTGTCATTCGCGCGTCGGGTGGTAGCTTCGGCCAGATATTTCGGGGAGCTATGTCCATGAAGCGTTTGGCGGGATTACTGTGCGGTGCGATGATGCTGGCGTCTGCGGCTGTGCCGACGGCGGCGGAGACGCCCGGTCGCGAGCAGATCGCGACGGTCGTCGAGCAGCAGCACGACGCCAATGTAAGAACTCTGCAGGAATGGATCGCGCTGCCGACCATTGCCGCCGAGAAGCGCAATGTCGTCGAGGGCGCGGAATACATGCGCCAACTGGCCCTCGACGCCGGTTTCCAGAACGCGCGGATCGTCCCGACGGACGGCGTGCCGGGAGTTTTCGCGACACTCGACGCGGGAGCACCGACCACCCTCGGCATCTATTTCATGTACGACGTGAAGCAATTCGATGCGGAGGAGTGGAGTTCGCCGCCGCTAGAAGGTGCGCTGGTGGAACGGCCCGGCGAGGGGATGACGATGGTCGGCCGTGGCGCGGTGAACCAGAAAGGACCCGAGACTGCTTTCCTGGCCGCGCTCAAGGCGATTCGTGACAGCGGGCGGAAGTTGCCGGTCAACATCGTCCTTGTTGCCGAGGGCGAGGAAGAGGTAGCCTCGACCAACTTCCACCAGGTCATTGCCGACCCGGAGGTCCAGGCGGCGCTGGCGAAGAGCATCGGCGTCTTCATTCCCTCTGCCGGACAGGGCAGGGACGGCAGTGCCAACATCACTCTCGGTGCCAAGGGCGCTGTCGAATTCCAACTGGTGGTCGGCGGAGAAACGTCGGACAAATACCCCAAGACCGATGTCCATTCCTCTAACCACGCCCGGATCGAAAACCCCGCATGGCGTTTGGTCAAGGCCCTCGACACGCTGGTCGCCGATGACGGTCACACCCCCGCGATCGACGGGTGGTTCGAAAACGTGAAGCCCTTGACGGACAGGCAAAAGCAACTGACTGCCGAGGGGGCGAAGCTCTATCCGGAGGCCGAAGCAAAGGCGCAGCTTGGCGTTGGGCGGTGGATCGACGACGAGGACTATGTCGCCAGTCTCGAGAGACTGGTTTCGCAGCCTACCGTGAACATCCAGGGTCTGGTGGCCGGCTACACCGGGCCGGGGGGGAAGACCGTCCTGCCCGGACGCGCGGAAGCGAAGCTGGAATTTCGGCTCGTCCCGGACATGACCAAGGAAGAAGCGGTTTCCAAGCTCGAGGCGCATCTCGCAAAACGCGGGTTCGACGATGTCCGCGTCACGGTTTCCGGTGGTTATGGCCCTAACGAGACGGACGAGGATAGTCTGCTGATTCGCGCGCAGAAGGCGCTCTTCGACAACATGGGTCTGCCCTACTCGATAACCGCCCGCAGCGCGGGGAGCTGGCCGGGCGTCATGTTCAACGGGCCGCCGCTCGGTCTCCCGGCCTCGCAGTTCGGCCTCGGCCGGGGCGGCGGCGCGCACGCCCCCGACGAATGGTTTCTGGTCGAAAGCGCCAATCCCGCGGTCAATGGCCTGGACGAAGCGGTGATGGCTTTCGTAGATTACCTCTACATCGTGGCCGAGGAAGCAACACAGACGCCCTAGCGTTGCATCGACATCTCGACCGGGCGTGCCGCGCTGGCGAACGGAAATTCATTCCCCCGGACAGGGCCGATAAGCAGCAGACAACTGCACTGGACGGGTGGCGATCTGCGGCCCGACCAGTAGAGCATGGCCTATCGCGAACTGGAACAGCAGGACCGACGCGCCCATGACCGACGCCTTGTACATCCGCCCCATCGGCTTCGCACCCGGTCCGCAGAGCGAGCATGGCAACGCCATCCGGCTGGCAGGCGGCATGGTCTACGCCAGCCGCTTCGCGGTGATCCTCCGGCGGGAGGGCAAGGTGGTCGAGCGCTGGCTCGCCTCGCCCGAAACGATGGCCGAGGTTTTGGGGCGGCTGCCCGACGATTGCGGCGCGGAGGGGGAGGCGCAATGGGCCAATTTCACCCTCGCTCATCCGCCGCTCGAACTGGGCGCGCGCACCGTACGGCTCGACCAGCCGCAGGCGATGGGCATCCTCAACGTCACTCCCGACAGCTTCAGCGATGGCGGGCGCTTCCTCGACGATCCCGAGGCCGGGCGTGCGCACGCCGCCGCGATGGTCGAGGCAGGGGCCGCCATCCTCGACATCGGCGGGGAGAGCACGCGCCCCCGGGCGCAGGCCGTGTGGGAAGGCGACGAGATCGAACGGGTGCTTCCCGCGATCGAAGCCTGCGTGGGCATGGGCGCGGCGGTCAGCGTCGACACGCGCAAGGCGGCGGTGATGGAGGCCGCGCTCGATGCCGGCGCGCATATGGTCAACGACGTCTCGGGCCTCGCGCACGATCCGCGCAGCGCCGAAGTGATAGCGGCGCGCGGCTGCCCGGTGGTGCTGATGCACGCTCTCGGCGCGGGCGGCGAGGATCTGCATGCGGGTGGCGAATACGGCAGCGTGGTGTTCGACGTGTTCGATGCCTTGCGCACCCGGCGCGATGCGGCGCTCGCCGCGGGGATCGCGCGTGAATGCATCCTGCTCGATCCCGGGCTCGGCTTCGGCAAGTCGCTCGCCGACAACACGGCGGTGCTCAACGCGCTGCCGCTGTTCCACGCGCTCGGCCACCCCTTGCTGCTGGGGGCCAGCCGCAAGCGGATGATCGGCGCGCTGTCGAACGAGGCGCCGGCCGTAGCGCGCCTGGGCGGCAGCATCGCGCTGGCGATGGCGGGGATGGACGCCGGGGTGCAATTGCTGCGGGTCCACGATGTCGGCGAGACCGTCCAGGCGCGCAACGTCTGGCGCGGCCTGCGCGACGCGGCGCTGACCGATTTCGCGGATCTGCCGGGGTAGCGGATTTCGGTCCAGCCAACTCAGGCCGCGTGGTCGATCCCCAGATCGCCGAGCTTGCGGTAGAGGGTGGAGCGGCCGATGCCGAGCCGGCGGGCGACCTCGGTCATCTTGCCGCGGTAATGGCCGATGGCGAGGCGGATGACGTCGGCCTCGATCTCCTCGAGCGCGCGCAGATTGCCGTCGTCGGTGTAGAGCATCACGCCGAGCCCGCGCAGGCGGCTCTCGCCCCGGTCCTCCATGTCGCCGAGCAGTTCGGCGAGTTGGGGGAAGCTGGTCGCGGTCAGCGATTCCTCCTCGCAGAACACCGCGGCGCGGAACAGCACCGCCTGCAGCTGGCGGACGTTGCCCGGCCAGTCGTAGGCTTCGAGCAGGGCAAGCCCGCTGTCGGCGATCGAATGGTGGACCAGCCCCGGCTGCTTGCCGATGTTGGAGAGGAAATGGCGAGTGAGCGCCGGAATGTCGGCGGTCCGTTCGCGCAGCGGTGGCAGCTCGATCCGCGTGCCGGCGAGCCGGTCGCGTAGCTCGGCGGAGAAGGTGCCCTGCTCCACCATCCGGTCGAGCGGCGCGTCGCTGGCGGCGAAGACGCGGACATCGACCTTGTAGCCGTGGGTCGCCCCGGTCGGGCGGACGATCCCGGTGGCGATGGTCTGGGCGAGCCGCGACTGCAGCGTTTCGTCCAGCCGGTCGATCTCGTCGAGCATCAGCGTGCCGCCGTCGCAGTTCTGGAGCGCGCCGACCTGGCGTTCGAACGCCCCGGCGAACGCCCCTTGTTCGTGACCGAACAGCAGCGATTCGATCGAACTCGCGGGAACCGCGCCGATGTTGACGATCCGCACGGGGGCCTTGGCGCGGGGGCTCGCGGCGAGCATCGCGCGCAGCAGCATGTCCTTGCCGGTTCCGGTTTCGCCCTCGACCAAAATGTGGCCGTGGCCGCGAGCGGCGGTGGCGGCCTTGGCCAGCGCCGTGCGGAAGCTCGCGGCGGTGCCCACCATGGCATCGAAGTCGAGGGTCGCGGGCATCTTCTCGGCGAGCGGCTGGAGTTCGTGGCGAGTGGTCTCGCGCTGGCTCGCGCCGCGCAGCGCCTGCAGCAGGCGCTCGGGCGCGACCGGCTTGATCAGGTAGTCGGTCGCCCCGGCGCGCATCGCCTCGACCGCGAGCAGCGGCGAGGTGCTGGCGGTGAGCATCAGCACCGGCACGGCGGGGCGCAACGCCTTGAGCTGGCGGATCAGCGAGCAGGCATCGTCGCCCGGCACCCACTGGTCGAGCAGGATGACGGAGACCTGCCGCCCCTCGGGCGTGTCGAGCATGGCGAGCGCGCCGTCGCAATCGCCGGCCACCAGCGTGCGATAGCCCTCGCGCGCGGCAAGCGCGGTCACCAGCCGGCTCTGCGCCGGCTCGTCGTCGATCAGCATCAGCAGGCGCGGTTCGATGGTCGCCATGGTGCGCGTGGTCTCCCTGGCCGGACGGTCCGGCTGGGCGATGGAATAGTGCGGAAGGGTAAAATACCGCTTAACTGTTTCAAATCGGGATCGGCACATGGCGGCGAACACGGTCTTGAGCGCGGCGGCGCGGCGCGATAGAGCGGTTGCCACATCAGCCGGTAGAGGCATCAATTCGGGGAACACGATGAGCACGGTGCATGATATGGAAAAGGCTTCGAAGACCTACGGGAGCTTCGTGGGCAGCCTGAAGTGGATCGTGCCGCTGCTGGCGCTGCTTGCCTTTATCGTCGTCGTCCTGATCTCGGGTTGAGCGGCGGGCCCTTGCGGATCGCCATCCTAAAGGAGCGCGCGCCGGGCGAAAGCCGGGTCGCCGCCACGCCCGAGACGGTCAGGAAATTCGCCGCGCTCGGCGCCATCATGGCGGTGGAACAGGGTGCGGGTGAAGGCGCTTCGATCCCCGATGCCGCATTCGCCGAGGCGGGGGCCGAGGTCCTTGCCGCCGAACGGGCGGTGGCGGGGGCGGACATCGTGCTCGGCGTGCAAGCGCCCGATCCAGCCGCGCTGGCGGGCGCGAAGCCGGGTGCCTGGGTCGCGGCCACGTTCGATCCCTTCCGCGAGGGCGAACGCGTCCAGGCCTATGCCGGCGCCGGGCTGGAGGCGCTGGCGATGGAGTTCATGCCGCGCATCACCCGGGCGCAGAGCATGGACGTGCTCTCAAGCCAGTCCAACCTCGCCGGCTACAAGGCGGTTATCGCCAGCGCGGACGAATACGGGCGCGCCTTCCCGATGATGATGACCGCCGCGGGCACGGTGCAGGCGGCGAAGGTCTTCGTGATGGGCGTGGGCGTCGCGGGCCTCCAGGCGATCGCCACCGCCAAGCGGCTGGGCGCGCAGGTCTCCGCCACCGACGTGCGCAGCGCGACGAAAGAGCAGATCCAGTCGCTGGGCGCGAAGCCGATCTTCGTCGAGAATGTCGCTGGGATCGAGGGCGAGGGCTCGGGCGGCTATGCCACCGAGATGAGCGAGGAATACCGGAAGGCCCAGGCCGAACTGGTGAGCGCGCATATCGCCAAGCAGGATATCGTCATCACCACCGCGCTGATCCCGGGGCGTGCCGCGCCGCGGCTGGTCAGCGACGCGCAGATCGCCAGCATGAAGCCGGGCAGCGTGATCTTCGACCTCGCGGTGTCGCAAGGCGGCAACGTGGAAGGCTCGGTCGCGGACGAGACGGTGGAGAAGCACGGCGTTAAGATCGTCGGCTATGCCAACACCGCCGGGCACCTCGCGGCGGATGCATCTGCGCTCTACTCGCGCAACCTCTACAACTTCCTCTCCGCTTTCTGGGACAAGGAGGCGGGCAGACCGGTGCTCGACGAGGAAATCGGCAATGCCGTGCGGCTCACGCAAGGGGGCAAGGTGGTGAACGAGAGGCTCGTCGCTTGAACGGAGGCCTTGCCCATCCTCCCCGGCACGGGGAGGGGGACCGCGCGAAGCGCGGTGGAGGGGAGTCAAAGTTCGTCGCGAGACCTGTAGTTTTGCGCGCGCGAAAGCTGCGCCGAGAGATGACCAAGCCCGAGCGGATGCTATGGCAACAACTCCGCCTGCGCCCGAACGGATACAAATTTCGCAGGCAGCGTCCCATCGGTCCATACATCGCCGATTTCTGCTGCCTGTCGGAGCGCTACGTCATCGAGGTGGACGGCAGCGCCCACGACAATTTCGACCGCGCAAAGTTCGATGACCGGCGCGTGGCATTCATGAAGGAAAACGGGTTCAGGGTCCTCAGGGTCACTGCCACCCGCGTGCTCGCGGACGCGGTCGACACCGCCGAGGCGATCGTCGCGCGGATGGCCAGTCCCCTCCACCGTCCTGCGGACGGTCCCCCTCCCCGTCCCGGGGAGGCTGGTTAGTGGACTTCATTTCGATCCTGTCGATCTTCGTGCTGGCGTGTTTCGTCGGCTATTACGTGGTCTGGTCGGTCACCCCGGCGCTGCACACGCCGCTGATGGCGGTGACCAATGCGATCTCGAGCGTGATCATCGTCGGCGCGCTGATCGCGGCGGCGGCGGCGGACGTGCCGGGGGCGAAGTGGCTGGGGCTGCTCGGCATCGTGCTCGCCAGCGTGAATATCTTCGGCGGCTTCGCGGTGACGGCGCGCATGCTGGCGATGTACAAGAAGAAGGAGAAGAAGTGATGCGTCGCCCTCTCCTTGCCGCGCCTTTTGCGATGCTGGCCGCACCCGCCCAAGCCGCGACCGGCGAGCCTGTGAACCCCTGGGTCGCGCTCGCCTATCTGGTGTCGGGTGTCTTCTTCATCCTCGCGCTGCGCGGGTTGTCATCGCCCGCGACGAGCCGGACGGGCAACCGCTTCGGCATGATCGGGATGCTGATCGCCGTGGTGACGACGCTGGTGACGCATTTCCCCATGCGCACCGAGGCGACAGGGCCCGACGCGATGGAACTCATCATCGACGGCGCGACGACGCTGGAAATCATCGCCGCCATCGCGATCGGCGCTATCATCGGCATCACCATCGCCCGTCGCATCGCCATGACCGCGATGCCCGAGCTGGTCGCGGCCTTCCACAGCCTCGTCGGGCTCGCCGCGGTGCTGGTGGGCTGGGCAGCCTATCTCAATCCAGGCGCCTTCGGCTTGCTGACCGACACCGGCATCGGCGCGGTGTCCAAGGTCGAGATGGGGCTCGGCATCGCCATCGGGGCGATCACCTTTTCCGGCTCGGTCATCGCCTTCGCCAAGCTCAGCGGCAAGATGAGCGGGTCGCCGATCCTCCTGCCGGCGCGGCATGTCATCAATCTCGGCACGCTGGCGGCGATCATCGTCCTCACCGCGCTGTTCGCGATGGCCGCACCCGAACAGACCCTGCCGCTGATCGTCGGGCTGACCGTGCTCGCCTTCGTGATCGGTTTCCTGCTCATCATCCCCATCGGCGGGGCGGACATGCCGGTCGTGGTCTCGATGCTGAACTCCTATTCGGGCTGGGCGGCTGCGGCGATGGGCTTCACGCTCGGCAATACGGCGATGATCATCACCGGCGCGCTGGTCGGCTCCTCGGGCGCGATCCTGAGCTACATCATGTGCCGCGCGATGAACCGCAGCTTCATCTCGGTGATCGCGGGGGGGTTCGGGGCGGACGACAGCTCTTCGGGCAGTGGCGAGGCGCGCGAACAGCGCCCCTACAAGCAGGGCAGCGCGGCCGATGCGGCCTTCATGCTCGAACAGGCGGAAAAGGTCATCATCATCCCGGGCTACGGCATGGCGGTGGCGCAGGCGCAGCACGCCTTGCGCGAGATGGCAGACATGCTGGAAGAGAAGGGCGTCGAGGTGAAATACGCCATCCACCCGGTCGCGGGCCGCATGCCGGGGCACATGAACGTGCTCCTCGCCGAAGCGCAGGTGCCCTACGAGAACGTCTTCGAGCTGGAAGACATCAATTCGGAATTCGCGCAGGCCGACGTCGCCTTCATCATCGGCGCCAACGACGTGGTGAACCCGGCGGCCAAGACCGACAAGAGCTCGCCAATCTACGGCATGCCGGTGTTCGACGTCGACAAGGCCAAGCAGGTGTTCTTCATCAAGCGCAGCATGGGCGGCGTCGGCTATGCGGGCGTCGACAACGACGTGTTCTACATGGACCAGACCATGATGCTGCTGGCCGATGCCAAGAAGATGGTCGAGGAAATCGTGAAGGCGATGGATTGATGCGCGCTCCCCTGATCCTGTGCGCCGCCCTGATGGCGAGCGGCTGCGTCCAGACGATCGCGGAGAGCCGGGTGCGCTCCGCCCTGGTCGAGGCGGGCCTCGGCCAGCGCGTCTCCGATTGCATGGCGGGCCGCATGGTCGACCGGCTGACGATCGATCAGCTGAAGAAGCTCGAACGGCTCAAGACCGGCGCGCGGGAGCGCGAGCCCAGTTCGGTCGGCGACTACCTGGCCCGGGTCCGCCGGGTCGGCGATGCCGAGGTGGTGGCGGTGACCTCGTCCTCCGCCGCGCTGTGCGCCACCGGTCTCGCCGACTGACGCCTCTGTCGCACGCCCCGCGATTGGCGGGTTGCTTTCAGCCACCCTTCAGGCAGAATATGCTGAAGGGAGAGTGACATGATCCGCACATTGACGATTTCCGCGCTGCTGTTGGGCGCTTCGCCGCTGGCGCCGTCCGTTCTTCTGGCGGCCACCCACACCGTCACGCCGGGCGAGGGCGCGCAGGAGCGGCTGCAGGAGGCGTTGATCCTCGCCGAGCCGGGGGACGAGGTGGTGCTCGAGGCCGGGCACTACGCGCTGACAGACGGGCTCAGCCTCGATGTCGACAACGTCACCGTGCGCGGCGCGGGGATGGACGAGACGGTGCTCGACTTCACCAGTCAGGCCGGATCGGGGGAAGGCTTCCTGATCACCTCCGACAACGTCACCGTCCGCGATTTCGCGCTCGAAAATCCCAAGGGCGACGGGGTCAAGTCCAAGGGCGCCGACAACATCGTCTACCACCGCGTCCGCGTCACCTGGACGGGTGGCCCGGACGCGACCAACGGCGCCTACGGCATCTATCCGGTCGAGAGCGAGGGCGTGCTGATCGACGGGGTCAAGGTCTCCGGCGCCAGCGATGCCGGCATCTATGTCGGCCAGTCGAACCGTATCACCGTGAGGAATTCCATCGCCGAGGCGAACGTCGCCGGAATCGAGATCGAGAACAGCCGCAACGCGCTGGTCGAGAACAACCTCGCCACCCGTAACACCGGGGGCATTCTGGTGTTCGACCTGCCCGACCTGCCGGTGATGGGCGGCGGCAACGTGGTCGTCCGCCGCAACCTCGTGGTCGCCAACGACACCGCCAATTTCGCGCCGCCGGGCAACATCGTCGCCAGCGTGCGGCGCGGCACCGGCATCCTGGTGATGGCGAACGAGAACGTCACGATCGAGGGCAACGTGGTCGACGGCAATCCCACCGCCGGGGTGATGGTAATCGCCTACACCCAGCCGTTCGAGGACGAGCGCTACAATCCCTACGCGCGCAACGTATCGGTCGGCGCGAACGTGTTCGGGCGCAACGGCTACGAGCCGCAGCTCGACGGCAGCGACCAATTGCTGGCCGCGTTCGGCGGATCGCTGCCGCCGATCCTGTGGGACGGCATTGCCCAGAGCGACACGGGGCTGCGGGTGGCGGACGGCATCGCCGGCTGGACCCTCGGATTGACGCGGCCCGGCCAGTCCTTCGGCGAGGCCAGCCCGGCGCCGCTCTCCGTGCCCCAGCCCGCCGACGCGACATGGGACGATGCCGGGATCGGTGCGCCTGCCGAGCTCGAGGACCGTCTGGGTTGACCCGTGGTGCTGCCATCCTTGCCGCGGCGGCTCTGTCGCTCGCCGGTGCGATGGCGGTCCGCGCCACGCCCCCGGCCGAGGTCGCGCAGGCCGTCGTCGCAGGCGACACCATGCCGCGCGTGCTGTCGGAATACGGCTTCTTCGCCGATGCGCCGGCGCAGGTTCCGGCGCGCAATGTCGTGCCCTACCGGCTCAACACCCCGCTCTATTCCGACGGCGCGGAGAAGCTGCGCTTCATCTATCTGCCCGAGGGCGAACGGCTTGCCGCCGATGGAGAAGGCCTGCTCGAATTCCCGGTCGGCGCGGCGATGATCAAGACCTTCGCCTTCGGCGAGGGTGCCGATCGCCGGCTGATCGAGACCCGCGTGCTGCTGCACCGGGCCGAGGGCTGGGTGGCGCTGCCCTATATCTGGAACGAGGAACAGACCGAGGCGACGCTGGCTCTGGCGGGCGGACGCAAGCAGGTCACGACGCCCGCGGGCGAAAGCATCAGCTACCGCATTCCCAACAAAAACCAGTGCAAGGAATGCCACGGGCTCCAGGGCGCGGTGGTGCCGATCGGGCCCAAGGCGCGCAACCTGTCTACCGAATGGCTGGCCGACATGGTCGCCGCCCGGCGCCTCGATGCCATGCCCGCCACGCACGACATGCTGCCGCTGTGGGAGAACCGCGACGCGGTCCCCGCCCGCCTTGCGGCGCGCGCCTACCTCGACGTCAATTGCGCGCATTGCCATCGCCCGGGTGCGACCGCGTCCAACAGCGGGCTCGACCTGCGCTGGGAACAGGACGATCCCGAGGCGCTCGGCGTGTTCAAGCGTCCGGTCGCGGCGGGCCGCGGATCGGGCGGCCACGAATTCTCGGTGGTGCCCGGGCAGCCCGGCGATTCGATCATGGTCCACCGCATGGACAGCGTGGAACCCGGGGTAGCTATGCCGGAACTCGGCAAGTCGACGGTCGACGAGGACGGGCTCGCGGTGGTGCGCCGCTGGATCGCGGAGATGGCGCCGAGCTGATTTCCTACGCGTGGGAGCGGTGCTAGACCCGGCGCATGACCGCCCGAGACCTCTCCTTCTACCACCCTGCGCGGCGTGTGGATGCGACCCCTGCGTTTCTTTCCCTTGGACAGTGTAACACCTGTAACACCGTTCAGTCCCTAAGCCGCGAAACTGAACGGGGACGGTGCCGATGAAGTGGGTGCTGCGGGGCCTCGCCGTCCTCTTCGGCCTCCTCTTCCTCGCCCTGATCGTCTTCCGGGTGGAGGACACCGATCCTGCGGCGATGCGGGCGAAGTACGGCGGCCCGCCGTCCGAATTCGTCACGCTGTCCGACGGGCTCGAGGTCCATTACCGCGACGAGGGGCCGCGGAACGCACCCGCCATCGTCCTGCTCCACGGCTCCAACGCCGATCTCCACACCTGGCAGCCCTGGGTCGACGCGCTGAAGGCCGATTACCGCGTGATCCGCTTCGACCAGATCGGCCACGGCCTCACCGGCCCGGCGATTGACGGCGATTACGCGCTCGATGCCTTCGTCGGCGATGTCGGGGAAATGGCCGACCGGCTCGGGCTCGAACGCTTCGTGCTGGCGGGCAACTCGATGGGCGGCGGGATCGCCATGGGCTATGCCATCCGCCATCCCGAACGGCTGGCGGGGCTGGTGCTGGTCGATGCGGGCGGCGCGCCGATCAAGCGTGAGGGCGGGGGCGGCAACATCGCCTTCACGCTGGCGCGCATTCCGGGGGTCAGTTCGCTGCTGAGCACCGTGCTGCCGCGGGCGATGATCGAGCGCAGCCTGAGCCAGTCGGTGTCCAACCAGGATGTCGTCACCCCTGAAGCGGTCGACCGCTACTGGGAACTGGCGCGCTATCCCGGCAACCGCGCCGCGACCGCGAAGCGCTTCGCCACCCCGCGCACCGCTTTCACCGCCGAGGAGATCGCCCAGGTCGACGTGCCGACGCTGGTGATGTGGGGCGAGGAAGATGCGCTGATCCCCTATGCCGCCGCCGAGTGGTACCGGGAGGCGCTCCCGAACGCCACGCTCGTCGCCTATCCCGGCATCGGCCACCTGCCGCACGAGGAGGCTCCGGGGCGAAGTGTTGCCGATCTGCGCCAGTGGCTTGCCGGTCTGGAGGCGATCGACCCGGGGGCGGAACCCCGCCCGGCCCCGGTCGTTGGGCGACAAACACGATAAGCGGCAATCATGAGGCGCGCCTTTGCGGCGTGCAGGGACACGGCAACAGGGAAGGGGCGCGCGGCCTTGCGGAAACTCGGACTGATCGGCGGCATGAGCTGGGTGTCGACCCGCGCCTATTACGAACGGATCAACAAGCTGGTGCAGAAGGAGCGCTCGCCGACCTCGAGCGCGCCGCTCCTGATCGAAAGCCTCGACTACGCGCCGCTCTATGCCGTCCACGACGATGAGGGCTGGGACCGCGCGGTGGCAATTCTCGGCGAGAGCGCGCAGCGGCTCGAGGGGGCGGGGGCGGAAGGCTTGCTGGTCTGCGCCAATTCGATGCACCGCATCTACGACCGGCTGGCCGAGATGGTCTCGATCCCGATCATCCATGTCGCCGACGAGACCGGCAAGGTAATGGAAGCGCGCGAGACGAAGAGCGCCGCGCTGCTCGGCACCCGCGCGGTGATGACGGAGAGCTTCTTCCGGCAGCGGCTTGTGGCTCACGGGGTCGACCTGCTCCCGCCGGACATGGACGACGTCGAGATGGTCGATTCGATCATCTACAAGGAGTTGATGCTGGGCAAGGTCTCGCGCGACGCCGAACGCGCCTTGAAGACCATCATCACCCGCAAGGAACAGGCCGGGGCGGAAGCGATCGTGCTGGCCTGCACCGAACTGGCGTTGGTGGTCGATACCGATGCCAACGTGCTGCCGGTGTTCGATACCACCGAGATCCACTGCCAGGCCGCGGCGGAGTGGATGCTGGAAGGCTGAAGCCCCGGGGTTGCCAATCTGTTCACGTTGCCGGGCCGGCGCGGCTCGCATAGGCCCGCCGGCGATGGACCGCGCCCCCTATGCCAGCGACCCCGCTCTCTCGCGCGGGCGGGAGTTCCGGACCGAAAGCGGCGCGGCCCGGGGCCCGCGCAGTGCCTTCCAGCGGGACCGCGACCGCATCATCCATTCGATCGCCTTCCGCCGGCTGCGTTCCAAGACCCAGGTCTTCGTCTCGCCCGACGGCGACCATTACCGCACCCGGCTGACGCACAGCCTCGAGGTCTCGCAGATCGCCCGCGTGCTGGCCCGCGCGCTGCGGCTCGACGAGGACCTGACCGAGGCGCTCAGCCTCGGCCACGACATCGGCCATCCGCCCTTCGGCCATGCCGGCGAGAAGGCCCTGTCCGAAGCCATGGCTCATGCCGGCGGCTACGATCACAACGCCCACGGGTTGCGCACGCTGGCGCGGATCGAGAGCCCCTATCCCGAACACGAGGGGCTGAACCTCACCTGGGAAACGCTGGAGGGGATGGCCAAGCACAACGGCCCCGTCGCCGCCCCGAACTGGGCTTTACGCGACATCGACGAGGCCTACCCGCTGGCGCTCGGCCAGTGGCCTTCGCTGGAGGCGCAGATCGCCAACGTCGCCGACGACATCGCCTACGACAACCACGACATCGACGATGGCTTGCGCGCCGGGTTCCTGACACTCGATCAGCTGCTCGCGCTCGACTTCGTCGCCGATCAGTGGCGCGAGGTGGAGCGGCGTTACCCGACCGCGCCCCGCGACCGGCAGCTGCGCGAACTGATCCGCACCCAGATCGGGCTGATGGTCAACGACGTCATCGCCCGGACCGGTGCCGAGGTGGGCGGGCTGGCGAGCGCGGACGAGGTGCGGGACGCCGGTCGCCAGCTTGCGGGCTTCTCGCCCGGCATGGCGGCGCAGGAGCGGCAGCTGAAGACCTTCATGTACGACAATCTCTACTACCACCCCGAACAGCTGGCGACGGCGGAAGGCGCCCGCGATGTCATCGCCCGGCTGTTCGTCGCCTACCGCCAGGACGAGACCACTCTGCCCCGCGCGTGGCGGGAACAGCTGCCCGCCGCCGATCCCGAACGCAGCCGGCACATCTGCGACTTCGTCGCCGGCATGACCGACCGCTTCGCCATCGAACAGTGCCGCCGCATCTACGGCATGGTGCCGGAAGGGCTCAGCAATGTCTGAACCGCTGCGGGTCGCGCTTGTCGGAGCGACGGGCCTGATCGGCGGCAAGCTGATCGAGGCCTGCGTCGGGCGCGAGGATGTCCGCCTTGCCGGTATCGCGCGGCGCGAAGCGGCGCTGCCGCCGGGTGCGCGGATGGAGATGTTCGTCGCCGAACCGGACAAGTGGAGCGAGGTCATCGAGGCCGTCCGGCCCAAGGCGCTGGTCTGCGCGCTCGGCACCACCTGGGCCAAGGCGGGGAAGGACGAAGAGGTCTTTCGCGCCGTCGACAAGGATCTCGTGCTCGCGGTGGCGCAGGCCGCGAAGGAACATGGCGTCGAACGCTTCGTCTCGGTGAGCTCGGTCGGCGCCGATCCGGCGGCGCGGTCCTTCTATCTGCGCGCCAAGGGAGAAACCGACGCCGCGCTGAGGAAGATGGGGCTCCACCGGCTCGACATCCTGCGCCCCGGCCTGTTGCGCGGCCAGCGGGACGCGGACCGCAGGGCGGGGGAGCGGCTGGGGATCATGGTGGCCCCGCTCGTCAACCTGCTGCTCCATGGCTCCTACCGGCGCTATCGGGCGATCGAGGCGGGCGAGGTCGCCCGTGCCGCGCTCGCCTTCGCCAAGCGTCCGGCGCAGGGCCGCTTCGTGCACGAGAACGACGCCATCCTGCGCGCGGCGAACAGTCTGGCGTTGCCATTGGAAGCGAGCGTTTGACGCGGCATCCCTGATCCTCGCTGCCTATGCGGTCGAGAAATCGCGGCTGGACTAACGTCCATCGCGTGGCATGATTGCCCAACGCGACATTGCGATCATTAAGGGAGGAAGAGAGGATGGCCGCACCGTCGCGCGATCTGATCGGTTTCGACGACTACATCCGGCATTGGGCGGAGCACACGCCCGAGCGCATCGCTCTAGAAGACAGCGAAACCGCGATCGGCTTCGCCGAGCTGGATAGGCGCACGCGCAAGGCCATCGTCCTGTTCCGCGAATTGGGCGTAGAGAAAGGCGATCGCATCGCCTGGCTGGGCAAGAACGCGACACTCTATTTCGAACTGTTCTACGCCGCGGCGCGCTGCGGGGCGGTGATGGTTCCGATCGGCTGGCGGCTGGCAATACCCGAGGTCGCCTTCATCCTGCGCGATACGGATGCAAAGCTGCTGTTAGCCGGCCCTGGCTTCGACGATGCGGCAAGGGCGGCCTGCACGGAGATCGCCAACCCGCCAGCGATCCTTTCCGCACGGGAGGCGGAGGCGCGTCTGGAAGCGCAGGAACCGCGGGACTTCACGCCGGCGGCTCCGGACGACGCGGTCCTCCAGCTCTACACCAGCGGCACCACCGGCAATCCCAAGGGCGCGGTGCTTTCCAACCGCAACCTCTTCGCCCTGCGCAAGCCGGGGGAGGAAGCGGGGGTTCCCTGGGCCGAATGGGACGATGATGAGGCCCTGCTGATCGCCATGCCCTGCGCGCATATCGGCGGGACCGGGCTCGGAGTGATGGCGATGGGGGCGGGTGCCCGCGCGATCGTGCAGGCGGAATTCACGCCGGACGGAGTACTCGACGCCTTCGAACAGGGGGCGACGCGGATGTTCATCGTACCCGCGGCCTTGCAAATGGTCGTTCATCATCCGCGAGCGAAGACGACCGACTTCTCCGCGGTCAAATACGTCTTCTATGGGGCCGCGCCGATCCCGCTCGACCTGTTGCGCGAAGCGGTGGCGACCATCCCCAATGCCGATTTCGTCCAGGTGTACGGCATGACCGAGACCACCGGTACGGTCGCCGCCCTTCCGGGCGAGGACCATGACACTGCGGGCAACCAGCGCATGCGATCGGCCGGCAAGCCGCTTCCCGGGACGCAGGCGAGAATCGTCGGAGAGGACGGCACGGAATTGCCACGGGGGGAGGTTGGCGAACTGGTGTTCCGATCCCCGTCGAATATGCTCGGTTACTGGAATTTGCCTGATGCCACCGCCGAGGCCCTGCGCGATGGCTGGATGCACACCGGCGATGCCGCCTACATGGACGAGGACGGCTACATCTACATTCAGGACCGGATGAAGGACATGATCATCTCCGGAGGCGAGAACGTCTATCCCGCTCAGGTCGAAAGCGCGATCTACGGCCATCCGGCGGTGGCCGAGGTCGCGGTGATCGGCGTGCCGGACGACACATGGGGCGAGGCGGTGAAGGCCTGTATCGTGCCCAGGGCGGGGGCCACAGTCGACGAGAGCGACGTCATCGCCTGGACCCGCGAGCGGCTGGCGGGGTTCAAGGTCCCGCGTTCGGTGGACGTCATCGCCGAAATGCCGCGCAATCCCTCGGGCAAGATCCTGCGCCGGGAATTGCGCGCGCCCTATTGGGCCGGACGAGACAGGCTGGTCAATTGAAGCGTCACGCACCTGCCGCGGCCCGCAATTCGCAGCCCATCGCCGAGGTGCTGGCGCGGGAATTGCCGGAGACGGGAACGGTGCTCGAGGTCGCGAGCGGGAGCGGGCAGCACGCCGTGTTCTTCGCGCGGACCTTTCCGCATCTCGACTGGCAGCCGAGCGATGTGGATGCAGACGCGCTCGCTTCGATCGATGCCTATGCGAGCGAGACCGGGCTCGCAAATCTGCGGCCCGCGGCGGTATTCGACGCTACCGGCCCGGATGCGCCGCTGGACCGGGCCGCGGCGATCCTGTGCATCAACATGGTCCATATCTCGCCGTGGTCGGCGACCGAGGGACTGTTCGGACATGCGGCCCGGATCCTGCCGACCGATGGCCCCCTGATCCTCTATGGCCCCTATCTGGAAGGCGACGTCGATACCACCGAATCCAATCTGGCCTTCGACGAGAGCCTGAAATCGCGCGATCCCGCATGGGGACTGCGCCGGTCAGAGGCCATCGACGAATTGGCGCGGAGCCGGGGGTTCAAGCGAACTGCGCGCTATGCGATGCCGGCCAACAATATCATTTTGGTCTATCGAAGGAGCGCGGGAGACTGACGCCGAAAACGAAAACGCCCGCCGATTGGCGGGCGCCTCCATTCGAAAAGTTCGCGACTTCAGATTTCCTCGTCGACCTCGTTCGCAGCGGATTCGAGGTCTGCACCGGCACCGCGCACGGTGTTGCAGGCGGCGGCGGAGAGGGTCATCGCGGCCAAACCGAGTGCCATCATGATCTTGCGCATAGAATTTTCCTTTCCCGAAGAGCCCCCGATGGGCGTCCAGAGGCAAAAACCGACCAAATGAATTCGAGTTCCCGCGACCTACATATCTGACAGTATGACGAACCTCATCGACGACTTTCTGTTTGCCAGCGATGCAGAATTGCTGGCCTTCTCGGGCATCGCATTGCTGGTCGCAGCAGCGATCGCGATGTGGATGGATCGCCGTCGCCTGAAGCGCGGAGAGATCGATCGGGTCGGCTGGGTGCCCTGGACCGGGCTGTTCCTGCTGCTGGCGGTATCCGGCGGAGGGATGCTGGCCCTAGCGTTGCCGGCGCTGTTGACCGGCGCGTGACCTCAGGCGGCTTCGGTGTCGATCGGTGCCTCGGCTTTGCCGGCCCGCGCACGCATCGTCCGGAAGGATTCGCTCAGCAGTTCGGTGAAGCGACCTTCGCTAGGACAGTTGCTATCGTTCACCGGTTCGGTCTTGATCCGCCTGCGCTCGAAGAAAATTCCGTATTCCATGATCGGCCCTTACATCGAGAGCCTCCGTAGCACCCTGGCGATGGCCGGTATTGTAGGAAACCGCCGAACGGGCGATCCGGATCGATCAGAGGCAGGCTTCGAGATAGGCCTGGTCGAAACCGAACTGACGAGCCTTCTCCAGAGTGTAGGGCCGCAAACCGCTGGAGCGGAATTCGCCGAGGATCTTCCCGTCTTCGCTTTCATCCAGATATTCGAATTTGAACAGCTCCTGGGTGACGATGACGTCGCCTTCCATCCCGATGACTTCGGTAACGTTGGTCGTGCGACGCGAACCGTCGCGCAGGCGCTTGACCTGGACGATCAGGTCCACCGATTCCGCGATCTGGCGGCTGATCGCCTCCTTCGGGATCTTGATGTCGCCCATCAGGATCATGTTTTCCATACGGCCGAGGCATTCGCGCGGGCTGTTTGCGTGGAGCGTGCACATCGAGCCGTCGTGGCCGGTGTTCATCGCGGCGAGCAGGTCGAAGCATTCCGCGCCGCGAATCTCGCCCAGGATGATCCGGTCGGGGCGCATGCGCAGCGCGTTCTTGACGAGGTCGCCGATGGTGATCGCGCCCTGGCCTTCAAGGTTCGGCGGGCGCGTTTCGAGCGGCAACCAGTGCGGTTGCTGCAAGCGCAGTTCGGCCGCGTCTTCGATGGTCAGCACGCGCTCGCCCGGGTCGATCATTTTCGAGAGGGCATTCAGCATCGTCGTCTTGCCCGAACCGGTGCCGCCGGAAATGACGATGTTCATCCGGCAGGCGCCGGCGATCTTGAGGGCGGTCGCCATCTTCTCGTCCATCGAGCCGAAGCCCTTGAGCATGTCGATGGTAATCGGCTTTTCGGAGAACTTACGAATCGAGATGGCGGTGCCGCGCAGCGACAGCGGCGGGACGATCACGTTGACGCGGCTGCCGTCCTTGAGGCGCGCGTCGGCCAGCGGCGTGGTCTGGTCGACGCGGCGGCCGACCTGGTTGACGATGCGCTGAGCGATCTGGAACAGGTGCTGTTCGTCGCGGAACCGGATCGGCGCGATCGTCAGCTTGCCCTTCTTTTCGATGTATGTCTGGTCCGGCCCGTTGACCATGATGTCGGAAACGTCGGGATCGTTGAGCAATTCCTCGAGTGGACCGAAGCCGAGCAGTTCGTCGACCAGGACCTTTTCCAGCGCGAACTGCTCGCGGCGGTTGAGCGTGACCTTGAGTTCGGCGAGCACCTCGAGGATGATCGGCCGGAATTCCTCGGACAGCTCGTCCTTGGTCAGCGTCGCCGCGGCTTCCGGATCGACGCGCTCGAGCAGGCGCGGCAGCACCTGTTCCTTGATCTTGTGGACGCTCGCCTCGAAGCCGCCGATCTCGGCTTCGCCGCTGTGGACGCGATTGGCGCGGTCCGAAAGCCGCGCCATCGCCTCGTTGGTTGCGGGATTGGCGCTACCGTCGGCATCCTCGTCGGGAAGCGGCGGGAACTGGTCGCCGCCGCTCGCCTCGGAATTGTCGCGCGTCGGGGCCGGAGAACCGCCCCGCATCGGCTTTGCAATCCCGAACTGTGGACGCGCACCGGAGTTCATGCCCCCCGGTCCGTTTTTCCGTCCGAATGCGCTCATTTCCTGATCCCCGAGATCGTCTTTCAACAGAACCGTGCCGGTGTGTGGCGAAGGTCCGCTTGCGGAGCATGGTCAATATTCCGGAAACCTTGATTTTTTCCTAAGCAGCGGCGTCCGCGGCCCGTTCCCGGCTGCGGAAACGGCGGCAGCCTTGCCGGGTCGTGGAGGAAAGCCTAGCGGCAAAGACTTACGATTTCTCGGACCTCAGGATTTTTCGGACAGGGATGGAATGCAGACGGACGAGCGCCGCGGCTTGATGCTGGCGATCTGCGGCTTCGCGCTGCTGTCGGTCGGCGATGCCGTGGTAAAGACGATGGCGGGCGCATGGTCGCCGGTGGCGGTCGCGGCGCTGCGCTTCTCGATCGGCGCGGCGGGTCTTTGCATTCTCCTTTATCGCCGAGAGGGGCCGGCCGGGTTCCGCCCGCGCAATCCGCTGCTCCAGCTGGCGCGGGGATTCTGCGTTGCCGGAGCGACCATCTGCTTTTTCTCGGCGATCTTCGTCCTGCCGCTGGCCACCGCGATGGCGCTGACTTTCGTTGCGCCGATCTTCGTCGCGCTGTTGAGCGGGCCGTTGCTGGGGGAAAAGGTGCGGCCTGCGGTCTGGCTGGTCTCTCCGGCCGCCTTGATAGGTGTTGTGTTGATCCTGCGCCCCAACCTGACAACGCTGGGCCCGGTGGCGCTCCTGCCTCTGGGCAGCGCGCTCTTTTTCGCGCTCATGGTGCTTGCAAACCGTGCGAGCGCCGGGCAGGGCAGCGCCCTTTCGATGCAGGCCTTCATTGCCTTGGGGGCGACGCCGTTCCTGGTCGCGGCCGCCGCCATCGGGCATGTCAGCGGAGCGCCGATGCTCGCGGTCGGTACCCCGGACTGGACGGTAGCGGCGCGCTGCGCGATCGTCGCGGTCACCGCCAGCAGTGCGCATTGGCTGGTCTATCTCGGCACGGAACGCGCCGGCGCAGCGACCATAGCGCCGTCCACCTACGTCCAGATGGTCGTGGCAACGGTCCTGGGCTACCTGCTGTTCTCCGATGTACCCGATGCCCTGACCCTGGCCGGTGCCGCGATCATCATCGGGGCGGGTCTCGTCCTGTGGTGGCGGACACCGGGGTCCGCACCGATCGACGATTGATCGTCTCGCGCGAAGCGCTACATCGCGGGTCCAGATTCAGGGAAAGCGACGGAATATGTGCGGAATCATCGGGATCGTCAGCGGGGAGCCGGTTGCCGACCGGCTGGTCGACGGGCTTCGGCGGATGGAATACCGCGGATATGACAGCGCCGGCCTGTGCACAATCGCCGAGGGCGATCTGGTGCGGCGACGCGCGCAGGGCAAGCTCGACAATCTGGTCACCGAACTCGCCTCCAATCCCGCCCCGGGAGATATCGGCATCGCGCACACGCGCTGGGCCACCCACGGCGCGCCGACCGCGAACAACGCCCATCCCCACGCGACCGAGCATCTGGCGCTGGTCCACAACGGCATCATCGAGAACTTCAAGGAGTTGCGGGCGGAACTGCGCGCCGACGGCAGGACGCTGGAGAGCGATACCGACAGCGAGGTGGTCGCGCATCTCATCAGCCGCGAATACGAGAACGGGGCGGAGCCGGCGGATGCCGTGAGGGCCGTCCTGCCGCGACTGCGCGGGGCCTTTGCCATCGCCATCGCCTTCCGGGCCCATCCCGACATGCTGATCGGCGCGCGGCTCGGCTCCCCGCTGGTGGTCGGATATGGCGAGGACGAGATGTTCCTCGGGTCCGATGCGCTCGCGTTGGCGCCGCTGACCCAGCAGATTTCCTATCTCGAAGAAGGCGATCTGGTGATCATCGACCGGTCCGCTGCCCACGTCTTCGACGAAGGCAACGAGCCGGCCGAGCGGGAAATTCGCAGCTCGGGTGCCTCGGCAGAGGCGGTGGAGAAAGGCAATTACCGCCACTACATGCAGAAGGAGATATTCGAGCAGCCCACCGTGGTGGCGCAGACGCTCTCTTCGTATATTCATCAAGCCAACAATCAGGTCGCCCTGCCGCAGTTCGACTTCGATATCTCGCGCATTCGCCGTGTCACCATCGTCGCTTGCGGCACGTCCTTCTATGCCGGGCTGGTGGCGAAATACTGGTTCGAGCAATTCGCCCGCGTTCCGGTCGATATCGATGTCGCCAGCGAATTCCGATACCGCGAGCCGGTGCTCGAGGAGGGCGGGTTGTCGCTCTTCATCAGCCAGTCGGGCGAGACTGCCGACACACTTGCGGCGCTGCGCCACTGCAAGGAAAACGGCCAGACAATCGCCGCAGTGGTCAACGTACCGACCAGCACCATGGCGCGCGAGGCGGACCTTCTGCTGCCCACCCACGCCGGGCCTGAGATCGGCGTTGCCAGCACCAAGGCCTTCACCTGCCAGCTCGCGGTCCTGGCTGCGCTTGCCGCCCACATGGCGGTCAAGAAGGGACTGATGGATCGCGCCGAGGAGGCCGAGGTCGTCCAGCATCTGCTCGAAGCGCCCGCCAGCCTCAACGCAGCGCTCGATCACGACGACGATATCGCGGCGATGGCACATTTGATCGCACCGGCGCGCGACGTGCTCTACCTTGGGCGCGGACAGGATTTTCCCTTGGCAATGGAAGGCGCGCTGAAACTCAAGGAAATCAGTTACATCCATGCCGAAGGTTATGCCGCAGGGGAAATGAAGCACGGCCCGATCGCGCTGATCGACGACGATGTTCCGGTTATCGTGCTGGCGCCGTCGGGTCCGCTCTTCGAAAAGACGGTTTCGAACATGGAAGAGGTGCGCGCGCGGGGCGGCAAGATCGTGCTGATCTCCGATGCCAAGGGCCTGGAGGATGCCGGCGAAGGCTGCATGGCGACGATCGAGATGCCACAGGTGCATCCCCTGATCGCGCCGCTGGTCTATGCGATCCCGGTCCAGCTTCTCGCCTATCACGTCGCCTGCGTAAAAGGCACCGATGTCGACCAGCCGCGCAATCTGGCGAAATCCGTCACCGTAGAATGACAAGCCCTTGGGGCGCGTCGTTTTTTCAAGGTTTTGGAGCACCCTCATTTACGCCCCCATAACCTTTCGCGCCTAAGGCGCTGGGTGTGAACGCATTGGTCGAAAACGAATTTGCCCCCGAGGTGTGTACGCGCACTTTGCTGGGCTTCAAGAACCCCGAGCACGGCGACTGGTCGCGTGTGCACGGGCCGCAATACGCTCTTCTGTTCCAGCGCGCATTGGCCCGGGTGGCGTTGAACATCGTCGGGATCGCCTTCATCGTCGCCAGCTTTCGCGGCGCCTTGCCATGGATCATGGCCGGCGCATGGGGTGTCGCCGTGACGGCAGTCACTCTCTACGTCTATCGGCTCGAAAAGAGCTTCGCGGATGCGGACGTGAGGGCCTTCACTCGCGAGGAGCAACGAACCCATACGCTCGCCGCGCTCGCCAAGGGGGCGCTCTGGGTGGTGCCGGGAACGGTGTTCCTCGCCTATGCCGATCCCGCCATACACGGTATTGCCTGGGCCTATATGGCATTGATGATGCTGAGTTCGTCGGTCACCCGGTTCACCGCGCCCCTGGCTTCGATCAGCTTCATCGGATTGGCCGGGATCGGCTGGACCGCCGGGCTCGCCTATCACGGCAGCATCGGGCTGGCGTTGTGCGCTGGCCTGTCGTCGATGATGGCGGTCGTCGGATCGATCGAGAGCGCCAAGGCAAGTTATTCGGAGCGCTTCGCCCGTTTCGGCATGGCCGAAAAGAGCCAAGTCGTCTCGCTGCTGCTTCGCGAATACGAGGAGAGCGAAGCGGACTGGCTGTTCCAGCTCGACGCCGGACGTCGTCTGCAGAAGGTATCGCCGCGGCTGGCCTTCGCCTTGGGAAGGGACCTGGCCGAGATCGAGGGCAAGAGCTTCCTCCAGCTTATCTCCGGCCCCGCTTGGGAAACCGGACAATTTCCGGCGAGCCTCCACGACCTTGCGAACAAGCTCAAGGAACGCGAGAACTTCTCCAATCTGACGGTGCAGGTCTCTATCGATGGCGAGCGCCGCTGGTGGGAATTGTCGGGCACTCCCATCATCGACGAGAGCGGCCGATACGCGGGATTCCGCGGGGTCGGGTCGGACGTGACCGCGCAGCGGGAGTCGTCGGAGAAGATCGCCTACCTCGCGCGCTACGACACGCTAACGGCGCTGCCCAACCGGCTGATGCTGCACGAGGCACTGGGCGAGGCGCTGAAATACGCGGAAAAATGGCGTTCGCGCTGCGCGCTGCTGATGCTCGATCTCGACCGGTTCAAGGCGGTGAACGATTCACTCGGCCACATGGTCGGCGACCGCATGCTCGCCGAGGTCGCGGAGCGACTGAAGTCGATCATGAGCGAGAACGAGATCTGCGGGCGGCTCGGCGGAGACGAATTCGGGATCGTCATTCGCGATGCTTCCGACCGCGACCGCATCGATCGCGTCGCTCGCGCGGTCATCGATGCCCTTTCCGAACCCTATCACATCGAGAACCACGTTCTTTACGTCGGCGCGAGCGTCGGCTCCGCGATCGGGCCCCGCGACGGCCGTACGGTCGAGGAACTCATGCGCAACGCTGATCTCTCGCTCTACCGCGCGAAGGATGTCGGAGGCGGCGAGCATTGCGAGTACGAACCCTCACTCCATGCGAGCGCCGAAGAGCGGCGGCAGCTCGAGTTCGCTTTGCGCAGCGCTTTGGCCAAGAACGAACTGGTGTTGAATTATCAGCCCGTGGTCGACGCCAACTCCGAGAAGATCGTCAGCTTCGAGGCACTGGTGCGCTGGAACAGCGAGGAACACGGTTTCGTCAGCCCAGGCAAGTTCATCCCGCTGGCCGAGGACACCAGGCTGATCGTGCCGATCGGAAAATGGGTCATGCAGCAGGCCTGCGCAGAGGCGGCGCGCAACTGGCCGGAGCACATCAAGGTCAACGTCAACGTCTCGCCAGAGCAGCTGATCGAACCCGATTTCGCGACTACCGTAGTCCAGGCTCTCTCGCGCAGCGGCCTCGCGCCGCAGCGACTGGAGATCGAAGTCACCGAAAGCATTTTCCTTCGCGATGCGGAGGTCGCGCGGCGTGCCTTGGAACAGTGCATGGCTCTGGGCTGCTCGGTCGCGCTCGACGATTTCGGCACCGGCTATTCCTCGCTCGGCTATCTGCGCAAGCTCAAGTTCTCGACGATCAAGGTCGACCGGACATTCGTCCAGGGCGCGTCGCAGAATTCCGCCGAGAGCCTGGCCATCATCCGCGCCGTCGTGGCGATGGCCGACAGCCTGGGCATGAGCACGACCGCCGAGGGCGTCGAGACGGAGGACGAGGTGATGATGATCCGCAGCCTGGGTTGCGACAAGATCCAGGGCTTCCATTTCGGTCGTCCCATGACCGCCCAGGATGCCCTGTCGCTGTTTCCGCAAACGAACAGGCGCAAGATCGCCTGACCGGGGTCAGGCTGCGAGCAGACCCTTCAGGGCTCCAGCAAACAGCGCCAGACCGTCGGTGCCGCCATGCGCGGGATCGACCGCGCGTTCGGGATGCGGCATCATGCCCAGGACATTGCCACCCGCGTTGACGATTCCGGCGATGTCGCGCTGCGAGCCGTTGCAATTGTCCGCGTATCGGAACACCACGCGGCCTTCGCCTTCAAGGCGGTCGAGCGTGTCCTCGTCCGCGAAGTAGTTTCCGTCGTGATGGGCGACCGGTATGCGGATCATCTGGCCTTCCTCGTAGCCGCCCGTGAACACCGACCGCGTGTTCTCGACCTTCAACCCGACCGTCCGGCAGATGAAATTCTGGCTGCGGTTGCGCATCAATGCGCCGGGCAGCAGGCGCGCTTCAGCAAGGATCTGGAAACCGTTGCATACGCCCAGCACCGGCACCCCGCGTTCCGCCTCGCGAACGACGGCCCGCATGATCGGGCTGTTGGCCGCCATCGCGCCGGAACGCAGATAGTCACCATAGGAAAACCCCCCCGGCAGGGCGATGAAGTCGAGCCTGTCCGGAAGATCGGCCTCGCCATGCCACACCCGCAGCGCCGGCACCCCCGATGCCCGTTCCAGCGCAACGGCCATGTCGCGGTCGCAATTGGATCCCGGAAAGGTGACGACGGCAGCGCGCAGGCTCATCGTTCGGTGGTCTCGATGCGATAATTCTCGATCACGGTGTTCGCGAGCAGCTTCTCGCACATCTCTCCGATCGCGGCCTCTTTCGTGCCTTCGGGCATCTCGAGCTCGATGAAGCGACCGATCCTGACGTCGCCCACCCCGTCGAATCCCAGCCCTTCCAGAGCGTGATGGACCGCCCGCCCCTGGGGGTCGAGCACGCCTGGCTTGAGGCTGACGTAAACGCGGAATTTCATGTGGGGCCTCGTCGGCTGGAAGAACGCTGGCGCCTATGCCGTCATGTCGGCCCCGGTTCAAGCGGCGGCGCACGGGAGGCTCGAAATCTGCCCCGCGCGGCTCACGGTAATCGCCCCGAATATCACGGAAATTTCGTAAAGGCCCTTCCCCTCGTCGATTCGATATGTATTCTTCGGGCTAAGCCGACGGATTCTTAGAAGATCGGCAGGCGGGTCGCTGACATCGGGTCGAAACGACACGGGGGCGACAGTTCATGAGGTTTGGCGGATCGCGCTTCGCGGCGGGCGAGGCGATTTCTGACATAGTTGCGGTAGAGCGGCGATCTCGCGTCGCCACGCTTCTGAACGGCGGCGGAACCACGCTCACCGGGGCTCTCCTGGCGGCGACGGCGATGCCGCTCGCAGCGCAGACCGCCAGCGACGTCGCTCCACCGACCCGCGGCGAGCTGACACCGCCTCAGGCACGGGAGGACAGGCCCGATGGCCCCAGCCTGACCATCGACGGCTCGATGGAACGCACTCCTTGCGCGCTCGACAATCCCGAATTCGCCGGCATCGAGACACGGCTCAATGAGATCCGGTTCGTCGGGGCGGAAAAGGCTCCCGAGGTTGCCCTTGGCGAAAGCTATGCCGAATATCTCGGGCGCGATCTGCCGATTTCGGTGCTGTGCGACATTCGTGCGCAGGCCAACCAGATGCTGCAGCGCGCCGACTATCTGGCGACGGTGGAAATTCCGGCGCAGCGGATTGCGGGCGGTGTTGCCGAGTTCCGCATCGTCTTTGGACGGGTCACGGCACTGCGTGTCCGCGGCGATGCGGGCCCGTCCGAACAACTCGTCGCGTCCTATCTCGAACGGCTTACCGAGGATCCGGTGTTCAACACCGGAAGGGCCGAACGCTATTTGTTGCTGGCGGACGATTTGCCGGGTGTCGATGTCCGACTTTCGCTGCGCCCCGCCGCGGGTGGCGAACCGGGAGACCTGATCGGCGAGATCGCGGTCCTGCGCCGCAGCGCGTCGCTCGATTTCAATGTGCAGAACTACGGATCGAAGGCACTCGGTCGCTTCGGCGGCCTGTTGCGCGGTGAAGTCTACGATCTTACCGGAATGGGAGACCGCACCAGCCTGGCCCTGTTCAGCACGCTCGATTTCGATGAACAGCAGACCATCCAGCTGGGCCACGATTTTCGGGTCGGCAGGGACGGGCTGACGCTGGGAGGGAACTTCACCTACAGCTGGACCGACCCCGACGTGAACCTGCCCGGCTTCGATGTCCAGTCGGAGACCCTGCTGGCCTCGATCAACGCCGCCTATCCGCTTCTGCGCAGCCGGCAGGCTTCCATGGTGGCAGGTGCGGGCTTCGACTATGTCGACCAGGACGTCGAGGTGAACGATCTCGGATTGTCGCGCGATCGCGTGCGCATGCTCTGGGCGCGGATCGACGGCGTCGAGTTCGACAGCGACAGCATCGTCGGGGTCGGCGGCTATTCTCTTTACGAACCGCGCTGGAGGGTCGGGGCGGCGCTCGAGCTGCGCCAAGGTATCGACATCTTCCATGCTAGTCCGGATTGCCGCCCGAACCTGGCTGGCTGTACCGCGGGAGGGTTCGTGCCGCCAAGCCGGATCGAGGCCGATCCTACTCCCTTGCTGGCCCGCTTCGAAGGGGCAGCGGAATATCGACCCGTGCCTCGGGTCAAATTCCAGCTCGGCGTCGAGGCACAATATTCCGGCGATGCTCTGCCCGCCTTCGAGGAGTTTGCGGCCGGCACCTATTCGATCGGGCGCGGTTACGATCCTGGCAGCGTCCTCGGAGACAGCGGCGTGGGCGTGTCGCTCGAAGCGGCGTTCGGCAGTCTGGCGCCCCGCACGGCCATGGGGCTGGCGGTCCAGCCCTATGCTTTTACCGATGCCGCATGGGCTTGGAACGAGGACCCGAGCCGGAGCCCGCTCAATCCCGATCGGCTGTGGTCGGTTGGCGGCGGCGTCCGGCTGGCCTGGGGCGGGACGATGCAGGCCGACCTCGCGGTCGCGGTCCCGCTCGAAAAGCCCGATTTTCAGGCCTCGCGCGGCGATGTCCGCGTGCTGATGTCCATCACCACCCGTCTCTTCCCATGGAGATTCTGATCATGAGTCGCACCCGCTCGATCCGCACCGGCTTTTTTCTCGGCATCGCAGGATCCGCGATCGCCGCGGCGCTGGCGATGCCGCAGGCCGCGCGAGCGCAGGCGTTCGACGCGACGCCGCAGGTGGTTGCGGGCCAGGGAAGCGCGACGTTCGACCGTACGGTCCCCGGGCAGGAGACCATCACGGTCACCAGTCCCACGGTCGTGATCGACTGGAATCCGAACCAGGACCAGGCCGGCAATGCGTTCACCTTCCTGCCCGTCGGTCACACGGCGACATTCCAGAGCGCGCCGGGTCAGGGCGGATTCGCCGCGCTCAACCGGATTCTTCCATCCGCCAACAACAACGTCGTCGTTTTCGACGGAACGGTCGTGAGCCGACTGCAGGACAGCGCCGGCAATTTGTCGCCCGGTGGCTTCGTGGCCTTCTATTCCCCCACGGGTATTCTCGTCGGCAGTTCTGCGGTGTTCGATGTCGGCCGACTGATGCTGACCAGCCTGGCTCCGGACCTCGCCAGCTTCAATTCCTTCGCCACCAATGGCGGAGCGTTGAGCCTGACCGGCGCGAGCGGCCAGACATCCGGAGTGACGATCGCTTCCGGCGCGCAGATATCGGCGCTGGCAGAGGGCAGCTTCTTCGCCATCGCGGCGCCGCAGATCACCATGGGTGGGACGGCGCGTATCAATGGCTCGACCGCCTATGTCGCGGGCGAGCAAGTCAGCCTGACCTATTCGAACGGGCTGTTCGATATCCAGGTCCCGGTCGGCACCGTTGTCGGCGACGCCATCGTTCACACCGGTTCGACCGGGGGGCCGGCGAGTGGCGGGGCCGGCGACGAACATGTGATCTACGGGGTCGCCGCGGCGCAGACAGACCCGATCCGCTTGCTGTTCAGCGGCAATCTCGGGTTCGATCTGGTCAACGGCGCCAGCATCGACAACGGCGATATCATCCTGTCCGCCAATTACGCGGTCGCCGGCAAGACCGTGAACGGTACCAGTGCCGATGACGGGATAAACGACAACCGTCCGGCGAATCAGGAGATCGGCGGAGGCGGTACGGCGGAAATCTTCGCGACGTCACTCAGCGTCACGTCCGACCTGTTCATGTCATCGCCCGACCGGGCGGTTCTCGGTGCAGATCCTTTCGAAGCGGGGCCGACGGGCGCAGCCTCCATCACCGGCAACGTGATGGTTTACGGCGGCAGGAGATCGGTCATCGGGGCGAACGCCTCCACGCCGATAGACATCACCGGGGACGTTTGGGTCTCAGCGAGAGCAGCGGGCCTCGAAGGCCTCAACCTTGCTCCGGGCGCTATCGACGCCGTCGCGGGCCAGGCTTTCATCGCCGGATTTCAGGGTAGCACGATCAATATCGGTGGCGATGCTGCTGTGGTTGCGGATGCCTTTGCGGGCCGCGACAGCGCAACCAACGTCGCCGGTCGCGCGACGGCGGTCCGTTCCAGTCAGGTCGCGACCTTCGGTACCTTGAATATCGGAGGATCGTTGCTCGTGTCCGCAAATGCGAGCGGCGCGAATTTTGCAGATCCATTCCTGACCGCCGGCGATCTTACGGCGGGCGGGGCAGACGCCTTCGCGTCGGCAGGCGGAACGTTGAGCGTTGGAGGCTCCGTCACGCTTTCAGCAACGGCAAGCGGGCTCGGCGGTGCAAATTCGACCGGTGGCCGAGCGTTTCTGGGTGCGAGCGGCGGCACTACGAACGTGACCGGCGATGTCGTACTCGATACTTTTGCTGCCGGTGGTTTCTCGGTCGCCAACGCCGGTGGGCGGGCGACCGGCGGAACTGCGGAAATTGCAGTCGCCGCCAACGGCAACATGGCGATTGGAGGAAACGCGACTCTCTTCACCAGCGCCCGGGGCGGAGGAACCTCTTCCCAAGCCGCGGGGGCGGATGGAACTGCCGGTAACAGTCTGGTGATCGTCCGCGAAACCGGTGGGTCGCTCACGATCTCCGGTGATCTCGCGATTTCGAGCAACGGTATCGGCGGTGAAAGTGCCGGGGATGGCGGTAACGGCATAGGGGGCGGCGCGCGACTTATCGGAAATGGCGGTACGATCGGTGTCGGCGGAAATTATAGCACAAGTGCCTCGGGAATCGGCGGTACGGGAAGGAATGGTGGCGACGGGAGGGCGGGGGTCGCCGGCGCCTTGGCTGAAGACGCGGGTCAGACTGGCGCCACCGGTGCCATCGCAATCGACGGCTTCGTTTCCGCGAGCGCCAATGGTACCGGTGGGGCGGCGAGCGGGGCCGGCGGACGTGGCGGCGACGGGCGAGGTGGAAACGCATTTCTCCAGGCCGAGGGAAGTTTCGGCGACACACAGCCGGGATCAATCGTGGTCGGCGGCGATGCCACCATCAATTCTACTGGCACCGGGGGCGCCGGCGGAGCTGGCGACGCCGCCCAGTCTATTGCTCCCGGTCAAGGCGGCGACGGTTTCGGCGGGCGCCTCTCGGACCCGAACGCGTCGGACCCCGCATTGGGCAACGGCGCCTTCCTCCTTGCCGCTCGCGATCGGGGCAATATCTCCGTCGGCGGAATTGCCGGTGTCTTCGCCAATGCCTTCGGGGGGCGTGGAGGAGCGGGCGATACCGGCCAGGCCGGTGGGCAGGGCGGGCTGGCGCTCGCGGGTCTCGCGCAGGTCGGCCTCGCCATACTCGGTGGCAGCAGCGCGGTCGGCGAGGGCAGCCTTTCCCTGACGGACGGCGATTTTGGCGCCAATGCTTTCGGCGGTGCGGGTGGCACGGGGAACGGCGCGCAGGATGGAATAGGCGGTAGCGCGCAGGCCGGCCTGTCCTTCCTTGGCGGGGGTGCCGGAACGATAAGCGTCGGCACGATCAACAACCTCGCTTCCGCACGCGGCGGTGACGGCGGTACGGGCGGAGCCGCGACCGGCGGCGAAGCTTACGCCAGCACAGTTGCGGGCGGGTCGCTGACGGCGGTCCAGATTGCAAACGAGGCGAACGGGGTAGGCGGAGCAGGAACCGCCGCCGGTGGAGCGGGCACGGGCGGAACCGCGGCCTTCGAAGCGGCCGGCTCCATTCTGGTTCTGTCGGGCTCGGGCCAGAGCTTCGCGACGAGCCGCGGCATCGGAGGAACGGGAGCCGCATCGGGAGCGGCGCAGGGCGGGACCAGCGTGCTCTCGGTGACGGGTTCGTCCACCGTGCAGGTCCCCGGATCGCTCGCGCTGGTAACAAGCGCCTCCAACGCGGGAACTTCGCAGGATGACGGGACCGGACCCGGCGATGTTTCCGGCGGCGCGGCGACGATCGAGATTGCCGGAGGGACAGTCGAGATCGCAAATCTTTCCGTGCAGGCTTCGACGACCGGGATCGGCAATCTCACGGCGGGCGTTCTGGACATCGGTATCACCGGCGGCGTCCTGTCCGTTGAGGATCTCCAGGTCGTGGCTATCGGAACGCAGGCGGACACGGGCTCGCGCATCGCCGCCACCGGCGGCTCGCTGCTCGTCGGCGATACAATGACCGTCAACGTCGCCGGCGATCTCGACATCGAGACCGCGGCCGGAAACATCATCGGCGGTCCCGCAGCAGACGCGCCGACGGCGAATATCACCGTTCGTGCAGGCGGTACGATCACCATCGCCGGGGACAACGACGCCTTGATCGGCTTTGGTGGCAACTCACTGGCACTGACATCGCGAGAGCTCGACATCCTCGCCGGGGCGCGGATAGGGGCGAACGCGGTTCGCATTGCCACGCTTGCGACGGGGTCGCCGGCGATCATCGGCGGTTCGACGGAGGAAGCGGGCTATACCCTCACGCAGGACGAGCTTGCGCGGATCGAGGCTGGTTCCGCCATTCTCACCGTGGCCGAAGACCCCGGGCTGACAGGTCCCGATGCCATCGTCCGCGACCTCACCATTCTCGGCTCGCTCGACGATGGGCCGGGACAGGTGACCCTCACCTCGAGCGGTCATATCCGCATCGAAGGCGAGCTCAGCTACACCGCTGCGGGAGCGGACGACAGCCTGACGGTCAACGCCGACGAGCGGCTCGAGATCATCACTCCGACCGGAAGTATCTCCGTGACCGGGCTCGACGGTGAGCTCGCCGGCCAGTTGACCCTCGTCTCCAGCAATCTGGTGGCTGCCGCGCTCGATACCGCCCAGCGGCTGGCTGCCGATCCGAATTTCGCGGGCCGGGACGATGCGTTGCGCACCAATCCCAACGCTCCCAACCTCGAGGGCGCGATCCGGGCCGAGGGGGTCGCGTTGCTGGGTAGCGGGAACATCTTCATCCAGAACACCGGGACTCAGAACGATTTCGCCGGCGTGACCGTTGGCGGCGGAGGTCTCATCGTGGGTCGTCTGGTGCCTTCGGGCGGCGGGGGCGGCGGCGCGGTGAATCCCGACGGAATTTCCTTCGTCGGCATGCTGATGTCGCCGGATGGCGTGCTGATCTTCACCTTCACGCTCGACAGTCGCAAGCAGGTGACCCTGCGGAGCTATTCCTACGCCGGGGGCACCAATTCCGCGGGTCAGACGATCCCTGCGGGCGGCTTCGACCCGATCCTGGCGCTGTTCAGCTCGCTCGGCAACCTCATCGACCAGAACGACGACGGGGGCAGCAACGTGCCGACGGACCCGGTGACGGGGAACAATTACGACGTCTTCTTGCAGACCATTCTCGACCCGGGCGAATACCAGGTCGCGGTCTCGGTCTTCCCCAATTTCGCCACCGGTCCGACCCTTGCCGACGGTTTCGATGGCGCTGACAGTTTCGGGACGAATCGGACGCCGAATTTCGCTTTCGACGTGATCGGTGCCGATGCCGCCGAAGGGCCGGGCGGGGTCGGCGGGCCGCTTACGGTTGTCGCGTTCGGTCGGCGGGCGAATGCCGACGGCACCTCGGTGACCGGCGCCGATTTCTTCGGTCAAATCGACTTCGGCGTGCAGGGCGGGGTTGCTTATACGGAAGGTTCGACCTTCAACACCTGCGCCATCCCGGCCGGGTGCGCGCCGCCTCCTCCGCCTCCGCCTCCTCCGCCTCCGCCACCTCCGCCGCCGCCGCCCCCTCCGCCTCCACCCCCACCCCCTCCCGTCACGGTCATCGGCACGATAAACAGCCCCTCGACGGTAACGGCGCCGGTCCTCCTCGCCCCTGTCGAGGCGTCGGAAGACGAGGCGGATGTCACCTTCGGCGAGAGCTTCCCGAATTTCGTCGAGACGCCGCTCCTAAGCACCGATCCGCTGGTGGACGATCCCGTCGCCAGCGGGGGCGATGCTGCCTTGTTCGCCCTGACCGACAATGAGACCGACGCCGAGGAGGACGATGAAGACGACGAGGATGGAAACGACGGGGAGAACAGCGATGCGCAGTAATTCTGTCCGGCTACGGGCCTTCTCTCTCCTTCTCCCGACGACTTTCGCCGTGATCGCTCTTCCGGCAAAAGCGCAGCCGGTCGATTATCGCGACAGCTTTCCGGTCGGATCGAACGGCCTGTGCGAAGCACAGATCCAGGCACCCAGAGAGGGTGGCAACCTCTTCGACCGGCGATACTCGGTAATCTGCCGCGATGCCGCTGCTCCCATAGGGACGTTGAGCGTGGAGCGCGAAAGCGATCTCCAGGCCCGCCTGCAACCTCTGGGCGACTGCATAGAGCAGCAGGATGTCGAAATGCCCACTGGCCTTGCGGAAGGAAGGGCCTTTCTTTGCAGCGATGGCGAGACGGGCATCCGGCGGATCGTCCTCACCGGAATGCAGGGAGCACGGCGAATCATCGCCGAAACCATCGTCGCATACCGTGATGCCGCGCGGATCGGGCTGGCGTCGCTCGTGGCCAACGAAGTGGTCGAAGGCGAGATCGAGATCCCGCTGACTCAGGCAAGTGACGCGCGGGCCTTTGCCCGGGCGCAGGCCCAGTCGATCGACGCCAATGCCGCACTCGGCGAGGCATATCGCCGCTCGAACATGGGCAATTTCGCCGAAGCCGCGGAATTCTTCGCGCAATCGGCGGCCGCGCTGACCGGAGACGGCGCGATCGAGGCGCAGCTCAATGAAGCGCTGCAGCAGTCCAACCTCGGAAACTTCGGCACGGCAGAGGATATCTTCAACGCGCAGCGCGGTGCTGCTTCCGCCGACCCGGTTCTCGCCCGGCTGTTGCGCAATTACGAAGCGATCCATTTCCTCAATGTCGGCGACAGCACGGGTGCGCTCGTCATCATCGATCGCCCGCTCGTGCGGCAGGCGGTCCGCGACCAGTTGGCGGAACTGGTGATCGGCGACGATCTGGCGCGGCGGCTGTCCGCCGAGCAGGGCGGGCTGTTCTCTTCCGCGGAGGAGCTGACACCGCTCGAGCGCGCCGAACTGCTCGACGGGCAGGCACGCTACATTCGCGCGACGGCCTTGCGGATCGAGGGCCGCGACGCGGAAGCCGCGGCGGCGCTGCAGGACGCCGATGCGGCGCTGTCCGCGGTGCGGGGCGGTCGCATCGTCTCCATCCTGTGGCTGCGTGCTCAGGTCCTCGGCGAGCTTGCGGAGAACCGCGAGCGCATGGGGCAGATCGTCGAAGCCGAGGCTCTCCACCGCGAGGCGATCGCGCTGCTGGAACAGAATTACCCAGGATCGCCCGCCCTGCTGAGCGCGCGGGCACAGCTGGCCGGACTGTTTCTGAGGACCGGACGCACTGCCGAGGCACGGGCGACCTATCGCGAACTGGTCGACAAGGCGGAGGGGACGCCTTCGCCCTCTTTGCGGGCACTGATGCGGCCTTATTTCCGTCTGCTGAGCCAAGACGAAAGCGACCCGCAGGGTGCGGCGGCGGAGATGTTCCTCGCCAGCCAGTTGCTCCTGCGACCCGGCCTTGCGCAGACCCAGGCGGTTCTCGCGCGGGAGCTTTCCGCCGGCGACGACGAAGCGGCGCAGCTGTTCCGCCAGGCCACCAATCTCGCGCGCGCGGTCGAGCGGGTGCGCAACGGGCTGGCGCAGATCGAGGGCCGTGAAGCCGAAAGCCCGGAAATGGCCTCGCGGATCGCCGCGCGAAAGGCCGAGCTCGAAGCGCTGGGCACGAGGCAACTGGCCATGCAGCAGCAGCTTGCGGAATACCCGCGCTACCGCGTGATCTCGGATGGCCGCATGACCCTCGAGGCGATGCGGGAGACCCTTCGTGAAGGGGAGGGCTACTTCAAGCTGGTCGCACTCGACGACGCGCTCTTCGGCATCTACGTCGATGCGGAGGCCGCGACGGCCTATGCGATCGAGGGCAGCGCCGACGATCTGGAGGAGCGGGTCGAGACGATCCGATCGAGCATCGCGATCGTGGAGAATGGCGAGACAGTCACTTATCCCTTCGATATGGCGACCGCACGGGAACTCTATCTGACGCTGTTCAAGCCGATCGACGCCCAGCTACGCAATCTCGGTCACCTGGTCTTCGAGCCCGATGGTGCCATGCTCAAGCTGCCCGCGAACCTGCTGGTGATGAACGACGAGAGCGTCGCACGTTACCGGGCCCGGGTCGACGATGCGGCGGGGGATCCCTACGATTTCACCGGGACGGAGTGGCTCGGGCGCAAGATGCGGGTCAGCACCAGCGTCTCGCCGACATCGTTCCGCGACGTGCGCCGGGCGCCGCGGTCGTCCGCCGCGAATGCCTATCTGGGCTTCGGCGAAAACGAACCCGTCGGCCCGGTCGCGACGATCGGCAGCGGCACACGCTCGGCCCTGGCCGGGGGCGAGAACTGTCTTTGGGCGCCGGCCATCTGGAACGATCCGATCGACGCCACCGAACTGCGCGTCGCGGCCGACGTACTGGGTCGCGGCCGTCCGCGGGTCGTGACCGGCGGTGCCTTTACCGATCTCGCGGTCAAGCAGATGGAGGATCTGGGCGATTACCGGATCATCCATTTCGCCACCCACGGCCTTGTCACCGCGCCGCAGGAAGGCTGTCCCCCGCGGCCGGCGCTGCTGACTTCCTTCGCCGACGACGGTGCCGTGGCTGCGGCGGAATCGGATGGCCTGCTCTCCTTTGCCGAAATCTACGACCTCAAACTCGATGCCGATCTCGTGATCCTTTCGGCGTGCGATACCGCGGGAACCGCGACCGTCGGCGCGACCCGCGAGGCGGGGGTTGCCAGCGGCGGCGACTTCGCGCTCGACGGGCTGGTGCGCGCCTTCGTCGGGGCCGGTGGACGCTCGGTGGTGGCGAGCCACTGGCCCGTCCCCAATGATTTCGACGCGACGCAGATGCTGATCACCGGCATCTTCACGCTTGGAAACGGCAACTCGACCGGCGAAGCGCTGCGCCTCTCGCAGGAAATTCTGATGGATGCGCCGGAGACCTCGCATCCATTCTACTGGTCAGCCTTCGCCATCGTGGGCGACGGGGAGATCGCGGTGACCCGGGCATCGCAGGCCGAGCGCGCGGAGCAGATCGCCGCGCGCTGATCAGGTTGCGGCGTCAGTTCGCCTGTTCCGGAAGGACGGTCACCGTCACCGCCGCGGTCGGAACGAGATAGGTTCGCGCCAGAGCGGTCAGCTCGTCCGGGGTGATCGTCAGCTGGCGTTCCTTGGCCTGCAGAAAGCGCTCGACGTCTTCCGGACGGCTTTGCGCGCGATCGACGAGACCCAGCCACACGGTGTTGCTCTTCAACCGGTTGTCGAGCGCCTCGATCAGCGGGCGGCGGGCGCGTTCCAGCAGATCGTCGTCGATCCCACCGCTTGCGAGCGCCTCGACCGTCTCGATCATCGCCTGCCGCCCCGCCTCGACCTGCCCGACATCGACTTCGGCCTGGATCGAGAAGGTGCCGTAATCATCGTACACGCGCGATTGGTTGCTGTCGGCGGACGGAGAGTAGGTTTGCCCCAGTTCCTCGCGCAGCTTCTCTGTGAGCGCGAGCCGGGCGACCCGTTCGAGCAGGGTCAGACGACTGGTAAGAGCCCAGTCGTCGTCGTCGGTTGTCGGCCACACCAACCTGACGAGTGCCTGATCAAGCTCTCCGGAATGCGTTAGCGTGCGGGGAGAACGATCAGCGGTGAAGCTGCGCGTCCGTCTTTCGCCGGAATACCCGCGGAAAGTGGCTTCGCGCGGGGGGAGGGCGCCGAAGGTCTCGGCGACCGCGGCGATCACCGCGTCCTCGTCGATATCTCCGACAATTCCGATCTCGATCGCGCCGCTCGCCAACCGGTCGGCGATCGCGGCGCGCAGGCCAGCGTAGTCGAGAGCGCGATAGGCCTCGATCGGCTGCCGCGTAAAGCGCGGGTCGCTATCGGACAGAATCGGACCCAACCCTTCGGCGAGGGCCGAGGCCGGGGTTTGGCCGAGCCGAGCGAAGAAGTCGTCGAGACTGGCGCGCCAGGGGCCAAGACCTTCGGGCCGGTAACCCGGATCGACGAGGCTGGCGGCGAAATAGTGCAATTGAAGCTCCAGATCGCGCGGTGTGGTTACAGCGCTGGCCACGAAGGTTTCGTCCCCGGCACCGAAGCTAATGCCTACCGAACGGCCCGCCAGGATCGTTTGAAGTTCGTCGCGGCTGTGGCGTCCGAGGCCGCCGGCGGGGAGCAAAGGCGCGAGTTCCACCGCCAATGGGTCGGCGCGGGTCTCCAGCATCTTGCCGCCGTCGAGATTGAGGCGGACCCAGACCCTGTCGTCCTCGAGGTCGGTCTGCTTGAGGTTGAGCATAACGCCGTTGGCGAAGCGGACGGTGCGGATGCCGAACGCATCCTCGCGCGTGTCGGCCACGATCGTCCCGGCCTCGCCGAAATCGGAATAGGCGAATTCCTCCGTTTCGGCGGCTTGGCCAGGCTCGACAGCCATCGCGAAGGCCGTCTCGACCGAAGACCTCAGCGCCTGTTCGCCTCCTGCCGGCGCGTTTTTCCCGGTGTAGCGGATCAGCGGCTCGTCGAGCGCGATCGCATCTGCGCGCATCGCCGCGAGCACCCGGTCCGCGGTGATCGCCTCGACCTGTTCCTCGAACCGGGCGAGCGTGTCGGCCGGACTGTCGGGGACAGCCTCGCCCCGCGCAATGCGAAAGGCCTGGCCGACCAGGCTGGCATTCGAGCGGGTGGCGGCATTGGCGGCGGCGTTTTCGAGCGCGGCGCGGATGTTGGCGACCTGTTCGGCGACTTCGGCCTCGCTGAAACCGTACTCGAGGGCATGGCGATATTCGGCGACGGCTGCGGTCAGACCTTCGCGCCATTCGCCATCCTCGCTCACGACGACCAGTTGCGATGTGCGCGCCGCTTCGAAAAAATCGCTCGAGCCGAACTGAGCAGCGCGCAGCGGCGGGTCCTCCTGCCGGGTGAGCCGCTGGATGCGCCGCGCCATGATCCGGGCGCCGACGCTGCGCAGCAGTGCCTCGAAGCGCTCTGCGCGCGTGTCCGGCCTGTCGACGAAGGGCGCGTGCCGCATCAGTGTGATGGTTTCAGGGAGCGCCGGATCGAGGTAGATGTCCGTCTTGCCGGCGCTGTCGGGATCGACGGGCCCGGCAGCGGGCTGATCGGGCGAGGGGGAAGCCTGCCAACCGGCGAACGCGGCGCGAATCTTCGCCTCGACGACAGCCGGATCGAAATCGCCGACGACCACCAGAACCGTGTCCGACGGGACGTATTCGCGCTGCCAGAACGCGCGTAGGGACTCCGCGTCGGCAGCCTCGAGCGTCTCGATCGCGCCGATCGGAAGGCGCCGGGCCGCGCGGGCCTCGGGATAAGCGAATTCCAGGCCATCGAGCGTGTTCTGGAGTGCGTAGGTGTTGCGCACGCGCCGTTCGGACAGGATCACCCCTTTTTCCCGCTCCACGGCTGCCTCTGCGAAGGTCAACTCACCGACGGTCTCGCGCATAAGCATCAGCGCGGTGTCGAGCAGGTCCGGATCGGCGCGGGGGAGGTCGAGCTTGTACTGCGTGCGCTCGAAGCCGGTCGAGGCGTTGGTGTCGGCTCCGAAGGCCAGGCCTTCGCGTTCGAGCAGCCGGATCATCTCTCCCTCGGGCACATTGGTGCTGCCGTTGAAGGCCATGTGCTCGACGAAGTGAGCGAAGCCGCGTTCGTCCTCGCGCTCGTCGAGCGATCCGGCGGCGACTTCCATCCGCACCAGAGCCGTGCCCTCGGGACGGTCGTTGCGCCGGACGATATAGCGCATGCCGTTCTCTAGGACGCCGAAATGCCAGCCGTCTTCGGGCTCGAATTCGCTGTCCTCCAGTTCCCACTCGGCCGGGTCCCATCCCACGGGCTGGGCAGCGAGGGGCACTGCAGAGGCTGAGGTCAGGAGCAGGGCAAGCGCGAGCCGCCCCGCCAATCGTCTTCCGGGCATCGGCCCGCTATGACGCATTGCGCCTGAACCCCGGGCTACGACCGCGTGCCCTTATTTCTTAGGCTTGTTGCCGCGCAGGCGGCCGCGGTGGGCGCTGAGGTCGAAGACCTCGCCGGCATTGCCGTTATCGTTCCCGTCGAGAATGCCGAGCCGGCGCGCGACTTCGCGATAGGCCTCTTCCTCGCCGCCCAGGTCCTGGCGAAAGCGGTCCTTGTCCATCTTCTCGTTGGTGTTGATGTCCCACAACCGGCAGCCATCCGGACTGATTTCATCGGCGAGGATGATGCGGCTGTAGTCGCCGTCCCACAACCGGCCGAACTCGAGCTTGAAATCGACCAGGCGGATGTCGATCGCCGCAAACATGCCGCAGAGGAAATCGTTGATGCGGATCGCCATGCTGGAGATGTCCTGCATCTCCTCGTTGCTCGCCCAGTTGAAGCAGGCGATGTGCTCTTCCGCGATCAGCGGATCGCCCAGGGCATCGTCCTTGTAGTAATATTCGATCAGCGTGTGGGGCAGCGGCTCGCCTTCCTCGATCCCCAGACGCTTGCAGATCGAGCCGGCGGCGACGTTACGTACCACCACTTCGATCGGCACGATCTCGACCTGGCGGACGAGCTGCTCGCGCATGTTCAGCCGGCGAATGAAATGGGTCGGCACGCCGATGTGCGACAGGCGTGTGAAGACATATTCGCTGATGCGGTTGTTGATCACGCCCTTGCCGTTGATCATGCCCTTCTTCTGGGCGTTGAAGGCGGTCGCATCGTCCTTGAAATACTGGATGATGGTGCCGGGCTCGGGGCCTTCGTAGAGGATCTTGGCCTTGCCTTCGTAAATCTGGCGACGACGAGCCATGTGCTAGAATTCCTTCGGCCTGAAAATGCGTGCCCCTGGACGGTGCGGTGATCGCGCCATCCGGCGGCCGGGGCAGTCGCGAAGGCCCTTACATGAGGCGTTTCCGCAGAGCAATCAATGCAAGGTCGGTCCGCTCTCGACCGCGGGGGCGTGCTTGGCCTTGAGGCTGTCGATCAGCCGGCCGAGCGTCGCACGCTGGACGAGAACGCTGAACAGCACCGCACCGAAGGTCGCGGCGAGGATCAGACTGCGGGTGTCGCCGGCGGGCAGGGACAGGGCGAGCGCGATGGATATGCCGCCGCGCAGCCCGCCCCACCACAGCACCCGGCTGGCCCCCTGTTCCTGAAGCCGGGCGGCAGGAATGGCCTTGGTCGCCCCGGCCACCGCGATCGCGCGGGCGGCGAGGGTGATCGGGATCGCGGCCACGGCCAGGATCACCTCGTTCACGCCCGGAACAAGCGCGATCAGCTCGAGGCCGATGAGAAGGAACAGCACCGAATTGAGCAGTTCGTCGACGATCTCCCAGAACTTGACCACATAGTCACGGGTCACGTCGCTCATGGCGTAGGTTACGCCGTGATTGCCGATCAGCAGCCCGGCCACCGCCATGGCCAGCGGGCCGGAGATATGCAGCGCGCTGCACAGCGCGTATCCGCCCATGACGATGGCGAGGGTGATGAGGACCTCGAGACCGTATTCGTCCATTCCGGCGAGCGCCCGGTAGCCGAGGAAACCGGCCACCAGGCCGACGAGCACGCCGCCGCCCGCCTCGATCGCGAACAGCCGCGCGCCCTCGGCCAGCGAGAAATCCGCGCCGGTCACCGCCGCGCCGAGCAGGATGGTGAAGACGACGATGCCGACGCCGTCGTTGAACAGGCTCTCGCCCGCCACCGCGCTCTGCAGTGACAGGGGGACATCTTCTTCCTTGAGGACGCCGAGCACGGATACCGGATCGGTGGGAGCGATCAGCGCGCCGAAGACGAAGTACCAGATCGGCGCGATCGAAAGGCCAAGGACCAGGCCCAGCCCCCAGGTGGCAAAGCCGACCAGCAGGGTCGAGACGATCACGCCGATGGTCGAGAGCAGCAGCACCGGCAGCCAGCTCGCCTTCAGCCGGTCGAGATCGACATGCAGGGCCCCGGCGAAAAGCAGGAAGCTCAGCATGCCCTGCAGCAGCGTCTCGGTGAAATTCATCTGCTCGAGCAGCCGCGCCACGGTGTCGTCCAGCGTCACGCCGGGGATCAGGGCATTGGCCACCATCAACCCGAGCGCGGCGAGCGCGCCCATCACCGTCAGTCCGATGACATGGGGCAGCTTGAGATAGTGATGATTGAACCAGCCCAGCAGCGCGGAGGCGACCACCAGCATGGCGGCCATGTCGAAGGGCGACAGCGCGGAAGAGGTTGCGTGCATGGCCATTGCCTAGCTGCCGGAGCTTTCAAGACAAGTGCGGGCATCCTAGATAGTTCGCGAAGGAGATTGCCCATGCGAATGACCGACAACACCATCCTGATCACCGGCGGCGGATCGGGTATTGGCCAGGCGCTGGCTTGGCGGTTCGCCCAACTGGGGAACACGGTGATCGTTGCCGGGCGGACCGAGGCGAGCTTGGAAGAAACCGCCCAGGGGCACGAGAACATCCATAGCCAGGTCCTCGACGTCGCGGACGATGCCTCGGTGGCGGATTGCGCCGAGCGGATCGCGCGAGAATTCCCCGATTGCAACATGCTGATCAACGGGGCCGGGATCATGAGCCTCGACGACAGGGGGGACATGGAACTGGCGCGGCGCATTATCGACATCAATCTGCTCGGAACGATGCGGATGTGCGAGGCCTTCATTCCGCAGCTGTCCGGAAAGCCCGGCGCGACGATCTGCACCACCAGCAGCGGCCTTGCCTTCGTGCCGCTGCCGACCGGGCCGGCCTACAGCGCCAGCAAGGCCGGCGTGCACTCCTATTCGCTGCAACTTCGCCAGCAGCTGAAGGGCGACATCGCGGTGATCGAGATCGCCCCGCCGGCCGTCCAGACGGGTCTCACGCCGGGACAGGCGACGCGCGAGGGCTACATGCCGCTCGATGACTATATCGACGAGACGATGGCCAATTTCGAGAAGGACCCGACCCCGGTCGAGAACCTCGTCGCCAACGTCCTCCCGCTGCGCAATGCGGAGCGGGAGGGGAAGGTCGAGGAACGCCAGGAGATGCTGGCGAGGATGCTCGCCCAGCGGAGCGAGTGACGTGCCGGTGGCTCAGGCGGTGAGCTTGGCCGCCGTCTGCGCCACCCGCTTGCCGAGGTAGCGCGCTCCGGCGAGCTCGACTTCGCTCGGCTGGCGGCTGCCGTCGCCGCCGGCGATCGTGGTCGCTCCGTAGGGCGCGCCGCCCTTGACCTCCTCCACGCCCATCTGGCCGTCGAAGCCGTAGTCCAGCCCGACCACCGTCATGCCCATGTGCAGCAGATTGTTGAGGATCGACCACAGCGTCGTTTCCTGCCCGCCGTGCTGGCTGGCGGTTGAGGTGAAGGCGGCGCCGACCTTGCCGATCAGCGCGCCCTTCTGCCACAGCCCGCCGGTCTGGTCCCAGAATGCCGCCATCTGGCTCGACATGCGCCCGTAGCGGGTCGGCGAACCGACGACGATGCCGTCATACTGCGCCAGATGGTCAGGCCCTTCGATCTGATCGTGCGCCATCGGCTGGAAGCCCGCGTTCTTGGCGACTTCCTCGGGTGCGGTTTCGGGCACATGCCGGATCACCGCCTCTCCGCCGCCTTCACGGACGCCTTCGGCAATGGCTTCGGCCATTTTTCCGACGTGACCGTAGGACGAGTAATATAAAACGAGAATGCGGGTCATCGTGTGCTCCTGATTATGGTGGGGGGATTTCATCCCGACCAACCGCGGAGCCGCGACAATGTTTCCGACAGGAAACCGCGAGGAACCGGGCATCTGAAAGAAATCGCTTGTCGATGCGATCGCATCTGGTGCTTCGCGCAGAACCTCTCCATTTGCGCAGGCGCATCATTAATGCGGGGTAATGCGCCGGGTCCGGACCGATCGGTACCGAACCCGCTCCACTAGATCGGCGAGTTCAAACTCTAATCCCCGGAGGCTGGAAGGACTGGCGAAGGTGCTGGTCCGGCGTCATCGTTCGGGACTATCCATGCCTGGCCGGTCCTGAGGTCGACGGTGATGATCCACTCGTGCAAGAAGGGCATGCCGAGGTTCCCGTCCATGATCATGTCCGGCGTGAAGATATGATTTGAACCGACTGCCACATTGTCGGTTACCCGGACATTTCCCGATTGCGGGCCCTCTTCGTCGGGTTTCAATCCGAACAATTCGGCATTGTGCCGGGCAACCAGCACCGTACCGCCGTTACCAGAATCCAGCTCCATCCAGACCGGGCCCCGTTCCGTCGCGACTTCCGCCATGACCGCCAGCGCGAGACCTTCGACCTCGCGCTTGAGCCGGATCGGGAAAGGCCGCATCGACCTGGATCCTTTCCTCGAAGCTAGAAGGCGATTCCACGATGATCTCACCTTCGCCAAGGTTCAGCGTGATCACCCTGCCTTCGAACATGTTCAAAGAAGCGATTCCATCGAGCTCCGCATCTGCCGGATTGATCTTTCCGAGATTGATTGCACCGAGAATAGGCGGGCGAAGCTGGAGACCCGACACCGTCAAATCCATGCCGTTGCAGCGCGGTCCATCCCCCCGCTCCCCGAACATCCTGAACCCCGTGATTCGCCCCCAGAGCTTGCAATCTGCTGCGGCCAGGACATCGGGATGCAGCAGTGTCAGGCCACCTCCTGTATCGAACAACAGCTTGCGATCGCCGCCTGCGAACTTCGCATGCATGACCCAACGGGTCCGCCAACGCTCCAGGTCGATCAGCGCATCGGGGGCAGCGCTCGTAGCGGGGGTGACTTGAACATTTTCTTGAGCGTCCGCAGACGCTCCGACACTGCACAGGACCAGGCAAACTGCTGCCAACGAACCGGCTGTCTTCATCGCATTTCCTCCGACACGGTGCTTTCTGCGGTCCCGTGTCCGAGGTAAGACTTCGCTCCTGAACGCCAGCTAGACAGGAAGGGAAGGGCTCCGCAGAGCGAAACCTGCCACACCTCTCAGTCCTCGACGTAGACGAACTGGCTCTGCTGACCGTCGCTGATGGTGAGAGTGCGCTTGCCGTCCCGCGATCCGACCAGCGCCTCGATCCCGATGCTGCCCGGACCCACGGAGACGATCGAGACGCTGCCATCGGCGTTGGCGCGCGTTGCGATGGGCCCTTCCACGAAGCCTGCGTCGAGCCATTTCTGACCGCCGCGTTCGCTGATGGTGATCTGACCGACCGATGGGTCGACGTAATGTTTGGCCAGACCGGCTAGGACGGCGGGATCACCGGGATATGTCAGGCGCTCCCTACGGGCAGTGGCTTGCGCCTCGATACGGCCGGCGGCGGCGGCCACTTCGGTCGCAGCCTCTGGCTTTCCGTCGTAAAGCACCTCGAGCAAGCGCCGGAGCACCGGCCCCAGCATCTGCGCCCCGGGATCGGAATTGGTCAGTATGACAAGGCCGATGTCTTCTTCGGGCAGGACATACCAGTTGCTGTGATAGCCGAGCAGCGTGCCGCCGTGGGTGACGACGGGCACGCCCCATGCGTCACGCTGGAACAGTCCCATGCCGTACCAACTGCCGGGCCCGACCTGAACGCCCTTCTCGCGCCGCGCGAGAAGGTTTTCCTCGCTGACCACACGCTCGCCTTCCGGCGTGACGCCTTTCGACAATTCCAGCTGCACGTACCGGATCATGTCCTTGGTGCTGGCAAAGGCGGCGCCGGCCGGCCGATAGGGATAGGGAGCGTAGTTGAAATCATTCGACATGCGCACGACTTCGCCGTCGATGTCGATCCCATGGGGCGCAGCCCAGTTTCCGGCCATTCCCTCGTCGTAATCGAATGTGGCGGTGTCCATCCCCAGGGGATCGAAGATTTTTTCCTGCATCGCGCGATCATAGGCGATGCCGAGTTCCAGTTCGGGATGCAGCAGATGGCCGGCGACGTATCCCGCGGCAGATGCCAACTGGTTGCTGTATTGAAACAGATCTCCGAATTCGCTTGTCGGCATGGTGTCGGCAAGCTGCGTAAACGTATCTATCGCCGGTGCGCCGGGATCCGCCAGGATGAAGTTGAAGTCTTTGCGGGGCAGGCCGGTGCAGGCGCAGACCAGATGGCGGACCAGTACCGACTGGGTGACGGCGGCGTTGCCGAGCCGGAAGTCCGGGTAGAGGTCGACGACCTTCTGATCCCAGTCGAGCTTGCCTTCGTCGGCTAGCACCGAAAGCAGAAGCGTGGTCATGCCCTTGGTATTCGACGCGATCATGAATTTGGTATCGGCGTCGACAGGCTCGGGCGAACCCAGCGCGCGTACCCCGAAACCGCCCTCCCAGGCGACCTTGCCGTCGTCGATGAGCGCGAAGCCCACTCCGGGGACGCGGAGCGCCTCGCGACTTTCCTCCACGAAATCGGTCATCGCCTTGATCCGTTCGGGGGTCAGGGCATTGGCTGTCTTTCCTGCGAAACTCTCTTCTGCAAAGCCTGCGGGACGCAAACCTTGCTGCACGACCTGCAGGGCTGCCGAACGCTTTGCCGCGGTCGCGGAGGACCCATCCACAATAAGGACGGTCCACTCGCCACCGAACCGCAGCGCCAGGGCGGAACGGGTTGCATGCTCGCTCGGAAGGGTTTCGTAACTGACCGAGGCACGCTCCTCCCAGCCGTTGGTCGCGGGAAGCGGGGTGACATTGCGGGGGGTGGGGGCAGATCTGCCGGGGATCGCGGCCCAGGCCTTCGCGGCTGCCTCTGCGGCGTCTTGCGCCGGCCCCACGTCGACAACCACCATGCGCAGATCGTTCTCTGGCGAGGCGAAGGCCAACGAATTCTCCGAAGTGCTGGCCGTCCAATCCTTCGGCTGGACGTATTCGATGCCGGCTTCCGTTTGACCCGGAGTATCGGCCGCGACCGGTTGGGCCAAGGCAGGGAAAGGAAGCGCAAGCAGTGCCAGGGCAAACAACTTGGTCATCGAAAATCTCCGAACATCAGGGTAACACAAGGCGAGCGTTGCGTGGCAGCGATCGGCTCTTTTTCCGATCAGGATGCTAGTGTCCCATTCAGAAAGGTCAATCCCCTGGGTCAGCGTGATACCCGTACCGGTGAAAGGTGATGATAGACGTAGGAGAAGTCGAGGGTCGGCCAAGTTCTTGCTTCATCTCGCGTTGATCGATCGGTTGCTTCGACGAACAATCGAAGCCCGGCGATGACGGTACAACCATCGGCTGATTGTATCGACCAACAGCGGAGTCCGGCCTCAGTGGCCGTGCGATCTGTGGCGGGGTCTGGAAATTTACGGAGTCGGGAAGGTGCCGCGACGAAAGGGTCCCCACGCCGCAGCGGCACTGGGGACCGTCTTCCCGGACAGGCGGGCACCGCACAACAGACACCCGGGACACAGTGCTTTCGTTATCGGGCAGAAATGGTGCCCGGGGGCGGTCTGCAATATACTCGCAGAGTCAGCCGCTTAGCGCTGTCCAACCAGTCCTGGCGCCCAACAGAGTCTTGCGGCGTCCAATGGTCCGGTTGTCCAACCTAAACGGCCCGAGAGAGCGGTGGTGCGCTCGTCCCGGGCCTACATCGGCGAAAGGACCGCCAATGCTCGACAAAGATAGGACAGCAGAAGAATGTCTCAAGGAACTTATCTCGCTCACTGAGCGGGATGGCTGGGACCTGTCCGATTACGTGAACCGGATTCCAGATGAGCCGCAAGCGGCTTATGAGAAAGGTTTGCGTGTGGGTTTTCGGCAGGCCATTGAGCGGATGCTGGGCGATCGAACGGCCACTGGCGAGGAGAAGTTCGTCTATTTCATCCAAGCTCATGAAGGGCCGATTAAGATTGGTATCGCTGTCGATGTAGAACGGCGACGGAAAGCCCTTCAAACAGGGTTTCCGTCTGAACTTTTCATTCGCGCCACCACTACCGGCGGGGCCGAACAAGAAGCAAGCTACCACAGAATGTTTGCCGCTCATCGGCGCGTCGGCGAATGGTTCTCCCCGCACCCTGACATTCTGGCCGAGATTGAACGGCTCAACACCACCCAGGACCCATCATGACCGAAGAGGAACTCGATAAGCTGGCTGCTGGGCTGACAGAGGCGCAGCGGGTCTATCTGGACCACTGCGGAGTTGCCAAGACACCCTACGAGCCGCGGCATGGACGAGCCGCGAATTGGGCCATTCGTCATGGATACGCCAAAATGCGGTGGGCCGTGGCGGGTATAGAAATGGGATGGAATGACGTCCAGCGTTCGGGTGCGATTGAAGCCGCCCGGCCTCTCGGCTGCCGCCTCACCCCTCTCGGCCAGCAACTCCGCCATCACCTTGAAAGGAAGCAGGGATGAGTAGGGAATTGGAAGAGCGGTTGCGGGATAGCACCGCGCGAGCAGAGGCGGACGACATAGCGTGGCCCTGTGAGGAATTGATCGAAGCCGCCGGCACCCTTCGCCGGTATCGGGAGGCGCTCAAGACCATCATGGACAAGACAGGCGATTGCGATGCGTGCTGGGATATTTTGGACACCGCCCGCCAAGCCCTGGAGCAAAATCAATGACAGCACAGGAAGAACGGGAGGCGGTGGGTGCGGCCTACGATGCCTACCGCGAGAAGCGAATAGCCGACCTCGATGCGGCTCACGGCAAAGGCAATTGGAGTGTGGGACTGTGGCTGGAATATACGCCGAGACCATGGGCCGAAACTAGCCCTGCCGATCAGGACATAATCATTGCCTCAGGCCGCTTTCACAAGGACCACCCCAATGGAACCGATTGATCTGCGGCAAGAGGTGGCGCGGGGGATGTGGGAGGCTCGCGAACAAACGATGCCGCAGCGAACGCGCATGACCTTCGACGATGGCTCTGGCGCGGCGCTTATGGTGACTTATGGCATGGCAGACGCCGCTATCGCCATCGTTCTGGAGCGGGCGGCGAAGGTGGCGGAGAAGGCAGCTTACGAGTGGGGCGGCGACTCTGACGATAATCCTGCTGCTATAGCATCAAGATACCTCGCCCAAGACATCCGCGCTCTTGCTGGGGAGAAGGGGTGATGCGGTATGTCTGCGCCCTGCTCGGATACTATGTGTTCGATTTCGGCATTACTGGCGTTCTTTGGACCCTGCTGATTTGCGCGATGATCTCGGACATTCTATCTGCGACGTATAGATGATGACAGGCCCCACCCGCCAGCTTGTCGGCGCGATCGGTATGCTGCTGTTTCTGGCGCTGGCGGTAGTGTTGCTTAGCGAGGTTCTACGGTGCCCCTGAAAGCCGAATACGCCGTTCTGATGATCCTGGTGGTGGGTGGCGCGATTCTCGCTATCTTCGGGTGATGGTCCGCCGCCGTTCCCCGCCACCGCCCAAAATCCCCCCAGGCTGGACCCACCACAACGGCAAGGGCTGTCCGGTCGATGAGCAATCCCGTCCTGCCGTCATGTTCCGCATGGGGACCGAGACCCGCAGAGACGTTCAGACTGCCGAGCATTGGATGATGTTCGCAGGCGGCGATTGCTGGACATGGGGCGACCGTCCCGAGCCTATGGACATCATAGCCTATCTGCCAGAGGATGATGTCGTGGAGATCGAGAGGTTGAGGCTGGGTTAGTCGGCCGGGCACCAGCCTTCGGGGTAGGGCGCACCCTTCCTTACCGCATCGCGGCAGATACGGGCAACAGCCGCCCAGCCACGTTCCCCCCAGCCTTCCAGCTTGGAATCGTAGAGGTTCGCCGCCTCTTCGCTTTCCAGCACGTCTAGGCCGGGAACGGGCTTGGGCTCGACCCTAACGTCCTCGACAGGCGGGTAGCTGCTGAATATCGGTTCCGGCTGCCCGCAGGCGCTCACACTGCAAAGCAATGCGAGATTCAGAGGGGCGACCAGTTTCTTGTGTGCTGCGAATGGCATCGTCTCGGTCCTTCTGTGCATCGGTGATTGTCTGGCGATCGGTCTCACGCTCCTGCGCGGATTGACCCTCGCTCTTGTCTTCGACCTTTTCGGCTGCGGCGCGCTGCTTGGCGTAGCGGGCCTCGGTGGCTTCGCGTCCAGCGTCCCGGCCTTCGCAATAGGAGAGGGTGTGCGTGGCGATCAGGAGGGCGAGAACACCGGCGGCTATCTGCCAATTGCCCATGATGGTGGTGATGATGCGAGCGATCATTGATCTTCTCCTTCCGGGCTATCGACATCTTCGACTTGAGCGGGTCGATCTGGCGGGTTGACGATCTCGGTCTCAATCGGCTTCTCGTCGCCGCGCGCGGTGCTGCCGAAGTAGTATCCGAACGCGAGGGTGGCCAAAGCGAAGAGCTGGCCAACGGCGAAGGTAGCCGCCTGTCCAGCATCATCGCCTTCGCGCCCGATCAGGATGTTCGCGCCGTAGGCGGAGAACCCGAGGGCCATCAGCGCCAGCACAAAGCGCGCGGTGGCCGGAGACATCAGCCGCGCAAAGAATGCCGACCAGAACGGTTTCACGTCCCGCTCCTGTAGAGCGCGGCCTCGGCGGCACGGCGGCGGGTCAGACCCTTCATCACCCTGCCAGCGGCGCGGTTCCAGCGACCGAACTGGGCAGCGGCCCCTTCGTAGTCGCCTGCGTTGTGCTTCTTGAGCAGCGTGGACTTCTCGAAATTGCCGGTGCCTACATTGAATGCCAGGGAGACCATGGCCGCGAACTGGTTATCGGTCGCCACCGGAGCCAGCCTCTCGACCGCCGCCTCGAAGCGATCCGTATCCTTGTCGAACAGCGCGTCGGCGCGTTCCTGTGTGATTGTCGTTCCGGGCGCGAAGGGCTTGCCGTTCTCATCCTCGGTCGCGCCGTAGCCGATGGTCCATGGCTTGCCGCCCGTTCCGGGATCTGGATAAGCCGTCAGTTCCAGACCCTCGAACGACTTGATGAGCCGTTCCCCGGCGGCATTGATCTGCCTGCCCTTGGGCTTGGGAGCGCGCACCACGATGATGCCGAGCGCAGCGTCTATCGCATCGTCCATCGCGGCAATCGCGCCGGGGCGGTTCCAGATGCCGGGGACCAGCTTGTCCACCGCTTCGAATACGATTTTGCGGTTCATCGCGCACCCCCCGTTCTATGATAGGTTTCTAGCTGGTTGACCCTGCGCTCAATCTCGGTGAACCGGTCGTCGCGCGAAGTGTCTTGCAGCGCCGTCCGTTCTTCCATTCGAGCGACAGTGACTTGCACGTCGCTCAGTGTGGTCACGATCCAGAAGCCGAGACCCGTTATTCCGGCGGTGAAAAGAGCCGCGATGATGCCTCCCGCCCATTTGAGGGGGGCCGGGATTTCCGCTTGCTTCGTTTTCAATTCCGGGTGGTCCTGCACGACCTTAAGGATAGTGGCCTCCGCGACCGCCTCTGCGATCATGCGAGTTTGCGCGCCGTCGAGTGTTCCAGGCATCACACCACCTCGAACGCGAGCAGTTCGAAGGTGACAGGTTCGTCGGCGCGGACACCGTGCATCCGTCCGTTCCAATGCCCGAAGGCGAGCCAGATGCGCTGCGCCCCGGCGAGGGTCTGTTCCAGGCCGCCATGCTGGCCCAGCACGTTGTGACAGCAGGGATGCGCCAGCGTCACGGTCGCTTCATGCTCGCCCGGCGCAAGGGTAAGCGGGGTCGTCGTGTATTGCCGGAAGCCGCTGTATTGGCCGCGTCCGCTCCAGTCGTCGCCCGCGCGCTGGATCATGATCGTCAGGATGGCAGGCGAGCCGGGCTCGAGATCGGCATCGGGGGCAGGATAAAGCCCTTCGCCCGACACGCGGTAACGAATGCGAACAGTGCTGCCCGGTGCGATGGGGCCGATGCTCTTGGACACCCCGTCGAGCTCCGCACCCGGCAGGATCGTGGCCGACCACAGCGCGCCCACAGGGGCCAGCTTCACGCCTTGCGCGACATCCTTGCCGCTGACAGTCTCGACCACTTCCCAGCCATTGACCGGCTGCTGGTATTCGTCCCCGCAGGAGGCCAGCAGGAGGGCGAGGGGGACGAGAAACCGCATCACGCGATCTTCTCGACGGTGATGTTGTCGATCTGACCGTCGAAGGCACTGATGGCACTTACACCGATAAGCTGATTGGAAACGGTCGAGACCACGATGTCCTCGACGAAGGTTCCGTTGCTGCTTCGAGCCGAGCCGTTCTGCCCGGCTATGATTGGTCGTACTGTTCCACTCACATAATTCAGCACCGTAAAGGTGAACCGATACGTCCCCGGCACCAGCGTGATGTTAGAGGTTCGGGTGATGGCAGTTATCGCAGTCGAGGCAACCGCCACGCCCCCGCTGATCGACCAGCCAGAACCAAGCGTCCAGCCAGAGGCATTGTCGAAGCCGCCGTTGACGACGTAGACGGGTGCGGCAGGCGCGTTCATGCTCATCCGAGGAAAGCCGGGGAGGATCATAGCGCCTGCACCGCCGTGACGACGAAATGCGTTGTCGAAAGACAATGGATGGTAAGCAGGTAGCCCTTCGTGCTGGTCACATCGGAAAGCGTAGGAAGCGCGCCCTTGTAATTCGTGCCGAAGGTAATGGTCCGCGCGGTCGCGTTGTTGCCAAGAAGGTAGATCGTGCGCTGCGTTCCCGGCAGCGCGTTGCTTGGGTTTCCAAGCGTCCGGTTGCCCGATGCAGTCCAGGTGAAATTGATGCCTGCCGTCCAGTCCAGCGCAGTCGTCGTTGCATCGCTCAATGCTACGGCCACCAGCGCATTCGCCGTGCCTGTGGCGGTGATGCCTCCCGAGCCGTTGTGCGCGCGAATTTCCGCCGTGCTGGCCGCTTGGAGCGCCCCCAAGGCCGTTCTCAAGTCCGCCGCCGAGATCACCCCCTGCAATCCCGCCACGCTCGTCACCAGGTCGGTGTTGTCGATCTTGTCGTAGGTCGAGCCGTTGGAAATAACCCAGTCGCCCACCTTCCAGTCGGTGATACCGTCGAGGTTGGTGGAGCCCGCCGTCGAGACGACGTAGTAGTGCCCCTTGTTCGACCCGTTGGCAGACGGCATGGCTGTGCCTTCGACCGAACGCACGTTGGTGGTCGCGTTCCATGTGCCGCGATAGCGCAAGGAGTTCAGGATTTCAGAGGGGAGCAGAGCAGATGGAACCTTCGCCGAGCCATCTAGCGCCAGCAGATCGCCCGCAGCCGTTCCCGAAAGAGTTGCGTTCAGGTCTGTCTTGCTGACCTCTCCGGTGAGACCGGCAACGCTTGCCACCATGGTCTCGATATCGGGCAACCCGCCGTTCTCGACGAACTCAAGAATTTCCTGAAGAGCGGCAGCATATTTGAATGATATGGATGTCATGACAACGGTCCTTATGCTCGCTCGATCGCGGTGATGACCGTGCCGGAAGGAATGGTGATCGAGGCGCTGCCGGGATTGAACAGCACGATCCGCAGTGCGTTAGTGTCGTAGCCCACGCCCTGCGCGATCACGAACTCGCCAGCGGCCGGTGCCCAGTCGACGGTAACGTCGAAGGCCATGTTGACCTTGGCCCCAGCCACCGGCTTGTCGATCGTCGTCGAAGCCTTGCTCGCCAGCGTGAGCGGGCCGGTCAGCGTTTCGGTGGCGTTCGCCCCCGCAGGCGAGATCGGCGGATTGTAGCTGTCGGCCCCGGTGAAGGCCGCGCCGGCGACGAGTTCATTACCTTTCTTGGCCGCACCCTCCGCATAAACGCTATCGCCTTGCGAATTGCCCGCGAAGACCTTCATCAGCCCGGCGTCGTTGTAGACTAGGTTGTTCCGCAGCGACATGCCCGCTGTGGTCGCCGAGGTGTTGAGGTAGGCGAAGCCAGCCTCGCCATCAGTGCGCCCGCAGTCGATCAGCCGGTTGTCGTGCATCTCGCAGCGCTTGTGGCGCTGGGGTGCGAGAATGACCGCCCCGTTATCCTGGCCAACCCGAATGCACTTGTTGCGATTGAAGGCGACCTCGTAGTTCACCGCATCGATCGCGCCGTTCACGCCGAGTAGCGCGCTCCCGCAATCCATGAACACGTTGTCGGAGATGTCTACGCCGTTGGCACCAATTGCGCGGAACGGCTGTCCGACACTTTTCACTTCATTGTGAGACACACGAATGTTGGAAGGTTGATTGCTGTCTTCGCCAGATCCGGAGATATCGAGGCAGCGGTTGTTGTTCGTCTCGCCTACGGGCGCTGACCCATCGACAAAATTGTTGGTGAACGTGAATCCGGACGCCGGGAGATCATAAACCCCCGCCGCCGAGTAAACACACAGAGCCCCGCCATTGAAATCGAGAAAGCGGTTCAATGCGATGAGCATCTGCCGGTTGCGATATACGGGGTCTTGCGCGAAAGGCTCGAAGTCGATCGGACCCGGCCACCCGATTTTGGTAAGCCGCACAAATTCGTTCATCAGGATGCGGACGCCGTCGCCGCTTTCAACGGAAATGGCGTTCCGGTTGTTCTTCCAGAGCCCGTCGATCACACAGCGCATGATGGTGGCGTTCGTGTTGTAACGGACTTTGGAAGGGTCTGGCGAGTTTGCCAGCCAGAGGAAGTCCCCTGCCGGTGCAAAGGCGTGGACGTTATCGATAACGAGGTTGGAGACCCCGAAGGCGGCAATCATATGCTGCACATCGCGGACGCCATCCGAGATCGCTTCGTTGTTCATGCACGGTCCAAGGATCGTGAAATCCCGGAACACGATGTCGTCGAAATTGTCCTCGGGGTCCTCGCTCATGCAGTTCATGCTGAAGAGGTAGTTGTCGAGCGTGTCCTGACGCACCTGCGTCCGACCAGGGCCGTCGCCGAAGATTGTCAGACCCTTGATTGCCGCACCTGTATTGGTGCCATCGGCGGTCAGGTTGCCCTTGCTCTCCACCGCGTCGTCGAAGTCACCATCGACCGGCTCGATCCTCCATGGCGAACTGCCGAACCGCCAGACGCCATCCTCTGAGCCGCCGTTCGCGGGAAGACGGATGTTCCGACGGCCATCGTCGAGCGCGGTTGCAAGGCGGTTGGCGTCGGTGCTGTCGTTACCAAGGGGGATGTCGTCGAGAGCAAACGCCTCGGACATCTTATCTCGGGCGCTCTTGCCGATACTGAACACGGCGCGCTTGAGAATCGAGTCGTTCTCCATCGCCGAAAGCTGCTGGGAATGGATGCTGATCCAGTCGCCCGCCTCGATAGGCGGGTCTTGCGCCACGGTGATGTAGGTGCCGCCGTCCTCGACGACACGAACGTAATCCGGCTCGTCCGGCTCGGCGGGATTGAGCGGCTGACCGTTCAACTGCACCTCCGCCGCTTCGTCCATGTAGAACGGCGGTTCGAGGTCTTCGAGATAGCCGGTCGCGGGGAAGCGCTCCTGCCCCTCGGTCGCGATGAAATCGACCCGCGCGGGCAGGGGGGATGTTCCGCCGCCTCCACCGAGAGCATCAATGGCCTGCTTGACCCGGAGCGCGGTCATGCGCTTTTGATTGTCGGTGCCTGCCTCGGCCTCCGCCTGCGTGGCAAGAGGGATTGCCGCATTGATCACCTGCAGCGGCTTCGCTTTCTGAACAGCGGAACCCCGATCGATGACCAAATCATCGTCTGCGTCGACCGTTGCGGCCGCAGGCAACTCGGAGGGTCTGATTATTGCCATTACAAAGCCCTGATGATCTTGTTTGCGATGATGGTCGGCTGCACGTTGTTATGCGCTTCCCCGCTGCCCGCGCTTGCGACCGTGATGCCGGTCGCGGCCGACCCAGTGGTCGCCGTCCCGCTCGTCGTTTGTGCGATGTCATCGAAGCCGTTGACCACGCCGGCCGTCCCGCTGCTGGAAGGGCTGGAATGGGTATGGCCGGGGTCCGTCACGGTGTGAGAGTGAGCGGGCATCTGTGCGGTTGTCAGGGTATGGGTCTGTGCACCGCCGGTCGCGCCCAGTGTCGAACTGGAAAGAGAGGTCAGACGAGTGGAAGCCGGGAGGGCCATGTTCTCGCGACCAGATGAAACCCGCCCGCGATAATCGGGCAGGTTGAACGTCGTGGAACCGTCACCCGCTCCAGCGGTAGTGCCAATAATTGCGAACAGCGCTGAATAGGTAGATCGGGAAACAGCCTGCCCGGCGGCGAACAGAAAGCCTGCAGGCGGTGTGCTGCCCCAATAGTCGATCACCGCGCCGACCGGCACCGCGACTATCGAGGTACCGCCACCACCGGACACCTGCGACATCGTGACCGCATCGGTCGAGTCTATTCCGGGTGCGAGGTTGGTTATCCGGTTGCCGCCCATCGGCAGGTTCGCCCGCATTCCTCCCTTGCCGTCACGGTCGACGGAAGAGGAAAGCGCCTGCTCGATGTCGAGCATGGGTGGATTGTGCTGGGAGACGAGAACTGTGTCCCCGGTCGATACCAGGGTGCCCGCAGGCAGGGAGTAGTCGCCTTGGGAATTGCGAGGAATGGCACGAACTCCGCTTGCGTGGTTTCACGACAAGCAGGTGAAGGAGTTCAGCCCTGCAAAACTGACCCCTTTCTAGCGGAAAAGCACTGTGCTAGCAAGTGTGGGATGAGCGACCCCGATCCGTCGATCGAAGAGATAGAGCGAGCCGTTCGCAAGGCGCGTTTCGAGGAATCGGCGACAGACAAGCTATTGCGTAAGAGATCAGACGCAGTGGCAATCAAGACTTCGGTCCAGAAATACACCGACCAGAAGCTCAGGCTGGCTTATCAGGCGGGGTATCGCGATGCTTGGGTGAAAGCTCGACCCCGAACCGTGGCCCTCTATTCCGTATATTTGACGCTGTTCGTCGTGACCATAGCGGCGCTGATAATCGGGCGTCTGTTCTTCTAGTAAGCCGTTCTGTCGGCGGTGGCCGTAGCAAAGCCGGTTCCAGCTCGACGCCCCCAGGTTTCGCCCTGTGCCAACAGCCGCGCCAGCTCGTCGGTGAAACGCTTGTCCTCAGCCATCATCGCCGTGAACTCGTCAATTGCGATAGGCGGCGACTGTTCAAGCAATAGAGGACCAATCTCATCAGCGAGACGACGGTTTGCCTCCAGTGCGGAGCGCTCGCGTCGTTCGCGGAAGATGCGATCACCGATTGACTTGCCAACGGTGAGGAAAGGCCCGCCGAGCGCTCCGGTCTCGATAATGCCTGCTGCGAGGTCGCCCCCGATCCCGGGCTGCTGCTTGAAGAACTCGTCAGCAATTTCACGCTCGGCTGTGGCGCTGTTCCCGATCAGACGGTTTGCACTGCCCGCTAGCTGCAGTTCGAGATCGCGCTGACCGAGTAGCCGCGCGATGTCAGCATCCTCCGCTCCATCGTAGAGGACTTCAAGTCGACCCTCGGTGTTCGGGGTATTCAGCTGCGCCCACGGGTTGCTGTTGTTTCGCAGATTGCCTGCCTGTCCCATGACTTCGGACTGATAGCCCAAGCGCATCTGCGCAGTCTGCTCTGGGGATAGGTCCGCCATGTCGACGGAAAGCTGATCCGGGCGCACGCGGTAGGCGTTCACGCCCTCATCGAGCATGGCGCGCTCGGCAGCAGGCCCGGCGTAGGCGCGGCGAGCCTCGCGATAGGCGGGGTTGGCCTCATCCATGCGCGACAGGAGCATGTTCTTCATTGAAGTGGCGCGACGAACAGCAGGACCGTCGCCCTGCTTGATGCCGCGTTCGATGATGTTGTCGAGTCCGCGCTTCGTATAGTCGAGTGCCTGCCAGGAGGGCGCGGCGATCATGATGTTCTCGCCTGCTTGCTGCAATCCGACCGCCGAAGGGTCGAGGCCCTCGTCGAGCATCTCGGTGTAACCCTCCCGCAGCGCCGCAGCGAAAGTCGGACGTTCGGCGAGATCGGCAATATCGACTAGCTCGGCCCCGGGTGCAGCATATGCAGCATCGTAAAGCGGGGCCGCCTGCGCACGCGCTTGCTGCAGCAAATCCTCGCTGCGCTGGGGAATGTTAGTCACCGGGCCAAGGTCGCGCTCGACAGCCTCAGCAAGTCGGTCAAGCTGTCCCTGATTTCGCTGGGCCATGACGGAACGCGCCGTCCCTGCCGTAGTGGGCGAAAAACGCACCGCTGAGCCAGCCAGTGAGCCGAGTTCCGGAGATGCATCGGCGAGCGTCATCGGAACGCCCAGATCGCGTGCCTGGGTCAAGGCATCGACGATGTCCTGTTCGGCAGTATCGCGAGCCCCTCGCACTGTCTGAGCAACGGCCTGCTGTCCATCGGTGAGCGGGTTGCCCCCTGCTCGAAACTGCCCGATGCCGCGCCCGATATACTTACCCGCTTGGTCGCCGACCGCCGCGCTGGTCACGCCGGTCAGAAAACCCGCAATGGCATTGTCGTCGCTCATCGCCCCATCGACACCGCCATAAAGAGCGTCCCCGAGGAACATGGCTTTAGGGGCGAGTTTAGAGCTCGCGGAGAGCGCCATTCCGGTCATGCCCGCGCCTGTGGTGCCGCTCACCATATCGCCGAAGAATGCCGCTGTCGGGTTGAGTTCGCTCGATGCCTGGACCCGACCATCGGCAAGCCAGTTCGCCGCCCCGCCGATGTCGAGGGCATTTGCCGCGAAGGTTCCAAGTGGGTCGGTTGCGATATTGTTTCGCAGCTGATCGAAGCCCGACAGATCCCGGGCGTTTGCCGGAACAGCACCTGCAGCTTCGGGGGGCTGGCCCTCTGCAGCCATAGCGTTCAGGTCGCCGACGACATTGCGATAGGCTTCGAGGTTCGGGGAGCCTACCTCGGGATACTCGTTGTCCAATCCGGCGCGGAACTGCGCATACCCCTCAGGCGTCAAATTGCCCCAGTTCTGGCGCAGGTAAGCCAGGTGGCGATCCTGATATTCCTGCGGGATGGGAATGCTGGTCTGTGTCGCTCCGGAGCCTGCGGCAACCGGATCGGCGGGGGTCGATTGGTCGATGGCAAACCCGGCAAGTTCTTCTTCGCTGGGGGGCACATAGCCAGCCATCGTGCCGTTCTGGCGATAATAGCTGTCTGCGCTCTGCAGCTTGCCCGCGATCCGCGTGTAAGCCTCGATGATCTTGTCCATGTTCGAGCGGAACTGCGCATCGGATTGGGTTTGCGATAGAGAGGCGATGCTGTCGCGCAGAAGGCGCAACTCGACCTCCGACACTGCGCCCAGAGCGCCGCCAGTGGGGCTTTCCTCGCGCATCTTCTGCAGACGGTCGAACGCCGTGTTCGAGCCGATTGTGTTCAGCAGGGCCTGCATATCGTTCGAAGCGGAATTAGCCCCGAGAATGCTCCACACCGAACTGTCGCGGAATCCCTGCGTGCCCTCATAGGAGCCGATGCCGGCCCCAGACGCGGCCATCGTCTTCGCATCGCGTGCCGCCCCGATGACCCGGCGCATGGTCGCCAGAGCATCGCTGACACCGGACGCCTGCGCGGCCTGCAGACGAGCGCGTTCCTCCTGCTCAGCGGTTAGCTTGTCGGCTTTCTCCCGCTGTGTGATGGCATCATTTGCCGCATCGCGTGCGGCATTTTCTTGCGCAAGGCGAAGTCGCTCCTGCTCATTGCGCAACCGCTCGTCCTCACGCGACTGATCGCGCGCCTCGTTCGGGTTGGTAGCGAACGTGGTGCCCTGTGGAGGTTGAATGTATTTCTGGAAACGGTTTTCCGCCATTATCGTGTCCTCGTTCCCCGCTTACCGAACAGGGGAATGCTATCCTGAGGAAGTCCTTCGACATGGACATGGTCGCCATGCTTGAAGACCTCGGCTCCGGGATAATCACGCTTTCCGCGCGCTATCGCCTGCGACCAACTTTCGCCTTGGTTGGGCAGATAGTCGAATGCCCGCCCGGTCAGATGATGGCTCCCGGCAACCCCGCCAACAAGCCTGTTCCCGAAAGGCGTGCGCCTGCCGGACGTCACTTTGTAGCCAAGTTCGAATGGGCTAACGAAACCCGCCCGACGCGGGCAGCGTCGGACCTCCCATCACACGGGCGGCAGCGCCTTGGCCGAAAGCTTCGTCAAACTCACGGCGTGCCGCTTCGGATGGATCGCGCTGCAACTCGGCAATCGCCTCGGCGGGAGGTGCCGTTGTCTGCGGCACCCCAGATGGTTGACCACCTCCTCCCATAGCTGCGGCAAGGCCGGACTGCCTGCCTGTGTAGCCTATTGACGGCCCTTGGAACGTAACGAACGGGTCGGTTTCGTTGAGCAGCGCCGCGTCGAGCATCTGGTTCCACTGATCGGAACCGGGTGTAATGCCGCGCGCCAGCATCATTTTCTCAATCGGGGTCGGTGCGACCTCCTTTGCAGGAGCATTACGCCGCTCATACTCCATCTCGGCAAACCGGCGCACTCCCTGACCGGCAGAGGGATCCATCAGCACCCGCGCGATCGTCGCATCATCGACTGCGCCCGTTGTCATCGCCTCGGCAAGCTGAGCATCGCGAGCGGAGTTCTCTTCCGCCATCCTGTCCGCGCGCTTGACCATCATGCCGCCCTCGACGCCATCGAGAACGCGACCCAGCCCTTGGGTCCAGTGGCCCACGGGGGAATAATCTGATCGGGACATGGCTTGCCCCTGTTCGCGCATCATCGCGACCTGCTCAGGCGACATTTTCGTGCCGCCTTCGCCCCAGATGAAGGGCTCTGGTGCCGCAAGGGGCTCACCCAACCCGGGGGCTAGGGCGCGAGCGATTTCGAGATCATCGCCGATACCGGGCGTTTCCCATGATCGGCGGGGCTGGCCGCGAACATTAATCATCCGAAGCCTCCCGTCGCTGCGCGAATGCCGGTCCCGGCGAGACCGAACAGACCACCCATGAGTGCATTCTGACGCTGCAGCTTCGCCTGATAATTATCCTGCACCATTCCGGCGTAGTCGACGCCGCCGACGCCCACCTGGGGGGCAGCAGAAGACATCTGTGCCGGATTGCTCACTTGCGACCCGGAGAGCAGCGCGGACAACTCGTTAAGCGGCTGATTGCGCGTGGCGAGGTTTTCCGAGAACGCTTGCGAGCGCCCTTGCAGCGCCAGCATATTGTTCTGGTCGGTGTTGGCTTGCGTCAGGCGCTCCATTTCGGAGTTCCAAGCCGCCGTTCCGGGGCGGATGCCGGAATTGACCAGGCGCGACCGCAGCGCGGCCTCGTTGCGCTGCTGTTGCGGTGCGATGCGGGTCTGCGCCAGATCATAGGACCAGTCAGCCGCGTCCTGATTGGTGAACTGGAACGGGTCGGACAGTGCATCCGCCACCCTGCCTGACTGCGCCTCGGCAATGCCTGCAAGATTGGTTTGCGCGGCCTGCGACTTGTCGAAAATCGCCTGCTGTTCGGGGGAGAGCGTAGTGGTCTGGGTGAACTGAGGAACTGTTACAGTTTTGCCGGTCAGGCTATCGACGTAGCTAGTCGTGCCCGACTGATTATAGGCGACGGAGCCCCAAGGATTTTGCTGCGAAACCATGTTCAGCAGCTGTTGGGACACTGCCGTGTCGCGATTGACGCCACCCTGCGCGACGGCGGTTTGAACTGGATCGGGCGGACTCGGGGCTTTCATGCTGCGGCCTTTCCGTGCTCGGGCATAAACCCATGTTTTCTTTCAGCCGCTTTCCTCGCCGCCGCCGCCTCGTTGATCGTTTTGAAGTTTCCGAGATGGACAGATTTGCCGCGAACCTCAATGAACGCGCGCCAACGTCGGTCGCGCTTATGGTAGTTCACGCCCATAACACCGCTGGTGTTGGAGCGGTTAATAATCATGTTGCGCTGGTTCTGAATGTGGGGAATATCGCGGAGGTTGATGAGTCGGTTGTCCGATCTGTCGCCGTTGATATGGTCGATCTCATGGGTTGGCCAAGCCCCGTGAGTAATCGCCCATGCAACGCGGTGGCCTGCGAGCATCTGGCCATCTACAGAGCCCTGCAAATAACCCCGCGCAGTCGGTGTCGAGAAAGCAGGCTTTCCTGCGTAGCGTGTATTCCACTGACGCGGAAACTCGTCACAAGATTTCCAAGTCATCACGCCCGTTTCAGGGTCGTAATCCAACCTGTCACGAAGTCTGTCGGGGGAGGGTATCTTCAAAACACGCTTCCTTGTTCGGGAAGCGCGTGAAGTGACGGTCAGCCGCGCTGCAATCGGGAGGGAAACTACCGAATTTCCATTCGGAACGCAAGATGCCGATGATTATCCCATCACGGCCCGGGCCGAAGTGATCGCGCAGCCTTCCCTCGACCTCGCCGCCGAGCCTCTGCGCATAGGAAATCACTTCGGGTTGCTCGGTAGTGGCGGTCAACCGCAGGCAACCGAGCTGACGAAAGACATATTCGCCCACAGCCTCTACAAATCCCTTCGTCCATCCCCGCCCGGCAAGCGTCACATGAACATCGAAGCCCTCGAACTGGTTGAACACCACGCCAGCAACCAGCCTGTCGCCCCTCATCAGCCCCATCGTGGAGTAAGGCGGGCATATAGCGGCACCCACCTGCTCGGAGACGAACCGCGCAACGCCTTCTCCAGCGACGATCACGTTACCGCCTCGGCTGTCGTGTGCAGGGTCTGGAAATCGATCAGTTCCACATCGAGCGGAGACGGTGCGCCGCTCGTGACCTGGTAGCAGGGGGCTAAGGCATACCCTACGGCCCCTGCCGAGTTCCACGGCTGATTGATGATATTCGCGAACGTAGCATCCCAGGTAGATTGCCCCCAGACGCCCGAGCCCCACTCGTTAGAGGCCGGAGCAGGTGTGGCGTCTGGCGCTGCGGCAAGCGAGGTGTCGAAATCCGCCAGAATATCGCACCGGTCCACGATGCGCACATTCGCCTTTACGCGCGCACGAACCATCTTGCCGATCTTCATGGCAAACGATGTCCCCATGTCCTCGAACAGGGGGACGACCACGCCGGTGTAGGGCGCGTTGTCATCGAACCCGCCTGCCATGGCCTGATAGACACAGCCTGCGGGCGAGCCGAAAAACAGCCGCCCTCCATAGACGGCGAAACACAGCGCTTCCCAATTGGTAAATCTCGCCCATGCCCCGGTCTCCGTATTCGAGACGAACACCACGGGATTGTCGCTTCCCACCATATCCGGTGGAGCAACAAGAGCCATCTTCTGCTCCGGCCATACGATTGCCTGCCAATCCTGACGACCGCGCAGGCTTACCGCCTCGGTCCAGGCATCCGCGATCCGGTAGCTGACCGTCGCTACATTCAATGCCGTCACATCGAGCGAAATGGCTTTCGACAAAGGCACAAGCCCGACGGTTGTCGCTATCGCCAGATCCCCGCCGCCGCGAATATACGCACGCTTCCCCAGAGGAGAGCCGATCCGATAGACGCCAACCTTTGACCACGTTGCAACTTCCCCCGGGTTATCCCCCTGAAAGATCGCCACCTCGCCCTCACTGGTCACAAAGACGTTCTGTTCCGACAAGCCCCCGCTTCCGCCGCTCTCCAAGGACCATGGCTGTCCAAACATGAGCGAACCGCCGTTCGGAAAGATGCCTCCCATCGGGAACGCAGTGGCCTCTCCGCCGATGGAATCGACATCGAGATACCAGGCCGTCAGACTTTCCTTTTCGACGAAATAGAGGCGAGACTTGTAGGCCCAGACGAAAGACATATCGGCGCTGGTGAGATCGCCGAAATCCATTCCCGGAACCGCATTGACCGGCGCTCCGATCACATCGGCCGCACCTGTCGTTTCCCCGGTAATTTCCTCGTCGTCCTCGAACGTCCCGGTGACGTTCGTCAGGAACAGGTTCCCGGTGGTCTCGGTTGCCGGGTCCTGCCTCCAAATCGTGCCTGTCGCCCCGCTGGTGCCTCCAGTGACGGTCTCTCCCTCGGAGAAATCTTCCGACAAGCCATCGTAATTGACCTGTGTCACGCCGCCCGCGATGTTGGGGTAGAAACGATCACCATCGTAGATGAATCCCGTGTCGGCACCGTTCACGCCGATCAGATATATCCCGCCCGTGGTCGCAAACTGGATGACCGACCAGTCGTCGCTAGTGTAATCCTCTGAAACGACCGAGCCGCCCGATTCCCATCCCAGAATGTTTTCTAGATCGTCGCCAATCAGGTTTTCTTCGCCATCGGACAGTTCTACCGACTGGGAAAATAGCACATTCGAAACATCGTAGATGCGTTCTGCGTCCGCAGCGAACATCTGTTCGATCGCGCCACTATGATAGGTGAACAGGGACCGGATCGGCAGGGCCTCGTTCAGCGTGGCGTAGCGGGCCTTTCCGCGCCGCAAGGCAACTCCGGTCGACTTGGGGAAGAAATTGTCGAGGGTAGCGGCTCCCGGGCCCTCAATCTGGGTCTTGGGGTCGGACAGGGCGCGGTTCGATACCCAGCCCGCTACAGGTGCGGGCCATTCCACCGGGGCCGCAGTTCGTGGCTTCGGACGGGTCTGGCGACGAGCATAAACCATCAGCCGGCGGGCCAGTAATTGGCAGGACCAAGCTCCCACGGATACGCGAGATGCGTGTTGCCGAAGCCCGACCGTGCGTTACGTCGGATGACGGTCGGCCCGCCATCCTTGGCCGCGTATTCGTCCAGAGCCTTGATGAAGGCTTCCTGATCGCCGGTCGCGTCCAGCTTCTTGTTCTCCCTCCACCTCCAGACCAGCCCTAGAGTCAGCAATCGCTCGGGAAGCACGAAACTGTCCTGATCGGCGGTGAAAGCCGCCTTCGGAGCAGTCGACTCATCGAGCGCGATGTTCTTCGTGATATAGGGAAACCGCGCCTGCGCCGTAGCGCTGGGCACGGGTGAGAACCTCAGCTTTCCTCCATAGATGATCCAACCGCCAGGTGTCGCATTGAACCCGCGTATTTCGTCGAACAGGAACTGGTCGAGGCTCTGGTAGTGGCGGTAGCCCCACGCCCACGTCGCACCGTCCTGCATCGCACCGGCAATGGTGAAGCGGTCGTAATCGTCGGGAAGGTCGAACTCGGTTGTCGTGCCATCACCAGAGATCGTGGCGATCCGCGTGAGGGCTTGCCAATCATCGTATTTGGCGATGTCCGTTGCGACCTCGTTGACAAGATCGCACATCTCCAGCTCGAACGTCTGGGTCGCCCCGAAGAAGGTCGACGGCTTGCGGCCGATGAGCCGGATAGCCGCCGACTGCATGGCCGCAAGAACCGTCATTTACGCCGCCTTTGCTTCGCGCAACTCGCGCAGGCTGTTTTCGAGGGTTTCGCGAGACGGCGTGCCGCGCGGGCGCGAACCGGCCAGCTCGGCAATCTCGCTCTTGATGTCGTCATCGGACATTTCCGCGAAAGCCTTGTCCGCGACTGCCAGAGCTTCTTTCTGCTCGTCCGGCGTCGGCTCGCTGGCCGGGACCTGCACCGAAGAAGCCTCAAGCTCGGCGATCCGGGCGCGCAGCTGCTCGACCTCGGAGAGCGCGGCGGAAGAGGATAGCCGCTCGGACATGAACGCCCTGGCCGCGTCCTTTAGCCGATTGGCATTCATGCCGAGCGACTTGAGCCCCTGACCCTCAAGAGCGTGCAGGGACTCGATCGAGTAAATCTTCATCGCCCGGCAGAGCGAGACGAGTTCGGGAGTGACACCATAGGGCCGCAGCATTTCCAGCGGCGTGCCCATGGCCTCCTGCGGGTTACCCTGTTTGAAATCGCGATACTGGTCCGACCAGCGCTCGGCGTAGGTGATCGAACGATTGCCTTCCTTGCGATACTGCGCGTCGGACGGAAAGACCGGGGAGTAGTTGCGGGAACCGGCGAAGCGGACCTCGACCACTTCCTTTGTCTCCATCACCGCGTGACCGGCTTTCTCGGAGGCGTGGACGTTCTCCACTTCGATGATCTTGAAAACCGGCGTGATCGTGATGTCGCGCGGGTCGATAACGGCAACCTGTGTCATGGATTGGACGCTCCAGAACTAGAGGGAAGAGGCGGGACCGAAGCCCCGCCCCCAGGGATCAAAGGGCAGAACCCTTTTTCGCCCAGAAATAATCTCCGGACGTTACGCCAGCGACCGGGGCATAGAAGCCCCCGGAACCGGCAGCCGCCGTGTAGGCGGGGACGGTGATCGACACCTGAGTGCCCGGAGCCGAGGCAGCGGAGATATTCGCCGATGCCCGGACCCAGACGTAGTCGAACCCGTCGTCACCCGTCTCGCGCGTGCCCACGACGGGGCTCACCTTGCTCGGGTTGTCGAACCAGACCTGTCCCGGAGTGACCTTCTGATGAAGATCGGGACCGAGCTGGCCGGTGGTGCGGAAGGGGGAAGTCGTCATTGCTCAGTCCTCCGGTTAGGCCGTGATGGCGCGATAGGTGAAGAGCGGGTTTTCGAGCACGAACTGGCCCGTCCACACGACGCCCTGCGCCACCGCATCCTGGTTGATCGGACGCATCCCGTCGCCCGGGTGGAAAGGAACGAACTCCTGACCCGGGAAGGTGTAGATCGCCGCGCCCTTCGTATCGATGCCGAAGAAGGTGTTCTCGGGCATCACATTGCCGATACCGCCCGCAGCGATGACATCGACCGGACCCGCCGGGGTGATGATCGTCATCCCCGTGAACCCGAGCCGCGCCAGACGCTCCGATGCGAGCCGCTGATGCGCCACGAATGCCGCCGAGATCGCAGCATAGGAGTTGGCATCGGCAATGATCAGATCGGGGTAGCGCCCACCACGCGAGCGGGCCAAGGTGATCTTCTCGATGATCGGGCGCGCCGTGGTGCTGTCCCAGGCGGTGTAACCGTCGACATCGCCTTCGGGAATGTCGAAGGTCGAGGTGCGCCAGTCGGCCACGCTCGCACGGTCGATCCCGCCATAGGTGCCGGTGTTGGCCACGATGGGGATAGCCCCGCCGAAACCGATCATCTGGCGTCCGCCATCGGCAGTGCCGTCACCGATCATGCCTTCCTCGAAGGCTTCCTTCACGGACTGCTCGGCGGCATCCATGTAGGTTTCCATGAGGTCGATGGCCTCTTCCTCGCCGCTGTTGTAAAGCAGCTCGGTGCCGGTCAGCGAGAACATGCCGACGCAACGCGACCAGTTGTAGACGGCGCTGTTCAGCAGTTCCTTCGGCGTGATCTGCAGCTTGTCATAGCCGGTGAACCACTGCGCCTGGAGCTTGTCGAACATGATCGGAACGCGAAGTTCCGGCCCGCCGGCACGCTTGGTCTTGATGCGCCCCTGATCCTTCAGGATGGCAGTCAGAGGGGTGGAATTGTAAACGATATTCTGCACGTCGGTCGAACGACGCGCGACGGAGGCAGTAAGAATCTGCCCGTAGTTACGATCCGGATTAACAGCCATCGGACTGATCCCTAGCTTGCTCGACGCCTGCGCATTTCGTCACGCAGAATGTCGGCGGTTGAACCACCGCGCTGAGGTGCAAGATCGGGAGACGATGACCCTGGCGCGGACTTGATGGATTTTGTGCCGCTGAGGTTTTCATCAGCGCGGCCATCTGCGTCAGGGCTCGTTGCCGGGGCGGGCTTGTCGACATTTGAAGGCGGGTTGAGCCGCTCAGCCATGTCGTAAGCCGCTGCCAGTCGGTCGGACGGGCTCAAGCTGGCTGGTATTCTACCAGATTTGAGGAACATTACAATATCGTCCTTCAATTCATCCCACCGGGGATGAGAGGCCTTGAAGGGCTCGATGACGGAAGCGGTCGTCTGCTGGGTCTGGAGCTGCTCGATCTGCTGCTTGAGCTGCTCCACCTCGGGGTTTGCCTTCGGCTGATCGTTCGACGCCTGCGGGCGGGCACCGACGATCTGCTGCCATTTTTCCGGCCCGGCCTGCGTGATGAACTGCGCCACCTCGAACAGGCTGGGCGATGAACCGTCCGGGCGCTTCGGGCCGATCTCCTGCAGAATCGCGTTCAACCCGGCATAGGGATTGGCCTGCATCAGGTCCTCGATCTGCGACATCTTTTCGAGGCTTTCGCGAAGGTCCCTGCCGTTGGACTTGGCTAGCTCGTCGAACGGCTTGATCGCCTCGTAGCGTTCGGTTGCCTCGCGAAGCTGCGTCACCTGCGCCTGGTGCTCGCGCTCCATGTTCTCGATGTCGCGCTGCACCGGACGGGGCACATTGGTCCACTTCTCGCGACTATCCGGCAGGAAGTTCTTCGGAGGCTGATAGTCGTTCGAGCGCTCGGGTTCCTTGGTGTCCTTCGCCTTGAACTTGCCGTCCTCGTTGCGGTCGGGCTTGCCCTTCACCTCATCGTCGGCCTCGCCCTTTTCCTCCGGTTTGGCGTCTGCCTTGGCTTTCTCGTCCTTTTCGCCCTTGGCCTCGCCATCTTCTTCGTCTGCGGCGGGCTTGGCGTCATCGTCGGGCTTCTCCCTTGCTTCGCTGTCCTTCTTCGCCTCGTCGGCGATTACATCGCGCAGCGAGGCAGGCTCCTTCTTCGGCTCATCCTCGGTTTCGAGTGTCTTCGGTGCGCCACCACCCGAGACACCTGGGGCGGCGTTCGGGTCGAGCGTGGTCGAACGGGTATCGGGCGCTTCGGACGCGGCCAGATCGGTCATGGTAGGTCTCCGGTAACAACGGGCGGCACGCGCCCTTCCTTGACATCCTGAATCCCGGCGCGGATGTCCTCGCGCCTCTTGCGCCGGTCGAACTCCGGTGCCTTGAATGCGGGCATCTCGTCTCGCCCGAGTTCCTGGTATCTCTCGCCCTGCGGATTGCCCTCGGGGCTGCAGGAATGGCGATACGAGGCGAGGCTGGTATGCAGCTTTCCGTCAGGCCCGAGCGTCGGTTCGATGCTATCCGACACTACTCGCGGCGCGCAGATAAGCCGGGACGCTCCAGCCCCGCACTCGCACTCCTGTCGATCCCCGAAGCGCGCAAGCGGAACGAACCGCTCGAAACGGTGTCCCTGCGCACAACGGAAATCGTAAAGCGGCATCAGCTTTTCGATTTGCTGGCCGTCTTGGTCTGTCCGACCGACTTGTCGTCCTCGACAGGCTCGCCCTTCTCGTCGAAGCGCGGGTCCATCGTCTTCATGCGATCGGCAAGGCCGTTGTCGTCCTGGTCGATCTTCTTCTGCTCTGCTTTGCTGGTCATCTCAGTTCTCCTTGCTTTCCCGTCCAAATCATTCAGGCTCGGGCCTGTCCGCGACGATCTGCGCAACCACCTCAACCGCCTGATCGGGCACCATCGAGAGCTCGACGAGCTTGGGTGCATTGGTCGGATCGGCGTCGATCTGCGCCGCCAGCTCGGTTGCCAGTTCGGGGATGATCGCCAGTTCGATCAGACGATCACGATTGCCCTCCTGCGCTTCGATCTGGGCGGCGAGTTCCTCCGCGGTGGGCTCAGGGAAGCCCATCTCCATCAGTCTGCGTGCGTCGGCCATGTCGGTTTCTCCTATTCGGGCGGGGTGTAGCCATTGATGACGAGGGGAATGCCGCCGCTCTCGACGACGGTGATCGGGTAGCCACCACTTTCGACGGCTTCCGCCGAGGGTGCTCCTTCATCGACATGGGTGACAGGGAAGCCGCCACTCTCGATTATTGTGACAGGGAAGCCGCTCATTGGGCCTCGTCCTGCTGTTGAAGTTGGTCCTGTCTGGTCTGTTCGCGGAACCCGTCCTCGACATGATCGCGCTCTGCGGTGCGGGCCTGGTCGACCATTGCGTTGCGCTCGCTCGACGCCTGCTGGCGTTCGCGCAGTTCGATGTCCTTGAGCGACACGAACTCGTCGAGGGCGGCGTTATCGACCGCGATCCCTGCTTCAGCCAGAAGCTTCATGGTGGATGCGCGCAGGTTATCGACCTTGGCGATGGCCTCTTGCGCCTTGATCGTGTTGGCGTCCGCGTCCTGCTGAAGTTTCGCCATCTTGGCTGCGAAGTCGCGCTCGTTCTGCGCGGCCTTTTCCTGCATCTCTTGGATCTTGCGCGATGCCTCGGCCTGATCCTTCTCGCGCTGCGCCTGGACCCGCTCCATCGCCGCCTGCGCCTTCATCTTCTCGGCTTCGGCGAGTGCCGCCATACCCTCCTCGGAGCCATCGCCCTGTTGCGCGGCGATCATTCCCGGTGCCTGCTTCACGAAATCGTCGATGGCCGCGCTCATCTGCCGCCCGACCCGATACGGCGCGAGGCTGAACTTGAGCATCTCGCCCGCCAGCTTACCCCCGGCCTCACCCATGCCCGCAATCGCCATCAGGCCCTGCGTTGCCCCATTGAAGGCAGTCATGAACTCGTTGCGGGCCTGCTTCTCTGCGATCTCATCGGTGAGAACCGTGGAATCCGTCTCGATCTCGAAAGCGAACGAGCGAGCCTTGTCGTCCCGCAGGAGGTCCATCACATCGTCGATGGGGACAAGGTTCTCGGCCTCTTCCAGCATCGGCGCATACTTGGCGAGGATTGCCTGCTGCTCCTGCTGGAGCATGGCCTTCGCCTGCTGCGGATCGACTGGCTCCTGCGCCTGCTGCGCCATTTCCTCGGCGCGTTTGGTCAGCGCCTCCAGTTCTTGCTCGGCAGCGGTCTCGATTTCGTTGATCCGCTTTTCGATGTCCTGCCGCGTCGGCAGGTCCATCTGCGCCATCTCAAGCAGGGTTTCGCCGTCGAACTCTTCGGCGATGATCTCGCTCGCGATCTTCACCGCATCTGCCGCGATCCGTTGCAATTCGTCGATCTTGCAGCGAACCCGAACCGAACCGTATTGCGCCTTCATCTGCTGCGCACCGAGCGTCTCTTCCGCCTCGGTTGCGCCCCGCATGATGTCGGAGATCCCAGAGAGTTGGTAGAAGTCCTCGATCAGCTGGCGGCGCGCCTCGATCAGTCCGGTGATGGCAGTGGCTATCTGGTCAAGCGGCAGATAATCAACGAGCCGGCCGCCGCTATCGATCATCGCGGCACCGGGCACCTGAATATAAACCGTGTCGTCGTCCGACCTAAGTGCGGTTTCAATGGTCGTTGCGATGTCACCGCCGCCTGGAATCAGACCTTTCAGCTTTACCTGGTTGAGCAGCAGGTAAATACGCGCAGTCAGCGTATTGATCTTCGAGAACATCCCGGCATAGCGCTCGAAATCCGGCACGGGGATGAGTGAACGGCGGCGCAATGTGCCGTAGGCGGGGCGGGGGCAGGGGAAGAAGCCCTCAAGCGTCAGATGGGGCTCATCGTCCTCCAGATAGACATCGAGGCCGTCCGTGACCCAGTAAACGCGATTGTTCGCACGGTGCCAGACTTCCCAAACCTTAGCCTTGGCAGTCATGGCCTTCTGCTCGCGGTTGGTCTCGTCGCGGCGTTCGAGGAACTTGATCTCGCCCAGTTGCTCGTCGGTCAGCTTGGTGAAGCGTGCCCTCAATTCATCGCGCGACATCCAGAAGCCGCCCGCGACCCAGCCCACTTCCGACCACTTGCGCGCGACATCGTGCAGGAAGTCCTCGCGGTCGAGATGTTCGACACAGACCTTCTTGCCGTCATCGCTTTCATAGCGCAGCCACATGACCCCGCGACCCGAGAACAGCAGGTCGTCGCGCACATGGTGCATGACATCGTCGATGCCGGTGCGTTTGAAGGTCGATACCGCAGCGCGCTCCAGAACCTCGGCAGTAGTGTCCTTGACCCTGCCGCCATCCTTGAACATCGGGGCAATGGCCGGAACGGGCGGACGAGCATAGACGGCGGGCTTGAGAACCTCGCTCGACGACCAGAACAGGTCCATCTCGGCGTCCTTCCACTCGCGGCCACCGGCCATCTCGATCAGGCGCTCGTAGGATGAGCCGTGGCGTGAATAGAGATCGTCGATGCCGTGGCAGACAGCATCCCACTCCTGAAACGCCTTTTCGGAGCGCTTGAGGGCCTGCAGGATCGGCGAGGATGCCTTTTCCTGACGCTCTTCGGTGGTCCCGGCGAAGTCGCGGGTCTCGTTCATCGACGCCTCCCCATCAGCGGCGAGGCAATCACCCCATCAGCCACCACGGCAGGCGGCGCACCCGGACGCGGCTTCTCGGCCTCGGGTGTCTTGCCGAAGTCCATCTTGGCGATCAGTTGACCAGCCAGACCCAGCGCATCGACCTGGTCGTCATGGCTTCCGACCGGGAAACTCATCATCTCGCTGACCAGATTGGCCAGCCAAGGCGCACCACGCGGCACATGCAGCCCCTGCATCGCCATACGCCCACGGATCGACTGCGCCCGCACCGCCTTGTCGCCGCGCGTCGGAAACTGTTCGCGGGCCACATAGGACTCGGTTTCGAGCATCCGCTTGACCAGAAACGGCCCAACGCCGGACTTGATCTGTCCGGTTTCCTCGGCCCAGCCAATCGGCTTCCATTGCCGCACAAGCGCGCACAGGCTGTCGACCCAGACATCGGAGGAAGCCTGTTGCCGCCAGACATCGAGCAGCCAGAGCCGCCCTATGTGGTCGATCCCCATGACGACATGCACGGTGTAGTCGCCGCCATCGGCAGTGACGGCGTAATCGGACGCACCGAACACCTGCATCGTCTCGCGCGGAGGGATCGCGTCCATCTCCTTGATCCACTCGCGCTTGAAATAGTCGCCCGTGTCGGGAGCGGGGCGCTGCTGGTAGAGGGCGGACCATGTGCGCGGCAGGCGCTGGAACGGTGCCCAGTGCGCTTCATCGAACCACTCGGGCCAGATGAACTCGCCCGGGAGACGGCCGAGGGGATCGTCGGCGCGCTCTGCCTGGGCGGGGATGCAGATAACTTCCCATGTCTCGCCGTCGCGGCATTCGATCATGCCGGACTCGCCAGCCCAGCCTTCGGGGAGGATCGAACCGGCAAGATCGTCCTCGTGCCAGCGTGTCTGGGTGATCATCACCGAACCGCCCGGCTTGAGGCGGGTCAGGACATCGTCCTGGTATGCCTCCAACGTCCGCCTGCGGGTTATTTCGCTGTCCGCTTCCTGCCTGCCCTTGATCGGGTCATCGATGGGGATGAAGTCGGCGCGGTTGCCGGTGATGCCCGACAGGATGCCGCCGCCCATGAACTCGCTGCCGTTGTCGAGCGCCCATTCGTCGGCAGCACTGCTTTCCGTGCTGAGCATCGTATCGAACAGCAGCTCGAACCGCTTCTGGCGAGCGATGGAGCGCATACGCCGACCGAACTTCTTGGCGAGGTCGCTGCCGTAGGAAACACCGATGACCTTGAAGCCGGGTGTGCGGCCCATGGCCCATGTCGGGCTGACCACGGTCGCATACGTCGACTTCGCACTGCCGGGTGGCAGGAACAGCATGGTCCGGCCGCGATGGCGTTCGATGCAGCGCTGCGTAGCGTTCAGGATAATTTCGTGATGCTCGGCCAGCACGGTCTCGACAGGCTGGAATGTCTCGCAGTCCGGATCGTCCTCGGTCACAGGTGCGCCGGGAACATCGATGTAGCGCGCGTAATCCACCAGCTTGCGACGAGCGCCACGGCGGCGCAGCAATTCGCTTGCAGCTTCCTGAGGCGTGATGACCGCTGTCGTCATTTCCCCGCAGCGATCTTTTCGAGGGCGGCGTCTGTTAGACTCAGGCCCACGCTGCCGTGATGCTCATACTCCTGCTTGTCGCGCCACTGTTCGCCGCGGCGGTTCTTGAGCCAGTTCATGGCTGCGCCCGGTTCAGGCGGAACATGCTCCCGCGTCGGCGCGCGGACTATCTGCCCTTGGAATTGAAAAACCTTCTCGCTTTCGAAGGTGTAGCCAACCGCGCGTTGATAGAGGCTGCGCTCTACGCGATCATCGCAAGCATCCTTGCCCACCTTGACCGCCTGACAAAATTCTTCGTTGGTGTTCTTCCATCGGTAGATGGTCCGGACATCCACTTGAAAGAAATCGGCCAACTCGATGTCGGTCGCGCCGAGCTCACACAGCTTGCGCGCTTGTTCCGGGTAATCCTCGGAATAGTCGGTTGGACGGCCCGGGCTCATGGGCCAAGCCAGTTACAGCATCAATTCGCGCTTGAGGCGGGGGCAAAAATAGCTGTGTCGTAATTTTCCTGTCGAAGAACCCGTTTGACGTAGGATCGCTCCGCACCGGTTGCGCGGCAAATCTGGCGAATGGGGCAGGGCCAATGCTTTTCGACATAGCCGAGGAGACGCTGACGAGTGATGGCGGGCCTTCCGCGTCTCATTGTCCCCTACCCATGTCGGTGATGTCCTGTGGTTGGTGTGGTTATGCTGCGGGGCTCGAAGCCGGGCAGGTCCTCAAGGCTGTCGTTCAGCGCATCGTGAACATCGGCACCGGTCGAGAGCTGGATGACTTCGGCGTGCGGAAAGGCGCTCTTCGTCGCCAGCACCAGTTCGGGGAACTTGGCGATGATCTGCCCGATCTCCTCGAGGCACCAGACCTGGACCTTCGGTTCGCGTTCGACCTGTCCGATTTCCGCGCGTGTCCGGACCAGCGCAATCGGGGTGCCGTCCGGAAGCTCGAACTCCCAGGTTCCTGGCGCGGCGGGCGACTTGCCCGCGACCAGCGCGAGCTCGTCGAGTTTGTCGTAGGCCCGTATCATCGCATCGCCGTGCTTGCGCATCTGCTCGTAGGGCTCGGGCCGGGGGTCGCCGACGCATTCGAAGACCGCCATCTCCCACTTGCGCTTCTGCGACACGAACCGCTCGGTCCATTCCAGCGGCACCAGGTGAGGGAGCCGGTTGAAACCCCAACGTCGGTTCATCTCTCGGGCGTGTTCGTCGACTGTTCGAACGATGTCCTGCATCGTGTCGAGGATCATCCTCGGGGTGGGTGGGGGGGCGATGGCGGTCACCACGACACCTCCTTGCGTCGAATAGTAATATACCCACCGTGGCGGACGTAATCCAAGTCTATGCTATGCCACTCGTACTTCTGATGAGTGTTGCACCAGATATAAGACAGTTGGCTGTATTCATCGATCTCATCCAATGAATCGATGTTGTAGCAATCGACCTCGTGATAATCGTCCGGCGCCTTCGCGACCTCTTGGCTGCGCCTCAACTTTTCGAGCCGAGCCGGTCGCTTGTCGGGTGTCAGCGCGAAGCCATCTGGAATACCGATAATCTTACGATCTGCTTTGCCGTAGTTGCATGGCTGACATGCGGCTACCAGATTTCCAAGATCATCCCTGCCCCCGGCCGCACGCGGGAGAACGTGATCGACCTGAAGCTTTTGCTCTTTCGCCGATACGCCGCAGTATCGGCACCGATACCCGTCTCGCGTCAAAACCTCGAAACGCAGCGATTTGCTTATCCTTCCCATTGGCTGCTCCTTTGCGCCAGTTCGAAACGGAAGGCTGCGGTGCGCCAGTTGGTTATATACCCTTTAGGGTATAACCACTGGCGCAGCATCCTGGCCCGCCAGTTGCGCCAGTTGTGCGCCAGTTGAATGAACCGACTGCCGCAACCGTATTTTCTGTCCTCGTTTCTCATTACTCAGCCCACTTCCCGACGATGACCTGCTTCCTGATTTTCCGGTGCTTGTCCTCTGTTTCCACCACTTCCAATGACCCGTTCTTGATCCATTCCTTGAGTATTTGCGTTGCTCGTTTCCGGTCTGATTTCTCGTCGATATTAAGGTTCAGAACCTCCGCTATGGCGTTCCCCGCCCAAGCCTTGGCGCGCACGTCCTCGCGATAATCGCCTTGCCCGATAAGGGTCTGGACCGCGCGCAGGTGGGTGATGGAGACACCATCGAAAGGATCGGGCCAAGCCCACGGACAGGCCACGCCGACCTGATCGCCGTTGGCGAGATCGGTGTTGTTCATACGATACCATTCCGCCTTTTCTGGCGGGGACAGGTTCGCCTTGTCGTTCTGGACGCGGAAAATGAAAGCGGCCTCTTCCGGTGTAATACCGGCGGACTCGGCCTCTTCCTTGCTCATCTTGTTGTAGACCCGAACGGAACGGGCCGCGTCGGTAAGCGACTTTGCCCCTCGAGCGCTATCCACGTTGGCCTCTGTGCCATTCTGCTTGCGCACATGGTGAACCAGGTTGATCGAGCAGTTGCAGATGTCGGCGATCTTCGCCCACTGCTTGGAGACCTTGTCGATCGCGCCGTTGTCGTTTTCCGATACGTTGTGCGACGAGACGAATGGGTCGATCACAAGCACATCGATATTGCGTTCTTTGATTTGAGCGATGATCGCATCGACGATGGGCACGATGATCTTCGCGCCATCCTTGGTGTCCTCGGCAAGAACACAAGGCTGGTCCCGGCCGCTGTCAACGAACAGGCGGTCGGCGATGTCATCGGGAGCGATCGCGAACCGCTTCGCAGTTGCGTGTATGCGCCGTTCGGTTTCCTCGGCAGGATCCTCGAGGTTGTATAACCAGACCCGGAGCGGGCCTTCGTAAACATCCTGCCCGTAGAGACTGCGATTGGAGGTCATGGCCAGGGCTTCGCCGATCTTGACCGAAGACTTGCCGACGCCGCCGCCCGCAATATCTACGCTCAGGAACTTGCGGAGCAGGTGCCGTCCGTAGAGCCATTTACGCGGCGGGATCGCATTTTCGGCACGCCAGACGAATTGGGTGGCGGAGAATGTCGATGCCGCTTCCTCTATCCGCTTCGTTTCTTCAACCGAGCGGTCCTGTGGCTCCGGCACCCCGAATTTCTCACGGGCGGATTTGATGTATTGGCGAACCGCGCGCTCGGTGTCCGCCACGGTATAGCCTGAAAGAGTCAGTCCGGGGGCAGTGAGCAGTATCTCGGCATCAGTCCAACCGACGCCAATCCAGTGAGCGACGAGATCACGATAATGGTTGTGCCAGGAATCGCCCGAAAGGATCGCACCGATGTAATCCGAGGGCCGCACACCATTGCCTCGGGCCATCGCGGAAAGTGTTGTCTGACCGGCAGGCAAAACTTCGCCGGTCTGCGGATCAAATGCCTCATTTCTTGCCGAGACCGGATATGCCGTGGCCACCTCTTCCGGCGTAACCGGCTCGCGTTCGTCGTCGAATTCGGTCTTGAGCTTGACCACCTCGACCCGGTAGCCGCGCTGCACCTTGTGCTGCGGCGGAAAATTGACGGTCCCGGCGAGACGCATGATCCGCGAGGGATTGATTACACTATCGCCGCCGAGAACCTGCGCTAAGCCGCGCTGGCGCTCGGTCCATGCCGCGAGATTGCGAACCGGCTCGTCGAGCAGCCAATAGAGGTGCGGCCGGCGATGGGGCACGGTGCCGGTGTCGGCGGTGAAATAGGGCGGGAGGGCGCGCAGCTTCTTGCCGAGGCCCAGAAGGCTCTCTTCCTTATCGATGTCGGCAAACTGCCAGATGGCAATCCCGACATCCTCGTCATTGGCACGCTGGGTGCTGTCGGCGCGCGGCTTGCGGGGATTGACCCCGACATAGACATTCTCGCCTGCGCGGGCACGCGCGGCGGCAAAGGCGGTCGCATCCGCGACACCGTCCTTGTGAATGGTGAAATAGGCTGCCCGGTCGGGCTTGGATGGCCCGTGGCATATCTCGATCAGGCCACCGGCATAGACATCGCGCAGCGGCGCGAAGAGCAATTCGAGGTGGGCCTTGATGGCGTCCTCGTCCGGTTGCATGATCGATGTCGCCACGGTTGCCACGATTCTCTTCACTCGTGTTGCTGTGAGGGGCGGGCCGGTATCAGCGACCCGCCCCGGTCACGGTTTAAGCCTAGAACTCGACATCATCGTCACCGCCCGCCGAGGCCGGAGCAGGGGCGGGTGCCGGTGCAGGTGCGGCCGGAGGCGGGGTGTGCCCCGAACCGGTTGCGGCGGGTGCCGGTGCCGGAGGCACGGGCTTGGGTGCCGCGTCGTTCAGTTCCGCCGGACGATCCGCCCAGGACACGATCTCGAGCTGCGGCCGGTAGTTCGTCCCGTGCTTGTTCGTGACGGGGTGAACGCCGACGCACTTGACCACGGGCAACTTGCCGGGATTGGCGTCCTTGCCGGAGAGCCAGTGATCGTGAAGCTCGTTCATCGCCTCGATCACCGAACCGGCGGTCGAGGAGAACTCGCGGACGCCGAGCAGGTTCTTGTCGCTGAACAGGTTGATCTGGAAACCGCGCTTGTGCTGCTCGCCCGGCTTGGGAGCCGGTTCGGACAGCGATGGGTCCATCGTCTTGCTCGGCGCGACACCCGCGGCGAACAGGAACCACCCGGTCTGGAGGTTGTTCATGTCGAAGATCGCGGTCATGTTCTGGACCTCGAACTCGGCAGCCTCGGGCTCGTCCTTCTTAGTATACCAGCGACCCGCCTTCGCGTTGTATTTCACGTAGGGGATGAAGCCGCCGTCACCGGACGCGGGGTTGGACATGAAAGCCATAATCTATTTCCTCTTCACTCGTTGACTGCCGCCGTGACAGCGGGCGGCGCGCTATCGGGGGATGGTCCCCAGATTTCGTGGGCAAGGGCGCGTGCAGAGGCATCGCCCCAGTAAAAACTGGTGAGGTCGGGCGCGAGGCAGCGGGTCAGCTTCTCGCCATCGTCGGAAAGCTCGAGCAGGCGCTCGATAGCCTGTGCGGCAGAAACGAAATCGCGCAGGTGCTGCTCCACGTTCTCGAGCGCGTAGACACTGATCTTTTTGGGCGAGGCGTAGGCGAACCGGACCTGCCAGTTGCCACCCGGTCCTGCGTAGATCGCACCCTGGCGCGCGTGCGCGGCGCTGATTTCGGAAGGGATGCGAAGCGTCGACTTGAGATCGACGATGATGCCGTGCTGTTCGAACTCGAAATCGAGATAGCCCCAGACCGGAACCGGAACGCCTTCGACCATGTAGCTGATCTTGTGCTGGCGCTCGCCATCGGGCTTGTGAGGCACACCGTATTGACGCAATTCATTGAGCGCGATGGCAACGGTCGGCTCGATAGCCTCGCGCTCTTTCTCAATGCGTGGATCGGCGGACAGGCGGGTGAGTGAATGGAACTTGGCCAGCGCCTTGGCCTGGCAATCCTCGAGCGGCATATCCGGATCGAACAGTCCGGCCTCCACTCCGCATTCGATCGCGGTGCCGCGATGCGCGGCGGGTCCTACGGCGGTGCGCTTGCCCAGGAGGTATGACGCACACCAGAGCGCGGGTTGCGCGACGAACAAGTTGACCGACGAAGCGGACAGATGGGTTATGCCGTGGCGCTGAAAGGCGTTCATTGTCCGATCCTGATTTCGAGGCGTCCGGGCTTTTCGGGAGCGCGGAAATAGAAGTGGGGCACGAACCGGCTGTCGTTCACGCCGAGGGCATCGGCGATACCGTCGAAAATCGGCTTGCAGCGGTTCGGAAAATTCACGCGGTCGCCGCGCCGATCCGGCGGAACGAACGTGATGTGGACGTGGATGTCGCCATCGGTCGGCATCGGCGGATAGCCAGCGGCCTTGGTCACGAGGCAGGCATCGCTGCGCCACTTCTTCGTGACGCCGGACTTGCCGTGCCAGTTGCCCTTGGCGTGGCCGGAGAGGCTGGACGGGGGAAAAGGAAGCTCGATCATTTTGCGGGCTCCGCCTCGGGGACGATGCTCGCGTCGATCTCCATCATCTCGGCCTGGGCATCGATCCGGCGCAGGGCGAGGTTGACGGCGGAGCGGTCGATGACCGGCTCCTCGGCGGCATCGCGCAAGTCCTTGGCGATCTTGCGGAGGGCGTTGGCGTAATTCATTTCAACTGTCCCCTGCGGCGCGCTTCACGCTCGAGCATGGCGAGCTTGGTGCGGGTGTTTTCGATCATGTCGGGGAGGCGAGCGGCGCGGTCGCGCTCAGCCTTGCACAGGCGGCAAACCTCTTGGCGCTTGTAAATGTAGCGGTGCTTCCGGTCGTGGCCGCACGCGAGGCGCGGTTCTTCGACGTTCTCGATCCTCGTCGGTTTGCCGCGCAAGGCCCGAAGGAAGATGGCGCTGGCCTCTTCCATCGAACGGCGATCTTCGAAGCGCCCGATCACGACCACACCCCGCAGACCTGCATGGTTGCAGCGATGGCGAGGGGTGCGAGAAGGAACAGGGCGATGCGGAGGCGGGTCATGCTGCGGCTCCCTCAATGAAAAGGTCGCCTTGGCGCTGGGCCTGCTCGATGCGGTTGCAGGCTATGTCGAAATACTTCGGCTCGCGTTCGATGCCGATGAAGTCGCGGCCCATCTGCACGGCTGCTACGCCAGTGGTGCCGCTGCCCATGAAAGGGTCGAGGATGGTCTGCTCTTCGTGTGAGAAAAGTTCGACCAATTGCCGCATAAGTCGCTGCGGCTTTTGTGTCTCGTGAAGCGGCTTAACACCTTCGCCTTTCGGCACCACAAAAACACCATGACGACCGCCGCCATTCCATGACGATTTGCCTTCACCAGCCCATGCACTGACGATGCTTTCGTATCCCATCCCGGGGCGGTCTCCGCTGTATTGCGGAAGGCCATCCGGCTTCACCCAGACCATTGCGCGGCGATACGAAGCCCCGTGTTCTGCAAGACAATCACGCCAAGTGGCGACTGCTTCAGCTTGGCAAAAAGCTAGCACCCAACCCTGAGACAGGCGGCTGCAGTTAGCACTAACGTCCCTTCGGGTTTCCTCTGTTATTGCGGGAAAGGATAACGCGGCATCGTCTATCTCTCGCTCACCGCCGCCAATCGCCCTGCCCAATTTGCGGCGCTGCAGCGTGTGAGCCTCGGCTTCGTAGGGCGGATCCATAATGGTGTGGTCCACCTTAGGCAGCGTCGGCAGAATGTCCCGGCAATCGCCAAGGAACAGTCGGGCTCGTCCAATTACAACCGGTTCAACCACGATGGCCTCCGCGGTTGTAGGTGTTGGAACAGGGGCGCGAGCAAAACTTGGCATGCCCGCGGTTGATCGCGCTGCGCTTGCGCCAAAAGCTCGCACCACAATGCAGGCAGTCAAAAGACGCGCCCGTGCGCAGGGCCGCTGCGATTTTATCGCGGTGCTCGGCGCTGAACTTGTGGCCTGACAGGCCTTCCCCGCCGTTCGTCAGATTGAGCAGTCGCCCGCCTCCGCGATACATCGCGATCCAGTGCCGCTCGCGCGCCTGCCAATTTTCGCCGGGCTCAACCCATTCGAGCAGCTTGATAGCTAAGCGTTCTCCGCGCTCCAGTTTCTTGCGCAGCCAATAGCCAACAGGCCGAGTGACGCCGCGCTTGGCGTCCCTGATGTGCGCCTTATGGCGCGCACTGAGGTGCTGGATGGTCTTGCCAACATAGCGCGGCTCCCACGAGGGGTATTCGCAAAGCGCGTAAATGCGAACGAGCGGCGTGGCGCGCCCGATGTGCTCCACCCGGCTCATTCCGCCGCCCCCGCGCTCGACAGGGGCATCACGGTCGCGATGATTTGGTCCGCCGCAGTGGTGCAGCCCGGCTTTTCGATGTGGTCGATCCGCCCGTCCGCAGCAGCGAGGGCAATCGTCGAGACATGCGGCAGAAGGCTCGCGATAATCAGGTTCGGGTTGACCTCATCGGCCTCGTCGAGCGGCTTGGCACCGCCGTAACCGATGATCGAAAGCACCCCGTTGATGGCACGCGCGCCCAGCACACAGGCAATCGACAGGGCATTCGAAAGCGAGGGCTCCTTGCCTTCCACCCGGTAGGACTTAATCGTGCGCGCAGGGACACCGCTGGCAGCGCTCAGGGTATCGTCGGTCCACCCGCTTGCCTGTGCAGCGCGGAGAAGGCCCTGGACGACGCCGCAGACCCTATCATGCCCGCAGATAGCGGAAGTGGACGCTGACGGATTAGCGGACATTGCGTAGCTCCGAGGAATGGAAAGGAAGCTCACAACCCACCCCGGCGACTGCCGCGCTGTTGCGACAGGCCGGGGTGGAAGCGCCCGGAGGAGTGGGGGCGGGCGCTTGTTCGGTGAGATTGCTGCGGGGATCGTGGAGCGATGCCGTGACGGGCTGCTTGACAGGAGCGCCGTTCAGGAGCGCGATAGTCTCGCGATCTTCCTCGTCGGGGGTGTGGGGGCGGATTTTGCGGAAGCGGGAGGCACCGGAGCTGGTGCCGTCATCTTTCATACCTTCGAAAAGAAGGCTGAGGCCCGTCTTGTATCGAAACACCCGCCTGCCATCGTCTGTCTGGCGATAGCCGGGCAACAAGACTGCGCGAACGGTGTAGATACGGCCTGCCACGGTCCTAATTCCGCTCTTTATGCACAACGCCAAGTCCCCGACCTGCCAGTCATCGTTGCCCATCACCGGCCCCCTTCATGCTGAGGGTTGGCGACCTTGGCGGAGTGCTTGGTGTCGTTGGCCTCGCGGGGCAGGCGGGTTGCCAGCATCACGACGCGCTCGTTGCGGATGAAGACTTGGGGAAGGGTCATGCTTGGCCTCCACCGGGAGCGCTTGTCACGCTCCCGGCTTTGGCTACGGTCGGGATTCGGGAACCGACCGGAAGGCTATCTGATGAACGACATAGAGCCGACGAACCTTGCGCTTGTTCACGTCGCGAAGATGCAGGCGCAGATGATAATGATTTCTGCGCACTGCGCCCTTGCAATCGAAGAAGCGGGGTTGCTCGACGACGGACGAGCGCAGTCAATCGTGCGATCCATGAGAGCCCTCGCGGAGTTGCTCGATGACACCGATCGCATTGAACCCGGCGGGCTTGCGAAAGCTCTCCACCGGACCGCTCAAGCGATTGAAGCAGGTCATCCCAGCCCGGATGAGCCATCGCGCGGTTGAAGTCCGCCGGGGTCATGCCGCCTCCGATGCATCGGGGCGCTTGTCTTGAGGCGTCCACGGGTCCAGTGCCGCAAGCATGTCAATCTGCTCGTCGGTCAGCGCCGCGATGCTATCGTGCTTCCAGTTGGTCTTGTTGTAGATGTGGATCGCCAGCGGGCGGGGAGGTGTCCGCGCGCCGTTGATGATTTGGTTGGCGTAAGACGGGCTGATACCCGCTTTTGTCGCCAGATCGGTGTATGAGATGATCTCTGCCATGAGCAAACATTCGCAGATTGCGAATATCAATGCAAGGGCCAATTTTCGCAGAGTCGGTAATTACCTTGGTCAGCCGATATCGCAGAATGCGGACATGGCCGACTCAACTGAGAAAAACGGTGGACCCAATCATCTACGCGCGTGGATGGACTACCGGGGCGTAAAGGGTGTGGAGCTTGCTGAACGCTTGGGGGGTAACGTGACCCCCGGCATGGTGAGCGATCTCGCTAACAGCAATCGGGCTCTATCTGCGAAATGGTTGCGGCGACTAGCCGATGCACTGAGCACTACACCAGGACTACTACTGGATCATGATCCGCGCGAACTGGATGCCGATCTCCTGGAAACCTGGCTGAGCGCCAATGATCGAGAAAAAAAGCAGATCACCGACATAGCCAAGACCTTGGTTCGTAGCGGAACAGATGGCTGATAACGACGATGTCGGGTGCTGGATCGCTGTCATCAGCCTCGGTGTGCTCGGTTGGTATGCCTATGACAAATATGAAATACGCGAGCGCGATGATAGCGCGGCGGTGGTTGCTGTTCCCCAGCCACTCCCACAGCCAGAACCTTCACGGCCTACCGGGCTCGTGTCTCTGACCGAAACCAAGAATGGCTCTGGTTACTATCTCGATGCCGAGAGTGTGAAAGGCCCTAAAGAAGCCCGCATCGGTTGGGTATCTATTGGAGCGGCGCTCGATAAGACGGTAGCCTACCGCAGTGCCAAGGAGTTGGTCTGGACTAATTGCGATACCGGGGAGACCAAGACGCTTAGCCGCCTGACCTATAACGCAGAAGGCGATGTTCTCTCATCGTATGACTTCACCCCCGAGGAAGCGTCAACCTACTACTATCCACCCGGGACCGTTGGGGCCGCTGCCCCGCGTGAGATGTGCAAGCCGGAGTATGGCGAGCCGTAGTATTCGCATCTTGCGAAATTAATCCTTGACCTGACATTCGCAATCTGCGAACACGGCCCTCGAAGCCTCCCACACCGGGATGGCAACGAGGAGATGGCAGCGTGGCTACCAAGACCCCTGCGAAGAAAAAGCCCGCTTCTAAGAAGGCGGAACTGCCGACCTTCGCGGCCATAAAGGGCATGGACCGTGACATGACCTGTCGCGGGTTTCAGTTCGAGGTCGGCAAGACCTACGAGCAGCCCGGCAAGATCGTCGCTTGCAGCAATGGTTTCCACAGCTACCCGACCGATGAAGACACTCCGCCCCATGCGGTGTTCGAGTATTATGCGCCGAACGTGTCCCGCTATTTCGATGTGACGGCGGGCGGGGCTACCGATCGCCAAGGCAACAAGATCGCTAGCGCCAGTCTCACGATTGGCGTCGAGATCAGCATGGGCGAGATCATGCGCCGCGTTGCTGACTGGTGCGTCAAGAAGGCCAAGGGCGCGGCATCGAACAGCGGCGACTACGGCGCGGCATCGAACAGCGGCACTCGCGGCGCGGCATCGAACAGCGGCGACTACGGCGCGGCATCGAACAGCGGCTACTA